>JAYVKL010000159.1:0-7744 GCA_043768465.1 Pyrinomonadaceae bacterium
TTTGAATCTCTTCTGCCGTTAATATATGCAACCTGCCCAAATGAGAAGGTTTTGGAATCTCAGTCATTATTTTATGATAAAAGGGGCGCAGAAAGTAGAATATCTGAGACCAAACAAAATAAATGTCTTATTTTTTGTCTAATGTTATGATTCTGAAAATATTTTGGCCGAAAAGATTCCCCGTTAAACTTTTTACGGTAATCTACTGATTTATAGCTTTAGTCGGATATGCGAGAGAGTCAGTTCGGTCAGACAGAGTTTGGATGTGCGGCTCGAAAAATTGAAACATTGCAATAAAATCTTCCAAGAGAAGAGAGGCACTGCCGGGGAAAACATTCACAATTAACAACTTTTTTGGATTATATTCGGGAAAGCGACATTCGGGTTATCACACGACTTGACCGCCTGGGACGTTAAACCTTGCATCTGTGCCAATTAAAAATAGACGAATCGCAGATGTCGGTTGATGTATTATATTCTCCACTTAATCCAATAAATTTTCGCCGATTTTGTTGAGAAGTTTGCCGCCGGTTAAAAATGTCAAAGCGTGATTCGACAATTATTTTATACATATGTATTTCTCTTATTAACCTGCGGCAGCAGCGCGGCGCAGTATCGGTTTGATCAGTGGACGGCGGATAACGGTTTGCCGCAGAATTCGGTGACTGCCATCGCGCAGACGGCGGACGGTTATCTGTGGCTGACGACGAACGACGGTCTGGTGCGTTTCGATGGCGTGCGATTCACGGTTTTTAATAAAAGCAACTCACCGAATTTGCCGAACAATCGTCTAAAAAAAATGCTGGCGAACGGCAACGATTTGTGGATTTTGACCGAGGAAGACAATCTGGTTCGTTTTAGAGGCGGCAAGTTTAAGCAGTTTACTACCGCCGACGGTTTGGCTTCCAACAGTGCTTCTTTCGTAACCAAAGGGCTTGACGGAAAAATTCTGGTCTATCAGCGCGAAGGCGTTTTCCAATTCGAGAACGATGCTTTTTCATTGGCACAAAAATTCACCGATGCCGATTATTATTTAACCTATCCTTATTTCGCGCCGTCGGGCGCGGTCTGGAATTTGACGCGGGAAAAACTGGTCGAAAACAAGTTTGGCGAAAGGACCGAATACGCCTTGCCGCCGGATTTGAAAGACTTTTTTGCGAACACGGATTTCAGTAATATTACGACAAAAATATTGGAAACCGATAAAGGAGAAATATGGTTCACGGTCGGATTTTACGTCTACGAATTACAGAACGGGGAAGTCGTCAAAATCTCGAAAGATGAACAATCGTCGTATGACACAAAAGTTATCAGCGATAAAAACGGCGACATCTGGTTCGGAGTCGCCCGCCGAGGCGTGTGCCGTTACGCCCAAAATCAATACGAATGTTTCAACGCGAACGAGGCTCTGGCGAAAGATTCGGTCAGGGACATTTTTCTCGACCGTGAAGGAACGCTCTGGATTGCGAGCAACGCGAACGGTCTTTTCCGAATGACCGAACAGTTTATCGCGCCGCTTTATACCGATGAAACATCGGTCGGCAAAAACGTCTATCCGATTTTAGAAGACAAAAGCGGCGCGGTTTGGATCGGCACGAGTCAGGGCTTATCAGTTTTTAGGAACGGCAAATTTACCGATTACCGCGACAGGAAACGGGTTCTCGTCGAATCGCTGGTCGAAGACCGCGACGGGCGTTTGTGGGTCGGAAGCGTTAATTACGGGTTGTTTTTATTTCAGAACGGAAAATTTCATGAAACGCAGGAGGCGCTTAATTTCAGTCTTGCGAAAGACGCCGGTCTCGCCAGCGTCTTCGATATTCACCAGGACAAAAACGGCGTTTTGTGGTTTGCGACCAACACCGGTTTATACAGCTACGACGGCGAGAAATTAAATCGTCTGACGACCGCCGACGATTTGCCCGGAAATGATGTCAAGGTGATTGTCGAATCCCGCGACGGCAAAACGCTTTGGGTCGGAACATACGCCGGACTTGCCGAATTGCGCGACGGAAAAATCAACACCTTTACCGAGCAAAACGGTTTGACCGGAAATCATATCCGTTCGCTGTTTGAAGACGAGAGCGGAACGCTCTGGATCGGCACTTACGACAGCGGTCTGTCGCGTTTCGCGGACGGCAAATTTACCAACTACAAAAAGGAAAACGGTTTATTCAGCGACGGCGTTTTCCAGATTTTGCCCGACGAGCGCGGCAATTTCTGGATGTCGTCGAATCAAGGAATCTACCGCGTCAGCCGCGCCGAACTCGAAGAATTTGCCGAAGGAAAAAGGCAAGCAATTATCTCGACCGCCTACGGCAAATCCGACGGAATGCTCAGCGCGGAAGCCAACGGCGGCGGACAGCCCGCCGGAATGAAAATGCGCGACGGGCGGTTCTGGTTTCCGACGCAGAACGGCGTGGCGATTATCAATCCCGCAGCGGTCAGGACGAATCCGCTGCCGCCGCCCGTCGTCATCGAAGACGCGCGGATTGATAACGAAAAATTCGGCAAGCTGCCGAAGCAAATCGAGATGCTGCCCGGACAGGAAAATCTCGAAATTGATTACACGGGCTTGAGTTTCATCAAATCCGAACAAATCCGTTTTCGCTACCGGCTCGAAAATCTGGACGAAACTTGGACGGAAGCCGGAAATCGCCGGACGGCATTCTTCCCGCACCTCGCGCCGGGCGAATACACTTTTCGCGTGATTGCCGCCAACAGCGATAACATTTGGAACGAAGAAGGCGCGACACTGAAAATCGTCGTCAAGCCGCCGTTTTATCGCACCTGGATTTTTCTGCTCGTTTGCGCGGCAATCGCGTCAATAATCATTTACGCCGTTTACCGTCGCCGCATTTTTAATCTCGAACACGCCCGCCGAATGCAGGAAGAATTTTCGCGCCGCCTGATTAACGCGCACGAATCCGAACGCCGCCGCATCGCCGCCGAACTGCACGATTCAATCGGGCAATCGCTGGCGATGATTAAAAACAGCGTCGTGCAGAGTGCGGAAGACGTTACGGATGAAAAAACCAGACGGCAACTCGATTTAATAACCGCGCAGACGACGCAGACCATCGGCGAAGTGCGCGAAATTTCCTACAATCTGCGCCCTTACCTGCTCGAAAATCTCGGTTTGACCAAAGCCGTCAAGTCCTTGCTCAACAAAATTGCCGAAACGGGACAGATCAAGATTAAAATCAAACTCGACGACGTGGACGATTTGTTTGAACCCGATGCCGAGATGAGCGTTTACCGCATAATTCAGGAAAATTTGACCAACATTTTGAAACACGCCGAAGCGACCGAAGCGCAGGTTTTACTGAAGAAAAGCGAGCGCAACTTAACGATTTTAATTTCCGATGACGGCAAAGGTTTCGATATAAATGCGGCAAACAACAAAATAAACGACAAAGGCGGATTCGGACTTTTGGGAATTTCCGAGCGCGTCAAAGTGCTCGGCGGCACGCAGGAAATCGAATCTGAGATTGGCGGCGGAACGAATGTTTTGATTAAAATACCTTTGCCGCAAAATTAATCGATTAGCTATGGAAAATCAAATCAAAATCGTGATTGCCGACGACCATTCGATTGTCAGGCAAGGTTTGCGGCAGATGCTCGACTCGGACGCGAAATTTACCGTCGTCGGCGAAGCCAAAAACGGCGCGGAAGCGTTGGAGCTAATCGCGGCGCATCAGCCGGATGTCGCCGTTCTCGACGTTGACATGCCGCAGATGAACGGGTTTGAACTTGTCCGCGAACTGCGCGGACGACGAATCAAAATCGGAATCGTTTTTCTGACGATGCACTCGGAAGAAGAAATTTTCCAAACGGCGATGGATTTAAGCGTCGCGGGCTACGTTCTCAAAGACGACGCGACAACTGATATTGTCGCCGCCGTCAAAGCGGTCGCCGCCGGAAAATCTTTTATCAGCCCGTCGCTCTCATCCCTGCTCTTAAATCGCCGCCGCCGCGCCGAGGAATTGAAAAGCGACAAACCCGAACTCAGTCTCCTCACGCCGACCGAACTCCGCGTTTTGCAGTTGATCGCCGAAGACAAAACCAGCAAAGAAATCGGCGACGAGCTTTTCGTCAGCCACCGCACAATTGACACGCACCGCCTCAACATCAGCCGCAAACTAAATCTGCGCGGCAATCTCGCGCTCGTCAAATTCGCCATCACTCATAAATCCGAATTGTAAAAGACTGCCGGCGCGAGCCGCCCCATCCAGATCAGCCCGCCTTTTCAGCCTGCGTTCTATGTATTCCTACGTAGAAAAATACGCAAGCATACATAGATCAATATACGCAAGCCTACGGATTTTCAAGCCGCTTTTTTCTGTTTATAGTTGCTTTTCAAATCCAACCTGTATTTCTTTTCAAAGTTCGATTTTGTGAGTGCCGATGAAAGTTTTAATCGTTGACGACAGTTCGCGGATGCGCCGGATGATGCGCCAGTTTTTGCCTGCCGACGCCGCAGAAATCTACGAATGCGAAGACGGCATTGACGCTCTCGAATACTACGAGCGGTTTCTTCCCGACTGGGTTTTGATGGATTGGGAAATGAAACGAGTAAACGGGCTGAAGGCGACCAGACAAATCATCGGCAAATACCCGAAGGCGAAGATTTTGCTCGTCACGCAGTATAACGACGTTGAGTTGCGCGAAGCCGCGGCGGAAGCCGGAGCGTATGGCTTCGTGCTGAAGGAAAATTTGGCTGAACTGCGCCGGATTCTCGGCAAGCAAACTTAGCAATTCGAGCAATCGGTGATTGTTAATCAATCTCTGAAAAACTAAAAAATCAATAAAACAGGAGAACAAAAAATTGAATAACGAAAAAGTTGTGCTGTTTGCACGCTTAAAAGTAAAAGCCGACAAAATCGAGCAATTAAAAACAGCGGCGTTAAAAATCGTGGCGGATTCGCGCAATGAAGCGGGCTGTATAAATTACGACGTTCACCAATCAGTCGAGGACGAAACGCTCTTTTTCTGGCACGAAACGTGGGCGAATAAAGCCGCTCTCGACGAGCATTTTGCCACGCCGTTTTTCGGAGAGTTTTTCAAGACGGTCGAAGAAGTCGCCGCCGAACCGCCGCAGATAAATCTGACTAAAAAAATCACGGATTAATTGCGCTAAAGCGATGAGGAAAAATTTAAATTAGAAGTTTGGCTAAAGCCGAGTGTCTTTTGCCAAGCTAACCACTCGTCTAATGCTAGTGGCAATTTACAAAGCATTACTTTAAGTTCACTACCTTTATTTGAATGAACGTGAGGAGACTAAAACAGATTGAAGAAATCTATCACGCGGCGTTGGAAATTCCGCTTGAGAAACGTGAAGCGTTTTTCAATGAATCGTGCGGCGCGGATGAATATCTGCGGCGTGAAGTCGAATCTCTGCTCTCGTTTGAAAACGCTTCCGGCAAATTTATAGACACGCCGCCCGAATCGCTCGCCGCCGAGATGTTTGCCGAACGGGAAACGCGGGCGAATCTCATCAACACGGAAATCGGGCATTACAAAATCAAAGAACTTTTGGGCAAAGGCGGAATGGGCGAAGTTTATCTTGCCGAAGATGCGCGGCTTAACCGCAAAGTCGCGCTCAAACTTCTGCCTGCCGACTTAACCGACAACAAAGACCGTCTGAAACGCTTTGAGCAGGAAGCGCGGGCGGTTTCTACATTGAATCATCCGAATATTCTGACCATTTACGAATTCGGCGCGGAAAACGGCGCGGATTTCATCGTGATGGAATTCGTCGCGGGCGTAACTCTGCGCGAAAAAATGAAAAGCGGCGAGCTGATGTCCGCCCGCGAAATATTGGACATCGCCGCGCAGGTCGCGTCGGCTCTGTCTGCCGCGCACGAAGCGGGAATCGTTCATCGGGACATCAAGCCGGAGAACATAATGCTGCGCGACGACGGTCTCGTAAAAGTGCTGGATTTCGGAATCGCCAAATTGACCGGAACTCACAACGAGATTCACACGACGGATTCCGAAGCTAAGACCCGCGCTTATGTCAAAACTAATCCGGGCGCGTTGCTGGGAACGGTTGATTATATGTCGCCGGAACAGGCGCGCGGCAAAGCGGTTGACGCGCGGTCGGATATTTTTAGTTTCGGCGTGGTGCTTTATGAAATGCTTACCGGAAAAAAACCGTTCACCGGCGATTCGCCAGTCGAGGTGATGGGCGCGATTCTCAAAGATGAGCCGCCCGCGTTGCGCGAATTAAACGAAAAAATTAGTCCGGCACTGCAAAAACTCGTCGGCATCTGTCTTGAGAAAAAACCGGAACGACGCTTTCACTCGGTGCACGACTTGGGCTTTGCGCTCGAAGCGTTGTCAACCACAACGTCGAGTTCGAGTTTAGACAGGGCGTTTCCCGGTTCTATTTCTTACAAACGCCGGAAAATAATCACCCGCGAACGTCTTGCGTGGCTGCTCGCCGCCGCGTTTGCCGCCGTATCGGTTGCCGGATTTTATTATGCGTGGCAACTGCGCGGCGCAATCCCGAAACAACGCGCATTTCGTCAATTAAACTTTCGGAGCGAAGCGATTTTTCAAGCCGGTTTCGCGCCCGACGGAAAGACGGTCGTCTATAGCGCGGCAACCGAAGGCAACACGCCCGAACTTTTCACTATCCATCCTGATTTTCCCGCGCCGCAGTCAATCGGCGTTCGCGGAACGCACCTGCTCGATGTTTCTTCAAAAGGCGAGCTGGCGATTTTGATGGATGCCAAATATCTTCGCCATCGGACGTTCACAGGGACGCTGGCGCGAATGCCGCTGGTCGGCGGCGCGGCGCGCCAAATACTCGAAGCGGTAAAATTCGCGGCTTGGTCGCCCGACGGGACGCAGCTTGCCATTATCCGTGAAGTCGAAGGCAAGGACCGGCTTGAATATCCAATCGGAAAAGTGCTTTACGAAACGAACGGCAACCTGAGCGATGTGCGCGTTTCGCCCGACGGAGAGCGCTTCGCGTTTTTCGAGCATCCGCAGAAGAGTGACGACCGCGGCTCGGTAAATATGGTTGGCTTGGACGGAAAGAAAACGATGCTGACCGACGGCTACTGGAGCGAGCGCGGAATCGCATGGTCGCCGGACGGCAAGGAAGTTTTGTTCTCGGCAAGTCTGAGCGGCGGCAATTTTATGATTTTCGCCGTGACTTTCGACGGCTTGCGGCGCACCGCCGACCAATCGCCGGGCGGACTTATTCTTCAAAGTATCGCTCCTGACGGACGCTGGTTGGTGAACCGCATTGATTACCGATACGCCGCGATGGTTCACACGCCCGGCACTCAAGAGGACCGCAACTTATCATGGCTCAGAACTTCGCACTCAAAAGCGTTGTCGCAGGACGGACAAACACTGCTGTTTTTGGAAACATCCGCCGGTAAAAATTACGCCGCCTGCCTGCGAAAAACCGACGGCTCGCCGCTGGTGCAGTTAGGCGAAGGAACGCCGACGGATTTGTCGCCGGACGGAAAATCGGTGTTGGCGATTGTTCCCTCAAAGCCGCCGGAACTCGTCATTTATCCGACGGGCGCGGGCGAAACGCGCAAACTCGAACGCGGTGAGATAGAAACTTATGCGTCCGCGCAATGGTTTCGAGACGGCAGAAACATTCTCGTCGGCGGCAATGAAGCGGGAAAGAAAACGCGCTTTTACGTTCAGGACACGAAGGGCGGCGCGGCGCGAGCCGTCACGCCCGAAGGCACACGCGACGGACGACTCTCGCCGGACGGCA
>JAYVKL010000160.1:0-2566 GCA_043768465.1 Pyrinomonadaceae bacterium
ATTATTTTATAGATGTTCAAATTTAAACTCACTTATCTTTCCGGTGTTTATTGAGAGACTCTGAAAAGCATTTATAAAATAATTTAGTCTTCTTACTTACCTGATTCCGTTTAGTGAATGGAACAGTCATCGCGCGGAGTTATTAGAGCAGGCGGAAATTTCTAAATCGGTAGATTTAGCGACTATTCAAACCGAGTTATCTCGGCTTATTCATCAAAGATTTCTCGAAACAAATCGAAAACTCAAAGATAATATTTGGTTCAAACAAAAATCCGCTGAAGATTGGTTCGTGACGACTCCGCCGCTCGAAAAAAGCGAGTTCAGCGGGCTGAAGAACTATTTCCCGCGCCGCCAGTTGGTTCCGCTCGGCGAAGTCTTTTCGACGGTTAATCAAGCGACAGCTTTTCTTGACGAGTTGAGACATTGGCAAAACTCGACTAAACAAAAACGTCCCTCAAATCGCAGTTTTTGCGCCGCCATTATCGGCTTCGGCTGTGAAATCGGAATTGGAAAAATATCTCACATTGCTAAGAACACCAGTGAATCCGAACTGGAAAATGCCGTTAATTGGTATCTGTCCAATGAAAATCTCTTAGCCGCCAATTCGCATTTGCCGGAGTTTATCGGAAATATGGAACTGCCGAATTTATACCGGCGGAATCCGGATCAGCTCCACACTTCGAGCGACGGGCAAAAATACGCGGTTTCCGTGCCATCCTTAAATGCCAATTATTCCTTCAAGTATTTCGGACAAGAAAAAGGCGTTTCGGTTTACAGCTTCATTGATGAACGTCATTTGCTTTTTTATTCAACCGTGATCAGCAGTTCCGAACGCGAAGCAGCTTATGTAATTGACGGACTTCTCCATAATGAAACAATCAAAAGCGACGTTCATTCAACCGACTTACATGGTTTTACTGAGGTCGTCTTTGCCATCACTCATCTGCTCGGCTTTACTTTTGCGCCCAGGCTTAAAACACTCTGCAAACATCAATTGTATTCGTTTGAAAAACGTAAAAACTACGCTGCCCGAAATTGTTCGATTCTGCCCGACGCCTACATTAACACGGAAATTATTGCGGAAAACTGGGATTCAATACTCAGATTCGTCGCCACTATCAAACTCAAACGCGCCTTCCGCTTCGCAATTGTTCAAACGGCTCAATTCATATTCCAATCAACATCCGCTTTATCAAGCCTTAAAAGAATTCGGCAAAATCATCAAAACTTTATTCATCTTAAAATATGTCGATGACATTGAATTGCGCCAATCAATCGAAAAACAATTGAATAAAATCGAACATTCCCAAAGATTTGCCAAGTCAATTGCCTTCGGCAACAATCAGGAATTCTCCGAAGGCGACAAACAAATGCAGGACATTATCGCCAATTGCCGCCGCTTGATCGAAAATATGGTGATCTGCTGGAATTACCTGTTCTTAACCCAAAAATTAACCGAATCAGATAACGAAAACGAAAAACAGAAATTGCTGGAAACCTTCAAAAACAGCTCGATCATTACCTGGCAGCACATCAACTTCCACGGCGAATATGATTTCTCGGAAGAAAATACCAAAGATTCTATCGGCTTTGACCTTCCCAAAATTCTGGGTTGGAAACCAGCAGAAAACGGGAGTCAATAATTTGGCACGAACCTAGTAATCACAGCTACTTGTCAAAAATCCTATGGGACTTTTCCCCCGATTGTTGGAACTTAACC
Source organism: Pyrinomonadaceae bacterium (assembly GCA_043768465.1). Classification (GTDB taxonomy): domain Bacteria; phylum Acidobacteriota; class Blastocatellia; order Pyrinomonadales; family Pyrinomonadaceae. The sequence goes on from JAYVKL010000160.1 coordinate 1,721, forward strand.
ATCTTTGAAGTTCTCTTCAATTTCTTCATCGGCTTTTTCAACTGGCGGCTCCGGATCAACATTGCTATCGCTTACAGTTGACCAGTTTTGTATGTTGAAGTCTTCATCTGTTGCGACAATTCCGCCTTTGAGTATTTCCGTCATTATTTTTTCAGATTTTTTTGACATGAAAAGTAAAATATCAAATTCCCCAGCGAAATTCCATCGAGGATGCGCCGGCTTTCTTTTGATTCTCCCTCCCATCACCGGAGTTACACTCATCGACTGGGAAGGTGTAATTGTCAGTATTTACAGTGTAAAAAATATGCCGGTCAAAAGATTGAAGGAAACAAAAGCCGAGTTGGAACTTAGATTGGCTGCCGAAAAAGAAGCTGAATCTGAACGCCTGCGTGAAGAAGCCGAAACCGCCGGAATAACTAAACGACTCTGCACTGGAAGTGCAGAGGTTTCACTTGGACTGAAAGTCCGATCACACTATTCAAGGATGAACGGATTGTTGTCCCTGTTCGATGGATTACGATGATGTTCCAAGTATTCCTGCACCATTGCATCCGTGATATTGCCGGTTGACCAAACTCCGTAACCGATTGCCCAAAAGTGTTTTCCCCAATACCGTTTTTGCAGTTCGGGAAACTCGCTTTGCAACATTCTCGACGTTCTGCCTGTCAGACGTTTGACAATATCACTGATGGACTTTTTCGGAACATCTTCGATGGGCAGATGAACGTGCTCTTTACTGACTACACTGCTCAAGATTTTAACATCTTCGGAGTCACAGATTTGTATCAACAATTCCCGGCATCGCACTTGAATATCGCCTTTCAAAATGTGGTAACGATATTTCGT
>JAYVKL010000161.1:0-5449 GCA_043768465.1 Pyrinomonadaceae bacterium
AATCAACCTGAAGCCGATGAAAATTTGGTGACGGCGTTGATCGAGCGAATCGGGATTCTGGATACGAAAGACCCGGCGGCGGCGTTCGGTCTGCGAAAAATTATGCAGACCTGGCACGGCGCGGCGATTAACGCGATGCTGATGCGCGATGTCAGAAACGACAAAACGAACACCGATGCCATTGTCAAACTGTTGAGCTTGCGAAAGGAATTGCGCGAGAATCAATCGAACGCGGTTTTCGACATGCGAAACGGAACTCCGACAGCGTTCGGGATTTCGACTTGTCTGCTGGAGAATCCGCCGGATTACGACGCGCTTTTGCAGAGCGCGAACGTCGAAGCGAAAACGGCGATGCTGGCTTGCGCGCGGTTGATTCGCGCCGTTCTGCCCGTCCGCCAAGTCGCGGAAAATTTGAAGAGTCCGAATAAAACGCTGGCACTGGCGGCGGAACGCTACCTGGAAACCGAAGATTCGCCCGAAGCGCAAAGTTTCGTGCTGGCGATTCATCCGAACGAAGCCAAAATTCTCGGCGCGAAAAACTCTTTTGTGCCGGACGACGCGCCGGTCACGAACAGCGGTTTTTTGTCCGCGCTTTTTGCCAGCATCGGCGATTCGGCGAGCGTTCCGAATTACTATTTCCACGATTATTCCGAAGACCTCGCCGCCGGTGAAAAAAAGCTGCAAAAGGAAGTTAAGAGTAATCAGGAGCTTTTGGGCGTTTACAGTTACGACGAAAATTTCATTCGGATTTACAAAGACAAAGCGGTTTTCAGTTGGCAGACGGACAAGGCGCGTTACCGCGAGCGCGATTTAACAGGCGAGGAATTTGAAGGCTTCAAAAACTTTTTAGCTTCCGAGCGGGTCAACGAAATGCCGCCGTTCTTCGCCGACTGCGAGGAAAACTGCGGCGCAAAAGAACTTCTGATGCTCGGGCGCAATGGCGGACGGAGAGTTTTTTTAACGGGCGATGAACCGCCGAAGTTCTTCGCCGAACTCGCCGCCGCCTTTGAACGGATGCGTCAGCCGCCCGCCAAACTGCGCTACGCTCTGGAAAAAGACCTTACCGGTTTAGAGATTTTGTTTGAAGACGAAAATCTGCAAGCCGAAACCGTCTGGAAAAACGGCGCGGATTTTCGCGTTTTAATCAGCGACGCGCAGCGGCGAACGCAAATCAACAAAGAACTGGAAAAACAGGATTTAGCCGATGAGGAAAAGGAAAGTGTTGATTACGAACAAATCTGGAAAGCCCGGCAAAAACGCCGCGCCCAGAGAGATTTTGAAAATTTCGCGTGGCATCGCATCGCCAACGGCAAAATCGGCGAATTAGCCGACCAGCCGGCACCGCTGGAATTCATTCCGAGGTTCGACGGCGCGGCGGTGCGAGCCGAAAAAGGGCAGTGGAAGGCGCGGACGGCGACGTTTGAAATCCGCGCCGACTCCGAAGGTTTATACAAAGTTGCCGGCGGTCGAATGACTAAAATCGCCGACGGGCATTATGAAAAGCCGGTGATAACGCCGAACGGTCGCTGGCTCGTCATCACGAAATACGACGGCGAAGAAGGAATAAAATTGGTGCGCGTTAATCTTTTGACGAAAAAGGAATCGGCGGTCACCACTGAAGGTTATCCGCGATTTTTCGCCGTCGCCGCCGTTCCGGGCAGCAGTCAAATCCTGATCGCCGGCAGCGGTTACGGTCCCGAAGAAAGAGAAGAAACCGAGGAGGAATTGCAGGAGCGCGGCGAATTTTTTCTGCTCGATGCCGAAACCGGCGCAATCAGCCAACCCAAAGGTGAAATTCGCCCGGCGGCACAGCAAACCTTTCGCCCGCTGCAGCCGAGCGGTAAACCGGACGAATTCTGGGCGGCGATTCCCGATGCGGAAAAAGAAGCAACCAGCGTCGGCATCTATAACGCCAAAACGCTCGTTTTCAAATTACTTTTGAAAATCCCGCAGATTCAATTTAACAGTATGCAGATGTGGATTGACGCGGACAAAATCTATTTCGTTTATCAGGGACATCTGCTTGATTTGCCGCTGCCGAAAAGCCGGCCGCCGTTTACGGATTAACTCACCCGGCGCGGTTGATATTACCAATTCAAAATGCAATGGACATATTTATACTCAATCTGTCAGAACTGTCGGCAACAACCGACGGTTCTGACATTACGCACTTCTCGAACTGAATCGGGATAATTTTTCAGCCCGTTTACAAATTAGACTTTTTCGCGGCGGCGACAACGGCGGCGGCGGACGTAAAATCTTCGCCCGGATTGATAAACAGGTTTTTCTCGAACTGGTATTGTTTATCGTAAAGCTGGCGGTAACGCCCGTTAAGAGCGAGCAATTCTTCGTGCGTTCCGCGTTCGTGAATCTTGCCGTCCTCGACGACGAGAATGTTATTCGCGCTCCGAATCGTCGAAAGTCGGTGCGCGATAACGAACGTCGTGCGCCCTTTTCGCAGATTATTCAAGCCTTCCTGAATCAAGGCTTCGCTTTCCGAGTCGAGCGAAGAGGTCGCTTCGTCCAGAATCAAAATCTTCGGATCAGCCAGCAAAGCCCGCGCAATCGCAATGCGCTGGCGTTGTCCGCCGGATAATTTGACACCGCGCTCGCCGACGACGGTTTCGTATTTTTTCTCGAACTTTTCGATAAATTCGTCGCAATACGCGATGCGGCAGACTTCCTTGATTTGGTCGAAACCCGCCTGCGGATTCGAGAAGCGAATGTTCTCTAAAATCGAGCCGTCGAACAGAAAATTGTCCTGCAGAACCACGCCGAGATGACCGCGATAATCGCGCAGTTTGACGGACTGCAAATCCAAACCGTCAACCAGAATCGTGCCGCTCGTCGGTTGAATGAAATTTAAAACCAAACTCAGAATCGTGGATTTTCCCGAACCGCTCGATCCGACTAAAGCGGTCGTCGTTCCGGCGGGCGCGTCGAACGTAATTCCCTGCAAAACCGGCGTGCTTTCCTCGTATTCAAAAAATACATTTTCAAAAGTAATTTTCCCTTCGATGTCCGTCAACGGTTTTTTGCCCGCGTCCTGCTCGTCTTCGGTCGTCTTGTCGAAAATCTCGCGGATGCGGTCGAGACCGGCGAAAGCGTCGGTGATTTGCGTGCCGATGGAGGTTAATTCGATGATCGGGAACGCCATCAAACCCGTGAAAAAAATATACATAAACAAGTCGCCGATGGTCATCGAACCCGCCATCACAGAATTGCCGCCGACGTAAATCATCACGACGCTGACCGCGCCGATGACCAGCGAAGAAAAGGCGGTGACGGCGGAAACTCCGGTCAAAGATTTGGCGATATTGCGGAAAAGCCGGTGCGCTCCGCGAGCGAATGAAAGCTCTTCGCGCTTTTCCGCCGTGTAAGCCTTGACGATGCGGATGCCGCCGAGCGATTCGGTCAATCGTCCCGTCACTTCCGCCGTGATTTGGTTTCGTTCACGGAAAATCGGGCGCAACTTTTTGAAAGCGTAAGCTAAAATTCCGCCGAACAGAGCCAGCACCACCAGCGTTACGCTCGTCAAACGCCAGTTGAGATAAAACAGCACGACGACGGAAATCGCCGCCGTCAGAATGCTGCCCGCCAACTGCACCAAACCCGTTCCGACGAGATTGCGAATGCCGTCCGCGTCGTTCATAATCCGCGAAATAAGCTGTCCGCTCTGCGTCGAATCGAAATAGGAAACCGGCAGCCGCTCGATTTTCGACTGCACGCGCTTTCGCATTTCCGTAATCGCCCGCTGCGCCGCCACGCCTAAAACCTGCGACAGAACAAACGTCGTAACCGCCTGCACCAGCGTTGAAAGACCGACGGCGAGCGCAATCCATTTGAGCATCTCGAAACGCTCTTTGACGATCACTTCGTCCACCAGATATTTCGACGACGCGGGCAAAACAAGCCCGGCGAGCCGGCTGACAATCATCAAAACCGCGCCGAGCGCGAGCCGCCACCGATAACTCCAAACCAGTGACCGCGCTTCGAGCCACGCATTCGAGAAATTGACACGTTTCTTTTTCGGTTCATCTTCCGCCATATTTTGATTATATCAAGTTGCCGCAAATTTCTAATCGAGCGCGTTTTGTATTCGGCGAAGGCGCGGCGAAAATGATGCTATAATTCGGTTGAGATTTTTATTTGCCGGGGCGAATTTATGTTACAAACAGTCGAAGCGGCAATTGATGCGAGCGGAAACATCACTTTGCTCAAACCGCTGCGAGTTTCCAAAAAAGCCGCGTGATTGTTACCGTTTTAGAGAAATCAAACGGTGGTTCGGAAGAAATGGGAAATTTAAAGAAAATTTTAGAACTTTTGCGAAGCCCCGAATTTGTCAATCGAAAAAGCTATTCAGCCGAAGAAATTGAAGCGCAAATCGAAGAAGCGAGAAATTCCTGAGAGGAAATTCGCATCAAATCGTATATCGTAATTCAATTCATTATGGAGAAGAAAACAAAAGAAAATAAGGAATCTAACGGCAATCGTGATTATTCACATTTGCCGCGCGCGCGCGACCTCAAACTGCCGAAAAAAATCTCGCCCGAATTGAAGGAAGCGATGGAGGCGACCCGCGAGGCGATGGAGGCGTTGCATCTGGAAGAAGAAAAATATGGCAAAGTCTCCCGTTTTTGATACGTCCGTTTTCTCGCCTTACGGAAAATTAATTGAATCTCAAATTTCTTTCGCGCTTTTTCCTTCGATTGTTTTTTATGAATTGACCGCAACCGGCATTGACGAATCAATTCTAAAAAAATATGAGCGATGGCGAATTTCCCTTACCAAAATTGATCGCGTTTTGACTTCGACGGCAACCGATTGGTGGGAAACCGCCAAAGCCATCCGCCGACTCTATATCAAAAAAAACTTTTCCGGTTAGCAAACTCAAGACATTACAAAACGATGCGTTGATTGCGCGGCTCGCCGTCAAAAATAAAGGCTTCGTCGTCACGATGGACGTTGACGATTACGAAACTATCAAACGTGAAATGCCGAAACCCGAAGTTGTTCCGGCTGATTATTTTTTCAGTTAAGATATTATTTGTAAATCGGTGGGAAATTCGTTCCACAAAAGTTGGGACAGAAGTTGATGTTATCGGATAAGCAGAATTGCTCGAATCCGTGAGCGTATCGAAAAAACTGTCAATTAAAATTAAAGTGAAACCTGAAAAATTGAGTAATATCTAGGAGAAAATTCGATGAGTCAAGAAATTATGGGAAAAGAAACCAAAAAAGATGATGAACCTCTTAAAATAAACCCAGTTCAATTCAGATATAGCAAAAAAGAAATGATATTGGAAAACACCGAAGGGTGTTGAATTAAAAATAATCTAAGCTGTATTGAAATTAAGTAAGTGGGCAAAATTATTTTATAAATGTTCAAATTTGAATCCACGCAATCTTTCGATATTTATTGAGTAAGGATGAAAAGCATTTATAAAAT
>JAYVKL010000162.1:0-11572 GCA_043768465.1 Pyrinomonadaceae bacterium
ATTCGGCATCGCTTCGGATTTACCGAGCGCGGCGGATTACGACGGCGACGGGAAAGCCGATGTCGCGGTATTTAGAAGCGGCACCTGGTATCTGAATCGCACGACCGCCGGATTTACGGGCATCGCATTCGGTTCAGCCGGAGACAAACCCGCGCCGAATGCCTTTGTTCCCCAATAATTATTTGAGATTGGAGCGGCGGCAAAGAGGCAGCGTTTTCACTGAGAACACTGCCTCTTTGCCGTCTTTTAGCAATCCGCGTCGAAACGTCTTTGATAAATCAATCATCGGTTTTGAGATCGGCGCAATGCTTTGTAATCTTGTTTTTGATGATTAAGTTTTCGTCTCCGTTCAAAATCCAAACTGCGGAACGCCGTTCGTCTGCCGCGCTTCGCTCTGCGGAAAGACACGCTCAAGCGTGAACTCTGAACGAAGAAAGCGATTATTCAAAACTTTGACTGCAAAACAGTAATTTTTTATAAAAGTATTTTCCAGTCGTCTGAAATTCTATGTCGCCGCCTTTAATTTTAACCGTGAAACTCGATGCCGATTCGTTCGGCTTTTTTGATGCGCTGAGACGGCAGTATTTTCCGCCGGAGCGCAATTTTCTGGCGGCGCACGTCACGCTGTTTCATCATCTGCCGGGCGAAAAAATTTCGACTGTCGAAGATCATTTGCGGCGTGTTTGTGCCGCATATCAAGTGTTTGAGGTGCGCTTCCCGACGCTGCGTTTTTTAGGCAAAGGAACGGCGGCGGAAATCGAAGCGGCGGAGTTGATTAAATTACGTTCGACGCTCGCCGCCGATTGGGAGCGATGGCTGACGGCGCAGGACAAACAGAAATTTAAGCCGCACCTGACGATTCAAAACAAAGTCGCGCCGGACGAAGCGCGAAAACTATTTGAAGAGTTGCGGGCGAAATGGCGGATGGAAATCGGCAACGCCGTCGGCTTGCAGTTGTGGCATTATCTCGGCGGACCTTGGAAATTGGCGGAAGAATTTACATTTGGGAAAACGGCTGATTGATAATCTGTAATTCTCAAAAATTCCTGAAGTTTAGAGTTCAGATTTCAGTTTGCAGCCGCCTGGCGAAACGCGGCGTGAAGACACGCTCAAGCGTGGACTCTGAACGAAAGGCGAAAACACGCAGACTCTGAAGTTTTCAGCGCATAACAAAATGATGACATTATCCGATAGAGATTTGGCGAAAAGATTGGAACGCACCGAAGCGCGAAGCAATGTGAGTTTCGTCGAAGCGCGGGCGGAGATGTCTCCGGTGAGCGGCGCGGAATGGATCGAGACGGCGGGCGTTTACGCGATGTTCGACGGCATCGAATCGCCTTTGACGCAGACTTTCGGACTCGGTATTTTTGAGACGGCGACGCACGAAATTCTGGAGAAATTGGAAACATTTTTTGTAGAAAGAAACGCGCCCGTTTACCACGAAGTTTCGCCGATGGCTGACGCATCCCTGATAAATTTACTGAACGAGCGCGGCTATCAGCCGATTGAATTGACGAGCGTGATGTTTCTGCCGGTTGCGGAAATCAAATTTGATTCGGCGACCAATCCGAAAATCAAAACGAGAATCGTTGAAGCCGGCGAAGAGAAACTTTGGGCGCAAACTTCGGCGGACGGTTGGGCAACGGAGATGGAAGGACTCGCGGAATATATGTTCGAGTTTGGGCAAGTCAGCGCGAAGTGCGCGGGCGGATTTCCCTATCTCGCCGCCATCGAAACCGAACCGGCGGCGACCGGAATGCTGTTCGTTTTCGACGACACGGCGTTGCTCGGAGGAGCCAGCACCGTCCCGGCGTGTCGCGGTCAGGGAGCGCAGCTCGCATTGCTCGATGCGCGGCTGCGACACGCCGTTTCACTCGGCTGCACACTGGCGATAATGGGCGCGTCGCCCGGCAGCCAATCGCAGCGCAACGCCGAAAAAAACGGTTTTCGCATCGCTTACACGCGGACGAAATGGCAGTTGAAAAATTGATATTTTGCAAATCACTTTGGATTGGTTTTTAGCTCCGGCGGAGCGGAATGTTTGTAGATTTTAATTCGGTAAAAGAAGATTAGAGTTCCGTAGGAACGGCATAGGTTTATGCCGTTCCTACGGAACTCTAATCTTCTAAATGGCGATTCATACAAACATTCCGCTCCGCCAGAGTTAAGGATTTTCGGCAGCGTCTAAAAATCATCACGATAAGTCTGCGTCTGCGCCGGACAATTCGCCGTGATTAAATTTTTCTTTTGTTCCGCCATCGCTGTCCGCGCCGCGTAACGCGCCCAATTCCACGAACGAAAATCGGTTTCTGCATCAGTATCATAAAGACGATTTAGAATTTTATTTCTAACCGTGCATTGCTGTTCAAAGTTCATTGACGGCAGATTTTCCAGCAGCACCGGCACGGCATCGCCGCTCAAATTCGAGTTATAGCGAGCGTCGAAAACGCGCCCTTCGTTCATCAGCCGAAGGTTCGTGCGGACGATAAAATCGTCCGGGTTGACGACGTGCAGCGTTCCCAATATAAAAACCGCCGACCACAACGCTCCCCACGCGAATTTTTCACGCGCCCCGCGCAGAACCGTCAGACCAAACCACGCGAAAACCAGCGCGAGCCAAATCATCACGACCATCGGGTAAAACCGAATCGTCGTCAAACCGTAGCCGACGTTTCCCGTCAGCAGAAACAATCGCTGCGCCGCCGAAATCATAATCACGAACAGCAAACCGATGTTCATTCCGGCTAAAACGCGGTAGATTTTTTCGTTGATCGGCGAATCTTTTCGCAAAAGCCAGTGTGAAACGAGCAGAATCGGCAAGACGAGCGCGGCGACCGTGACGAGTTCGCCGAAACCGCGCCGCGCATAGTCGGCGAGCTTGAAATCGGGCGTGTTCTGCACCAAATCCATCCCGCCGAAAAGATACGGCAATTGGACGATAACGAAACTTAAAAACAGCAGATTTATCAAACCCAAAACCACCGAGATTTCAATCGCACCGAGCGTGAAAGCGTTCGGCAGCAACGAATTATCGGGATTGCGCCAATCCCAGCTTTTCTTCGCGTCCGGCGGTCTGGCTTCGGTTTTCGCCTTCATTTTCGCGTCGTCTTTGACCTCTTCGGTGATGCTCAAAGTCGGCGGTTTCAGCGCGTCTTCGTTTTCGAGTGCCGTTTCCGCCGCGTCATTTGAAAAACTTCCGATCAAAGAGCCGCGCAAATATCCGGCGATGATCCACGACAGAAATCCGGTCAACGCGATATGCCCGAATAAAATTTCGGGGCGAATGTTGAAAGTTTTTTCGACGATGCCTTGAAAAACTGCGTCCGCCGCGACAAACAAGCCGCCGAAAACTAATAGAATCGGCGCGGCAATCGCCAATCCGCGCAACACTGCAATCAGATGTTTCGACCAGCCGGTTTGCGGAATCGTTTGCCATTTAATATCGTCTAGGAAAAGGAAGAAAGCCGCGAAAGCCGCACTGATTCCCGACCACAACGCCGCGTAAAAATAATGAATTGCGCCCGCCGTTTTCACGTTTATTTTCAGCGCGGGCAAAGTCAGCCAAGCCAGAATCGTCAGCACCGCGAAGGTATCGAAAATTTTCAACTCCATCGAATCGCGCCAAACAAACATCGCCGCGAAAAAGACGAGCGCGACGTGCAGAGCGACGGTATTGGCGTTAAATAATTCGTGGCGGCGGCGCAGAGTCAGCATTACCAACGCCGCGCCGAGCGCACCGACGAACAACAGCACATTCAATCCGAACGGCGTTTCGCGCAGCAGAACATCGCCCAAAATGCCGAGCAAAACCGCCGCCTCCAAAATCTCCAAACCTGTTTTCGTTCTTTCGTTCATACGATTGTATTAAATTTTTTCGAGTCTTTTGATAACTGATAACTGTTGACTGTTGACTGATAACTGCCGGACGGCTGGCACGTCGGGAAACGAGCCGTACCCGAAAAAAACGTGCCGGGCGAATTTTCGTCCGAGCCTGCCGCGCAGCAACCGATGTCCGAGTTCCAAAAGCGTTTGATTGGCGAAAGCTCTGATAATTCGCCGCATCCACAGCCTTGAGACGAAGCGGGCGCGAAACCGTTCGCCTGAATAATTCAGCAAAATTTGCGGATCGTCTGCTCGCAGACTTTCCCAAACAATCTCCGCCGCAGAGGTGGAAAGCCGCATCGCCGGATCGAGTCCGCCCGCCGTCAGAGGCGACACCGCGCCCGCCGCGTCGCCGATTAAAAGCCCGCGTTTATTGGCGATTCGCCGCAGAACACCGCCGACCGGAATGCGTCCGCCGCGTGTTTCCGTCAATTCCGCATCGGATAAATCAAACAGCTTTACCGTCTTTTCTTTGAAAGATTTTAATGCTTCACGCGGATTGAAATCAGCGGCGTAACCACCTGTGCCGATGTGGATTTCCTCACCGTCGTCGGCGATCCAAGCCAAATAGCCGGGCGCAATTTTCGCGTCGAGAAAGCAGTGTAGGCGTGGTTCACGAGTTGATTTTTTGACGCGAAAAACCTCTTCGTAACCGACAATCCATTCCTTGTTTTCGTCTAACTGCAAATCTTTGGCGACGCGGGAATTTGCGCCGTCCGCGCCGATTAAAATCCTGGTTTTCACTTCGGAAGTTTCGCCGCGCTTTTCGAGTTTGACAATCGTTTCGCCGTTGGTAAATTCCGCGCCTTTATAAGAAGTCGCCCGCGCAAACCTTACGCCGTCCGTGACGGCTGTTTCTAAAAGCGCGTCGTAAATCAAACTCATTTTGCCAACGCGAAATTCATCCTGCTCGCTTTTCAACTCGACCGCTTTCAATTTCGGCGAATAAAGCGTGACAGCGCGGATCTGCTTTCCCAAAGTCCCGGCGGGAAAATCAAAATCTTCAAGCGTTTTGCGAACGAAAATGCCCGTCGTATGAACGCCTTTCGCCAAGTCCGTTTTGCGGTCAATCAGCAGAACTTTCGCGCCCTTTGCGCCCAATAGTTTGGCGCACCGCAAACCCGCCAAACCCGCGCCGATGATGACGACATCGTAGTTTTTCATATTGTTTAATCGTTCAAAATTTGCAGCGGTGTCGAAATCTTGATTTTCACCTTTTCGCTTTTGAGTTTATTGATTTCGACGTTGGCGATTGGCGGAATAACTGCGGTTAAAAGCGCGGCGAGCGAAAAAGAATAAACAAGCGTTTTCCTTTCGAGAAACGGTTTCGCCGCCCGGAAAGCGCGAACCGAATTTCGCAAAAAAACTATCGAGGTGAACAAAGGCGTGAAACCCAGCGCACCGATTAAAATTATCAGTCCGAGCAGACTGATCGGAAATATGATAATCCCGATTCCCAACGAGACAACACTGCCAACGATGAAAAGTCCGGCTAAAATCGCGTTCAGCCATTTGAGCTTCGCGCCCCAAATCAGCCACGCCGCCATCGCCATTATCGAAACGAAACTCAGAACGTAGCCGAATGTTTTGTAATTTCCGAGAAAAGTCTGATTTGTAAAAACTATCGGGTCGAAGGCGAAACAAATGACCGGCAAAATCACGCCGAAAAGCCAGTCGAATTTTCGCTGCGCTCTGGTTGACTGCGTTTGAAATTGCCGTTTCCAAAAACCTTTTTCCGTTTCGATCTCGATATTTTCGTTTAATCCGAGCTGCTGCATAATTTTTCTCCTCAATTTTTTCGTTTTTCGCTGCTTTTAATTTCAATCAAAAATCCGTCTGTTAAATCGCGAGCTTTAAATATTTCCGCGCATCGTGTTGATCAACGCTTCCATATGATTCAAATAACGATTCAAAGCCGCGCGCCCGTCGCTCGTAATCCGGTATTCGGTTAAAGGAACGCGCCCTTTGAAAGATTTTTCGCACGTCAAATATCCGGCTTCTTCGAGCTTGCGGGCGTGAACGCTGATGTTGCCGTCGGTCGTCTTCAGCAGGTTTTTCAAATCGGTGAACGACAGCGATTGATTCGCCGCCAGAGCCGAAATTATTCCGAGCCGCATCCGCTCGTGAATCGTTTTGTCGAGTTCGTTCGAGATGTCTTCCGCCGCTTTTTCGAGTTTCAAATCTCGCGGCGGCGCGTCCGTCGAATCTTTTTTTAACGCGGTATTTTTCCTCGTCATAATAAAAATCTTACGCCCGCGAAAGATACGAAAAATACAAAAAGGGTTCAAGACAAATGAAATTTTCGTGCCTTTCGTGTATTTCGCGGGCGAATATCCTATCCGCCGTATTTTCGGGCGATGATAAATCCAAAAACGACGTGCAGAACGCCGAAACTCAACGCCATCAATTCATCGCCGAAACCTTTCGGCAGCAGAAAAGCGATTGCGCCGAGCGCGATAAAACACCAGCCCATCACCGGCACGGCTTTGACCGAAAACGCGCCGCCGCAGACAACGCCCGCGCCGTAACAGAGCAGCCAAACCGGAATCATCACGTCGTAATGTTCCGTATTCCAGAGTCCGAGCGTGATGACGATGCCGCAGAGAAGCGGCGGCACGAAACTTTTCGCAAACTTTTTCGGCGGCGCGGAAGTCAGCGGCACATCGGCGATTTTCGACTTCTGCCACATCGCCAGCAGTCCGACGAGAAATGCCAGCATCGCTTCGACGATCCAGACGATCAGCCAATTTCTCAAATAAATCTGCTGGTTGGCGACGACCGCTGCGCCCATCGCCGTCGCGCCCATCAGCATTCCGCCGTAGCCCGGAACCGTCGTGAAAATGACGGAGCGTTCCATCGTCTCGCGGATAAACCGCAGATTATCAACCGCTCTGTCGCCGATATTCACCGGCTCGTTTGCCGAGTCAACCTCTTTCCGAATCGCTTGAATTTTCGCCATACAAATTGAAATTTATACCAAGTCATTTTGTTTGTCAAGAACTTTATAATATAAAGTATGATTTATATCATTCGCTCGCGGCGAAACGGTGTCTCGAACCACAATTTTCATAATTGAGTTCTGTTCATCGTCGAGAGTCCAAACTTCAGTTTGTTAATTCGCCGGCGAAGCGCGGCGCAAAACGCGCTCAAGCGTGAACTCTCAGCGAAGAACGCCGTTCCAAAAAACTTTGACGGCAAAGCAGTGGATACCAGTGCAAAACTGTCCAATGCTCGACGAAAATGTCAGTGTGATTTGTTTCTGCGCCTGTTTTGCGGTATATTTTCAATTCGCCGCCTGCTTGCGGAGAGATCGCATAATGGTATTGCAGAAGTCTTGAAAACTTCCGGGCGTAAGCCTATGCAGGTTCGACTCCTGTTCTCTCCGCCATAAATTATTTTAGATTTGCGACTTCGGATTCGTTCCGAAGTCGTTTTTGTTTTCCCCGCCGAACTTTTATTTTCCGACGTTCTTTCGTTGCTAAATTTTCAATTTCCGTTTAATCTAATCGCTGAATGAATCATCATTCATTACTCGCTGAACGAAATTATTTTGTTTCGTCAGAACGGCTTTAACTCTTAAGCTATGCAGTTGAAAGAAGATTTACAGGATGAACAGGATAGATAGGATGAAACAAGATTTGGTGAATTGTCGGTTAATCCTGTTCATCCTGTCTATCCTGTTAAAATATCCCTTTGATTTTTTGACTCGCGTAACTTCTAACTCCAATGAAAACTTCGGTCAAACAAGGGCAAAACTCTAAATCGAACGGTGTCGTCATCGGCGACAAGCGTGAAGCGATTCTTCGCGCCGCGATTAAAGTTTTCGCGCAGAAAGGTTATTTCAACTCGAAAGTCGCCGACATCGCGGGCGCGGCGGGCATCGCCGACGGCACGGTTTATCTGTATTTCAAAAGCAAAGAGGAAATTCTGCATTCGGTTTTCGACCGCGCGATGGAAGAATTTATCGGCGAGGGAAAACGCGAAATCGCTCGCATCGAGTCGGCGGAAAATCGTCTGCGAAAAATCGCCGAACTGCATCTCGAAAGACTCGGAGCCGACCGCGATCTGGCGATTGTTTTTCAGGTGGAACTGCGCGGCTCGACGAAATTTATGGAGGAATTTTCGGGTGGCGGCTTTGCCGATTATCTCGAAATCATTCGCCAAACGATTGAAGACGGACAGAAAGACGGCACTTTTCGCCAGGATTTAAAGCCGATTACCGTTGCCAAAATTCTCTACGGCGCACTCGACGAAATGGTGACGAATTGGATTTTATCGAAAAGAGAATATCCGCTCGCGCCGATGGCGGACGAAGTTCTCAAGATATTTTTCGGCGGCGTGACTAAATAGTTTCAGGTTTCAGGTTTCAAATTTAGTAACGAGATAATGCTGAATCTAAAACTAGAAACAACCTGAAACCTGAAACCTGAAACCTGAAACCTGAAACCTGAAACCCAACGCAATGCCCAGCAAAACGGAAAATCAAACGCAGCAGCCAACGGTCAAGCGCGTTCCGCTTTACGCGGGCGAGCCGCAGACGCTTTCGGAATTGTTTTTGCAGGCGGTTGAAAAACATAGTCGCGCCGACGCTTTGAATTTTAAAAAGGACGGCGAATGGCGTTCGATTTCGTCGGCTGAGATGATTTCCCGCAGCGAGAATATCGCGCTCGGACTGCACGCGCTCGGGCTTCGCAAAGGCGATAAAGCCGCGCTGCTCGCCGCCAATTGCCCGGAATGGACTTTGACCGACGCAGGCTGTCAGTTTTCGGGCATCGTTGACGTGCCGATTTACACGACGCTCGCGCCGAACGCCGTGCAATATATCGTTAAGGATTCGGGCGCGAAAGTGTTTTTTCTGCAAAATGAAGCCGCCTTTGAACGACTTCGAGAAGTTTTGTCCGATTGCCCGACCATCGAAAAAATCGTTTTTTTTGAAGAATCTGAAAACAGCGAAATCGAAAATATGATTTCACTTGTAGATTTGGAAAAAAACGGCGCGGCATTGAAAGCGGGAAACCCGCTTTTGATAAAAGATTTAATCAACGCCGTCGAGCCGTCCGATGTCGCCACTTTAATTTACACTTCCGGGACGACCGGCGAGCCGAAAGGCGTGATGCTGTCGCACGCCAATATAGTTTCCAACACTTTGGATTCGGGCGCGGAACACACTTTTTCGCCGCACGATAAACCGCTTTCGGTTTTGCCTTTGTCGCACGTTTTCGAGCGCACCGGAATGTATCTTTATATTTTGAGCGGAATGGCGATTTATTACGCCGAATCCATCGAAAAAGTCGCCGACAATTTGGGTGAAGTCAAACCGACTTTGTTCGTCGCTGTGCCGCGAATTTTCGAGAAGGTTTATGCCAAAGCGAAAATGAAAGCGGCAAACGCCAGCCCTCTGAAGGAAAAAGTTTTCGATTTGGCGATTGCCGTCGGCAAGGAATACGCACTTTTGAACGAGCGCAAACAACCGATTCCGCGCCTGCTGGCGATCAAACACAGCATCGCCGACAAACTCGTTTTCTCGAAAATGCGCGAGTTTTTCGGCGGCAATTTGAGTTTCTGCATCTCCGGCGGCGCGGCTCTCTCCGAAGACATTTACTTGATTTTCACCGGCGCGGGAATTTCGATAATGCAGGGTTACGGTTTGACGGAAACCTCCCCGGTCATTTCGACGAATACGGGAATGAACGCCCGGTTAGGCACAGTCGGCAAACCGATTCGGAACATCGAGATTCGGCTGGCGGCGGACGGTGAAATCGAAGTTTCGGGCGCGAATATAATGCTCGGCTACTACAATAAACCCGAAGCGACGCAAGCAGTTTTCACCGCCGACGGCTGGTTCAAAACCGGCGACATCGGGACGATTGACGCGGATGGTTTTCTGAAAATCACCGACCGTAAAAAAGAGCTTTTCAAAACTTCCGGCGGCAAATATATCGCGCCGTCGCCGATTGAACAGATGATTTCGGCTTCGCGCTTCGTCAGTCAAGTCGTGCTGGTCGGCAACAATCAAAATTTTCCCGCCGCGCTCGTCATTCCGAATTTTGAACAGCTTGAAAATTACGCGAAAGCCAATAATTTGCCGCTCAAATCGCCCGCCGAATTTTGTCAAAACGCGGAAATCATCAAACTGATCGAAGCGGACATCGCCGAACTGACCAAAACGCTTTCGTCGTATGAAAAAGTCAAACGCATCGCGCTGCTCGAAAAAGAATTAACCGTCGCCGGCGGCGAACTCACGCCGACGCTCAAAGTCAAACGCCGCATCGTCAACGAAAAATATCACGATGTCATCGAAAAAATCTACGCGGACGCGAAAGCATTCAATCGAAAATAAACTGAATTTGTCGTAGAATAAATTTGAATTGATGATTCAAAATTCTATGGCGGTTTTTCAATCACTTCGCAATTTTTTCTTTGTGCCGACGCTGGATTTCGAGCCGGAAATAGTCGTGCCGGCACCGGAGACGGTTTACGAAATTCGCCCGCTGACCGAAAAACAAATCACGGAAGTTTTGAAGTTAAATCTGCGCTGTTTCAAAGCGGGCGAAAACTACACGAAATACACTTTTTCATATCTTTTGAGCGAGCCGAACACGCTGAGTTACCGCCTTGTTACGCCGACCGAACAAATGGTCGCGTTCGTGTTCGTGATGACGAACGCCGACGGAGCGGGACACATCACGACTATCGGCGTGGCACCCGAACACCGGCGGCGCGGGCTGGCGAATAAACTTCTAAAACACACCGAAGAAGCCCTGCGAAAACGAAACATCAATACCATAATGCTCGAAGTCCGCGCCGGAAATGTCACGGCGCAAACCCTTTACCGCGAATCCGGCTACGCGATTGTCCAAAGACTCAAAAGCTATTACAACAACGGCGAAGACGGCTTTTTGATGGTCAAATCTCTCTAGGTTTCAGGTTTCAGGTTCAAGATTGAACCTGAAACCTGAAACCTGAAACCTGAAACCTGAAACCTGAAACCTGAAACTTGAAACTAGCTCTTCCGAAAATTTATCCGATCACCGACACGCGGCTTTCTAAAATTTCACACGCCGCGCAAGTCGAAAGATTGGCTGACGGCGGCGCGACGTTTATTCAACTGCGCGAAAAATACGCTTCTTCGCAGGATTTTTATCAAGCGGCGCGGGCGGCTTTGGAAATCGCCCGCCGGTGCGGAGTTAAAATTATTATCAACGACCGCGTAGATATTGCGCTCGCGCTGCGCTGCGACGGCGTTCATCTCGGACAGGACGATTTGCCGCCCGAACGAGCGCGAAGGATTTTGGGCGAAGCGGCGATTATCGGATTTTCGACGCACAATCTCGAACAAGCCGTTCGCGCCGTCAAGATGCCGATTGATTACCTGGCTTTCGGTCCGGTTTTCGCCACGATGACCAAGGAAAATCCTGACCGGGCAGTCGGCATCGAAGGCTTAAAAAGGATTCGTCAAAGCATCGGCGATTTTCCGCTCGTCGCCATCGGCGGCATCACTTCGGAGAATTTTCGAGAGGTTTTGGAAGCCGGTGCCGATTCGATTGCCGTAATTAACTCCTTAATTTCCAACGCGGATAAAATCACTGAAAGAACGCGGCTTTTCCTGGATTTATAGATGGTGCTGTTAAATAATGTTTAGCAAAACAAAAAAATGACTTGCAATTTCACCGCCGTTTACGTCAAAATA
>JAYVKL010000163.1:0-15083 GCA_043768465.1 Pyrinomonadaceae bacterium
ATTAAAAAACATAAACTTTCCACTGCGCGTTCGAGCCGACCGGGTTTCAATTCCACATTGGTTCAATTAAAAACGAAAAAATATGAAGTAACACCGAACACCGTCAAAGGCGTTTCAATTCCACATTGGTTCAATTAAAAAAATTTCCTGATTGAGCCAGTGATAGACGTTCACGTTTCAATTCCACATTGGTTCAATTAAAAATGAAGAAACTCCACCAAACGAAAAAGCCTTTGCCTCGTTTCAATTCCACATTGGTTCAATTAAAAACAAATCGGTCTGAATTTGTCACCGCTATATCTATGTTTCAATTCCACATTGGTTCAATTAAAAAATCGCTCGGCGGAACGAATCGTCAAGGCGAATCATGTTTCAATTCCACATTGGTTCAATTAAAAACGATTTCCAGACCGCCGAACCCGCTTGAATTTCCGCGTTTCAATTCCACATTGGTTCAATTAAAAAGATTTTCGGCGATGCCAACCATCCGCTTTACGCCCGTTTCAATTCCACATTGGTTCAATTAAAAACTTTCCAAAAAAGTCGAAGATACGCGCCGCCAATTGGGTTTCAATTCCACATTGGTTCAATTAAAAACCGATATTCTGCGTCATCTTGCCGTAAAGACTGTCGTTTCAATTCCACATTGGTTCAATTAAAAAGCACCTTTTCGAGCAGAGTGCTTGGTTGATTATATTGAGTTTAGGGTCATTTAACAATCATTATTTCGGGTGTCGGTGTCGTCGGGTGGCGATAGTGCAAAAAAGGCGGTCGGTTGACGACGCAAGCTAATTGATTTTTCTGTTGAGTTTAACTCATTCGCGCAGATGCCGACCAACATTTTTACCGACATTTGTCCGCGTTGAAAGGCAGGCTGACGACTATTTAGTTGTTACCACCAGGCGCGAAAGGCTTTGTATTCTTCGACATCCGTCAGATGTTTGACGAGTTTGTAGCATTCCAGTCTGATGAGCCGTTCGTAGCTGACCTTGCGTTTCAAACGCCGGTGTTCAATCGTCGTTTGCAGTCGGGCATCCCATTCTTTCAAAACTATTTTACGCCCGGCATCCTTCAAATAACAACAGTTCAAATCCTGCGCGAAATGCTTTTCCGAAAGCTGTCCGTTATTGAACAACCGAAAGATCAGACGGTCTGCCAGAATCGGCTTGAAAACTTCCGCCAGATCGAGCGCGAGCGAAAATCGTCGAAAACCCGGTTCGTGTAGAAACGAGATCGTCGGGTCTAATTGCGAACGGTAAATCTGCGTCAAAACGCTCGAATAAACCAAGCCGTTGGTGAATGAAATCAGCGCGTTGACCATATTGTCGGGCGGACGGCGGACGCGCTTTTTGAATTCGACATCGCGTTTGATGATTTTCTCGAAAGCCTTGTAATACGCGGCTCTGGCTCTTCCTTCACACGCCATTAGCTGCCCGATGTCTCTGACTTCGGCGAGCCGCAGAACTTCCGTCTGGACGACTTCGGTTTCGGCTAACAAATCCGCGCCGCGTGAATCGCGGTAACGCAGATTCCGCAGAATGTTATGCAGTGCCGCGCCGATCAGTTCACGCGAAATCGTCAGCCGCTTAGCGTTTGAACTGTAATGTTTGACTTGTTTGACCAGCAGAAAACCGGCTTGCAGATATTCACGCGGGTAAAACGAGCCGCTGTAAAAACCGTAATAATTGAAGAAATGAATCGGAATCTTTTTCTGCGCGAGAAAGTTAAGAACCTTGGAATTTAAATCCAATTCGCGGAACGACCAGATCGCGTCCACGTCTTCGACCGGAATTGTGCGGCGTTCTTTGACGCGCACCGGCGTTTCCGCTTCGCCGTCCAAAATTTCGGCAAGCGTCGGCTCACTTTCGAGTGCGGCGGGCGCGTCATAATTAAGATCGCCGAGGTAATCCGCGCCCAAACCGTCGCCGATTTCCGAAACCGTTTCGCCGGAGTTTTCCGCCTCAATTTCCTCCGGCACAATCGCCGTTCCATTTTCAACTTCATCCGCCGCCGGTTCAAAAGCCAGCGTATTGTCTTTGCGCCGCAGTCTGCCAGAGCGCGTGAGGTAATAGTGTCTTGCCATAATTCGATTTTAGATTTTGGACTGTTTCGCTTCGTGTTCCAGATTTTAGATTGCGAACATCAAACTTCCTGTTTTGTTCGTCTTTAATTCATCGTTCATCATTTCGCCTTCATCATTTTGCTTTATCCCCAGCAAAGTTCGGCGTAACTGCACGAATTACAAATCTTCATAAACTCGACTTCCGGCGGCGTGTCCATTGCGACGATTTTCGACATTTCCGTCAAAGCCGTTTCGAGTTCCGCTTCTTTTTCGACGGATAATTCGACGGTTTGCGTGTGCCGCAGTTTCGGATAATCAATCTGCCCGGTCAGATTTTCCACGCCCTTGCTTTTCAGATAATAGATGTAATAAAGCAGTTGAAACTCGTGCGCCGACTCCATTTTGTCGGATAATTTGACTTCGTGAATCACGCCGTCCGATTGCCAGTCAAGCACGATTTTCCCGTCAATCGAGATTTCCTTTTTTTGCCGGTTATAAGCTGTCTCGTGAACCAGTTTGCCTATTTTCACGCGGTCGTTTTCCCTTTCCATCTCGATGCCGTGATGAAACCACCACAGCTTTTTGCGACAGATGAAAAAATAGCCGACTTCCGTTCCCGTGAATTTTGTCAGGTGTTCATTCATTGTTTTTTAGGCGACCTTCATACGATAAAAAGTTGCCCGTGCCTGTCCGTTTTGTTCGATTAAACCGTCGCGCACGAGTTCGCGTAGTCTGACTTTCAGAGTGTTGCGATTCGCCTGCGTCAAAGATTCGATTTCGGCAATCGTCAATTGCGCGTGTTCTTTCAGCAAAGCGAGTATTTCAACTGATAACTTCGGCAAAGC
The DNA here is from genome assembly GCA_043768465.1 of Pyrinomonadaceae bacterium. Taxonomy (GTDB): domain Bacteria; phylum Acidobacteriota; class Blastocatellia; order Pyrinomonadales; family Pyrinomonadaceae. The sequence goes on from JAYVKL010000163.1 coordinate 2,908, forward strand.
GGGAGCGATGATTTTTTCGCGCTCTAACTTCGATGCCAGTTTATCTTTTTGTTTTTTCAAACATTTTAAGAAAAACAACCACCACTTTTCCCAATCGGTTTCGCTTTCCCGCAGCGTCTTTTGCGTCTGCCGTAAAGCCTTATAATAAAGGTCTTTGTTTTCTTCGATAATACTTTCAAGCGAAATATACGGCACATATTCATAACCGAACCGAAGCAAAAGCAAGGTCGTCAAGATTCGAGAAATTCTGCCGTTGCCATCCTGAAACGGATGAATCGCCAAAAAACAAACGACAAAAACCGAAATTATCAAAAGCGGATGAATCTGTTTGTCGGCAGCGGTTTGGTCGAGCCAACGAATCAGGCTTTGCATTGCCAACGGCGTTTCAAAAGGTGAAGCAGTTTCAAAAACAACGCCGATTTCCCTGCCGTCCGCATCAAAAGCCACAACATTATTTGATAGTTTTTTATACTCTCCGCGATGTGAAACGTCTTTGCTCGAAAACTTTAACAAAACCGAGTGAAGCTGTTGAACATGATTTTCGGTTAAAGAAATATCTTGCCAGGATTCAAAAACCAACTCCATCGCCCCGGCATATCCGGCAACTTCTTCTTCATCACGCGATTTAAAGGAATACTGTTTGAGATCGGAAAGCAGCGTCTCGACTTCCCTATCGGTCAACTTCACACCTTCAATTCTAGTTGAAGACCCGACACTCTCAATCGTCGCCACCCGCCGCAAAGCCGATAATCTTTCGGGCGATAAATTCTGTAAAACCTTCCACTTACCCTTAAATTCATCAATCTCCGCGATAAGATTCAAAATCTCGTGCGTCGGCGCAAATTCGCTTGCGAATTGTTCGATAGGATCAATCATACCCGATATTATACCCGATTATACCCGATGAGCTAAATGATTTCTCCGCCTTCAAAATCTATTATTAATCCTTCGATTGGTGAATATTTACTTTCAGCATTTACTAAATGAATCTCAAATAATTTTTCATCTTCATTAATTAAATGATTTAAGTTTGGACGCTGATTTTCTGCGATCCGCACCGAAACGGTTTTTTTTGACATCTTTCTTAATTGTTTATCAATATCAGAACGATGAAGTTTAATTTGAGTAAAATCTCGCGGAGGAATGGATTTTCCTTTCTTAAAAAGTTCTTGCAGTTTGTTAAATTCTCCGTCCGAACGGCTGACATAAATTCGCGTTTGAACGCCGTAATCGGCATCAATCAGTTTTACCTTAGCGAAATCTTCAAACCGAATTTGATTGATACATTCGACGAGATTGATCTGCTTATCGCTTCCGAAAGCATAAACACCGAACGGCAAAGCATCGCTGATTTGAGTTTCAGCAAATTCTTTTTGAATGGTGAGCATTTCATTTTCAAAAATCGTCCTTGAAATAGCATTGCGCGTAAATTTCAAAAACCAATCGAAATTTCTGCCGTAAATTTTCTGCGCTGAACTCTTGCCTGATTTGTCTTTGATTTCAAAAAAATACACTTCGCCAAAATTGAGTTTGTAGTTGCGATTGCATCTGCCCGCCGTTTGAATCAGATTCGGTAACGGGCATAAATCTCGATAAACGACCGGAAAATCAATATCTACGCCCGCTTCGATAAGTTGCGTCGAAATTAGAACAACCTTTTCGCCGCTGTCCAAACGCTCTTTGCAAATTTTTAATTTCCTCTGTCTGTCTTCGAGTGTGAAATGCGTGTTAAGCAAGATATATTCGCTTTCTTCAGTTTCAAATTCGGGATTGCCGTTTAATTCCCGGTGGAGATTTTTTGTATCTTTGATTATATTCAAAACGACGAGACACGATTGTTTTTGCTTTCTAACTTCAATTGCCAAGTCTGCGATTGATTTAATTTCATCAAATTTTGGAATGATTTTGTAACGATTAAATTCATCGAAACCGTAAAACTTTTCGTCAAGAATTTTCTTCGGTTCCTTGTATCGCGTAAAAATTTTGCTCGGTTTTTCACGCTCATTGTAATATTTTTCGTCCGGCAATTTTAGGTGCGGCATTGTTGCGGTTGAAACAATCGCGTAACTGTCAAATTTTCGGCAGAACTCCTCAAGATAAGCGACGAAAAAAGTGTATAAACTCGGCGGCAATGCCTGAATTTCATCAAGTAAAAAAATTGTTTTTGAGAAATTCGGCAGGCGAAGAAGCGTCGCATTTCGATTGCTGACCAAAGTTTCAAAAACCTGCACAAAGGTCGTGATAATAAACGGATGATCGAAAGTTTCGTTTGAAAAAAGCTGCTGCAAAAGTTTCTTGACGTTTTCAACGCTCGGATTATCGTCAAGAATTCTTTGCAGTTTTTCAATTTCCTTATTTTCCGACTTAGAATCCACGCGCAGAACCTTTTCGTCATCTTTCAAAATTTCCAGACAAATACTTTCCGTTTGCTCGGTAATCGCCAAAAATGGCAAAGCGTAAATGACGCTCAAATCCCCACGAGTTTTAAGAATCTCATTCGCTAAACTTAAAAGCATTAAAGTCTTTCCTGCACCCGTCGGCGCGGGAAGTGTGAAAATTCTTCGGTCTTTGTCTTCGGCTAAAAAATTTCGCAAGTTCGTCAACGCTTCTTCGCGCATCTGCGAACGCACCCCGTCGAGCCGCTTTTTCCTTTCGTTTTCTTGTTTTGCTGATTCCGCCGTAATTTCTCTTAATTTGATTTCCAAATTGGCTGAAAATTTATCTCGAAAATCCTCTGATAAATCCTTGTTTTTGAAAATCGTGTTGTCGCCCGCATCGCGTTTGTCTGATTCGATCAAACAAGCGAAACCAAACTGCGTATTAAGAAAAAAGTTTAATTTGTCAGTTATCACTGAGGGACTTTTTTCTTCCAAGTGCCTTTTGCTGAAAGCCAATGGGAAATCATCAAGAAATTTGGTTAAAGCATCGTCGTCTATTTTGACTGGAAAATTATTGTGCGGATAAAACTCATTCAGGAACTCCGAAATCGGAAGGTCTTCGGCGGAAACTTCCCGAATAAAGTTTTTCAGGTTTTCACATTCCTTGCAGTTTAGAAAGCCTGTGTTCATATTTGGCAAGTTTCCGTGGTGCTTTGCAATTACAACGGCAACGCTGTATTTCAAAGAAGCGTCGCCATCCAAAATTTCCTTCGCCAAAGATTTATTCGTTTCAAAAAAACAAAGCCACGCTAGAGCCGAAAGGTAAGCGTGGCTTGAATAGCCGAGATTTTTTTTTCGTTCGCCGATTGGTTTTAATTTTTCCTGAAAGTTTGGATTGACTTTACCCAAATCGTGAAACCTCGCCGCGATTTCGGCGATTTTCAAAACTGTTCGGTTGCGCGTCTTATCGGTAACTTGTTGGATATGCGTTTCCAGACGCTTTCCGGGATGAGAAAAATATTCTTTCATAACAAAACCCAATTTGTGCCGTCGGAAAATTGAAAATATTTGCCCTCGACCGAAAGTTCGCATTCCGGCGCGGGATATAGAACTTGTTGGTATGGATATTTAACCGGATCATTCCAAAAATCATCATTTTGACCTGTCGGTATTTTGTCTAATCCGATGCGAAAGTCGGCGGTTTGCGAAATGTCTTTCAAATCGTGATGTTCTGATGTAACAAAACTTTTCGTTTTGAAATTTCCTATGTTTTCGGTAAATTCGCCTTTTGCCAATAAACTCAATTCAGCCGGACAATTATGCAAGCCAAGCACGGGCGTAAATCGTGCTTCACTCGTTTCAACCGATTGCACAAACCTTTGAAAAATCTCGCCAGAACGCTCGTTTTGCAAAGCGACGGCGACGGCGAACTGAGGATTTTTCAAAAATTCCATTTGCACCGGACGTTTTTCGTAGAGATTGGCGGCGTAGCGTAATTTGAACGCCCAAGATTCTTTTTTGACGGCTTCCAAAATTTGAACCCCGTAAAGCAAATCTTCAGAGAGTTGCGGAAAAAGCGGGCGCATCCGGTTGCGCTCAACTCCCAAAACCGCGCCGATTAAGCCAATGAATGCGGTTTTGGTGATAAAATCGTGCGTCAACGGATTATTATTCGTTTCCGGCTTTTTGAAATGCGCCCAGTTTCCGATAATTTTTACGATTGCGCCTTTCATAAAATTTCCATCCAGACGAATTTTTCTGCGTCGTCTAATTCCTGTTTGATTTTATTGTTTTCAGTATAAAAATTGATTTGTTTAACTGACGGGTTTTTCGCCGCTTCCTTAAGTTTTTCCAAACTTAAAACGTAATCGTCGGAGTTACGAATTTGCTCGTCCTGTTTTTCGGTTTTATCTTTATCAATTTCAATAAATCTGTCCGCGCCGTAAAGTTTTTTGTTCGCGTCTGCATAAACGATTTGCGTGAGCAGAAGCGAATTTTGGTTTGATTTCGAGCGTGTATTCGCGTTGTTGATGCTCACCCAAAGAGCTTTAAACATCGCATCAATATCTGTTTGAGTTAGTCCGGTATGAACTGCCGAAAACGGATTTATCCAGCCGTGAATTTGATTGAGTGAATAAGGAACAACGGTCGTCGTGCCGATTGCGCCGCGTGTCTTCTCGCCGCTCGAAGCGAAAACCGAAGTGTTTTGGTGCATTCGCAAATCGGTTTTATTGAGCGAAGGATTGAGCAAAGCGAACTGCACCGCGCCGGTTAAATTTACCGCGTCGCCGCCTTCGGTCGAGATGCCGCCAAAAAGTCGCACGTCAATACATTTTTTCATTAATTTTAATGAATCGGGTTTCCCTTTGGTTAAAACGCTTTCGTCGTTTTTCAGGTCTTCGCGCAGACGTTTCATACGCAGAGCTGCGCCCGAACCTTCTTTTTCGCCTTCGATGCGTTTATCAATCACATAAACCTGTTCGCCGCGCTCGTCGAAATAATCGCGGATAAAGCGTTTGATACGAACATCGCTGACTAAAACTTTCTTCGTTTCCTCGTCATATCGCTGTTCGGATGTAAACGGATCGCCGTTCGGCACTGAATAACTGCTTTCGTAAAGAAATAAAATTTCCGATTTTTCGACGGGCAAATTGAGATTTTCCATTATTGATTTTCCTCCTGATTTTCTGTTTCCAGTGATTGTTCGTTTTGTTTGTTAAATGTGAAATAGCCTTCAAAAAAGCCGAAAGCGCAAAAGTTTTTACGGTAATTCTTATAGTTCAACTGATTGACGATTTGCGCCAAATCAACCGAAGTTTCGCGCAGATTTCGATAAGCGACATCGTGAATAACCAACTTTTCGTTAACGAAATTCATAAATTTAACGAGTCCCTGTTTGTCAGCAATGCGACGCGAAAGAAGCCCGACGTAATTCTTTTCAAACGAATTGATTTTTTTTCTGAGCGGCTGCGACATTCTGCCGAGAAGTATTCCGGCTTTGTAACTGTCGTTGCCTTTCATTTCGTTGACATCATCCATAATTTTTCCTCCATTTTTATTGCGAATTAGAACCAAAAAATAATAATCGTATTTCAAAAGATTGTAGTCGGCGGTTTTTCCCGCATCGGTATTGCGAATGTTGTATTCGACCTTTTCGATAAACGCGGGCAGAATAACGTCGTCGCGGTAATAATTGCCCGAATAAACCTGCGGCAAAACCTTGAAAAGATGGCTTTGATATTTCTTTTTGTCGGTAGTTACGTCGCCGAGAATATTAAGAAACGAACGCCGAATATCGAAACCCCAAAATTGTTTGTTTTTAGTCGGGTAATTTTTGCGGCGTTCCTGCAAAAGTTCGGAATCTTTAATCAGTTTGATTTCTTTATTGAGATGATCGAGAAAACTTCGCTCGATACCGCTGATTTCAAGTAAGTCGTCGTCTTTTCCTTTCTCGCCACGTTTGCTGAAAATAAAATCAAACTGCGTGACGTTTTTCGCAACTTTCTTAACTACGGGCGAAAAAATTGTGTCGCCTTCGTCAAACTCATCTTTTTCAGTTTCGACTTCCTGATTCGCGGCAACAGTTAGATCCGAACGACTATTCTGCTCGAAAAAGTCAATGATGTTTTGCGCGTCTAATTCTTTTCCGCGTGGCAAAATGATGACTTTGACATCGCGCTCGCTTATCAAAGCCTTCTTTGAATAATCAAGCGAATAAATCAAATCTAAAACTTCTTCGGAATCTTTAAAAGCTTTTGTTTTGAAAGTATTTTTCTCGCTGAAATCAGGTGAAATCGAAACGCTTTTAATCAGAGTTTTGTAAATGAAATTGCGAAGAACAAAAACGCCGTTTTGCTTTTCGATAAAATAATTGAGCAAAGCATCGTTAATCATTTTCAGTTCGTCTTCAAACTGATACCAATTCATTCCGCTGAAATCGAAATGCAGATAAACGAACTGATTTTGCTCTTGTTCACGCAGGAAGTTTTCAATTTCGTCCTTTTGATTTTCAAACGAAGCGCGGAATTTTTCGATCAAAGTTCCTGCAAACTGTTTCGCATCCTCGTTTCCGCGCCCGAAAGAACTCATTCCGAACAAACCTTTCTTTTCAGAACTGCCCAATTTATAAAAGCCGACTTCTTTGCCGTCTTTGTCTGTTCCGTATTGAATATCACCGAAAATATATTTGTTTTCCGGGCTTGTCTCGCTGGCTTTGTATGTCAAATAGAAAAGATTGTTTTTAATCAAATTCTGGTCAATGATTTCCTTCCTACGATCAAATTGAATCTCGAAATTTTTATCAACTGGAATTGACCAGTAATCCACTTTGATTTTCTTCTTTTCATCATTGAGCGGAGCAGATTTGAAGTAGCGGTGATAACGAATTTTACCGACTTCGCTATTTCGCAGAGCATTACCAATATCTAATAATGTGTCTAACATAATTTTAATCTCGGCTTAGGTTGGTTGAACACCTATCAAATTAAAGCTAGAATTGAAACGGCGGAGAGGACAGGACTCGAACCCGTAATGCTTTTTAAGCATGAGCGATTATAAGTCACCTGCAATGACCGTTCTGCCATCTCTCCGTATAACCAAAGACGGTGACGAGAACTGACTGCTAATCTTTCCTCGTTGCCGTCAAAATTCCTTACACAACATAATCTTGATAAAGAAATTTGAATCTATTTAAATGCCCCAAGGGTTCAATTAATAAGCTCTTTACTCCGAGATTAAAATTCTTTTCAAGATAGAAGTGTAAGTCGCTGCAACAAACAGATGAACTTTTGCACTCAAAAATATTTTTGTCAAATCTTTTCGTTTCATTTTTCCAAATTACTCCTTCAAACTTCCAAAACAACTTCCCGTCCCGTTGCCGATGCCGACGTTCCAAGCAAAGCGGACGGCGGCGGGTGTGCCTTTGATGATGATCGGGCAGACGCTCGTTTTGTGGTCAATGTTTTTGATGCGGACGAGTTTTATTTTCGGGTTGGCAAATTCGCGGTCAAAGGCGACTTTGACTTGTTTGTCGGCTTCGGTAAAGCGGGTTTCGCCTGATTCGCGGCAACCCTCATCCATTTTGTGGATGAGGGTTGCCGTCATCAGCGCATCGGCTTCCGGTTCGCAGTAAAGATAATGGTGCGGCGGCTTGCCGTTCGGCGGCTGTCTGCCTTTGATGAAGACCGGACTGGCGACTTTGAACGTGTATTTTGCGCCGAAGTCGGGCGTGGACTGTTGTTCGATGCGGGTGACGCGCATTCCGCCGAACATCTCCGGCTGTTCGAGTGCGCCGGTGACTAGCTTTTCGGCGTGTTCGTCCTCGAAAAAACTGACGAACCATTTCGCGCCGTTGGGAAAATCAAGGTGATTGCGGACGCGGCGGCTGCCGTCGAGCCACGCGAGCGAATACAGACTGATTACATCGTGCAGTTCGTTGCGTTTGAGCCAGCCGTGAAAAACGCCCGTCAGTTTGTGCTGGTAGGCGAAGGAAACCGGTTCGGTGTTCGGCGATAATGTGAAATGAAGCCGCATAATTTTTGAGCGTGTGATCGGCGGCTGAGTTTCGGCGGCAAAACATTGACCGCCATTTTTCAGCCGTTCAAATAATCGTTAATCAATTCAAATACAATTCAAATATAAAATCATTCTACGCTTCGATAATGGACAGGTTTGCCCCGCATCGGAAAATTTATCCGATTTTTTTATCCGAAATTTTTTAACGACGCTGCCAGAATTTCCCGGACTTCCCTTCGGACCTCCGGCGGCGAGACGACTTCGATGTTCGGCAGGTGGCTGAGGATAAAACGAATCAAGCCTCTGCCGCCGGCGACCTTCATTTGAATGGTGACGATTTCCGTGGACGCACCGCGCTTTTGTTTGCGCTCGATAATTTTCTGCGACGGGTGAAACTGCCGCTCGGCGAAAATCCGCGCCGTGATGCCGGAAGTCTTTAAGACGACCGTGACGGGTGTGCCGTGAATGCCGTTGAAGCAGTTCTCGAGCAAGTAATCTTTGAGAACGAAATCAGCCGGTCGGATAAAGGCGGCGGATAGTTCCTTGAGATGTCGAATGCGTTCGACCGAAAAAACGCTGATGCGGCTTTTTCCGGCATCGAAAGCAGCGAGTTTCAGGGTTGCGCCGTCCGGGTCGAAATAAACGGCATACGGATCAATCGTGCGCGATTCGAGGCGGTCGCTGTTTAATCCGTGGTAGCGAATTTCGACTTTCACCCGGCGGACGGCGCAGGAGGCAAGCCGGTCAATAATCGCCCCGTGCGCGGAAAAGTCTTTTGACGGGACGCTTGCCGAACCGTAAACGGCAGCGAGCGCGTCCATTTTCTCACGGACGCTGCGCGGCAGTGAAGCCCGGATTTTACCGAGCAAGGAGTCGGCACGGGCGGCGTAGAAAGAGTCTCCGGCAGTGATGCCGATGCCTTCGATGGCTTCCTGCGCGAGCAGCAGCACGGCAAGCTCTTCAATCTCGATGTTTGGAAAACTGAACGTGAATCCGTCGGCAAAACGATAGAAAACTTCTCTGCCGCGCTTCTTTTCGGTGATCGGATATTCGAGACTGAGCGCGTCGAGATCGCGGCGGATGGTTTTGACATCAACGCCGAATTCCCGCGCCAACTCCTGCCGCGAATGCGGTCGGCGGACGAGTTTAAAGATAATCTGAATGAGCCGTTCCGTGAGAGTCTGACGATAACTCATTGCTTTTTGAAACTAGACTTACGGGTTTATAAAAACGCGACTTGAAAGGCGCGCGAGGAAACTTATAACATACAAAAGCCGAAATATAAAAGCCGGAAAGCCGGGAAAACTCCGAAACTCGAAACTGAAAATTATGTATGTCTTGATCGTTTACGACGTGGCGGTCGAGCGCGTCGCCAAAGTTCACAAATGCCTTAAACGCTATCTGCACTGGCGGCAGAACTCAGTGTTCGAGGGAGAATTGACCGACGCGCAAATTGAAAAAGTGAAAAGCGACTTGAGCGTCATCATCAACGACGAAACCGATTCGGTTCTGCTTTACATCGCCAGAGACGAAAAATGGCTTAAACGTCAATATCTCGGCAAGGAAAAAACGACTACCGACAACTTGCTCTGATCGGCGCGACTGATACTTTTACTTATCGGGGTTTTCCGCCCAAACCCACGAAAAGTATCAATAAGGTTTTTTCATCACGCTTCGGATTTTTTCGTTTCTTCTTTCAAATACCGATAAATGCTGGCTTTTGACAATTGATACTCCTGCATCAGATTTTTAATCAACACGCCGCTCTGCCGCCGCTCCTTCATCTCTTCGATCTGCCCGTCCGACAATTTTCTTTGCGCTCCAAAGTTAACTCCTTTTTCCTTAGCTTTGTTAATGCCGTCGAGCTGCCGTTCGGCGCGGATTTCCGTTTCAAACTGATTGATGGCTCCGAGCATATTAAAAAGCAGCCTGCCGGTCGCGTCCGCCGTGTTGATGTTTTGGTCAAGTACTTGCAACTCCACTTGGCGTGGCGATAGCAACGGAACAGAATCCAACGATCTTCGCTTAAACTGTTTAAAGTTGCCCATTAAATCTCTAAAAAAGACTATAAAACGGCATTTTGTATCATAAAACGGTTCTTGCGCGCTTTTGGTGCAGGGTCACTGTAAACCATTGCAAACAACCTATTTACGAGTGGGCTAAATTTTGCCTTCAAAATCGGCTAAGTTTATTTTTGTCAATACTTTATCTCAAAAAGTTGCACCAAAAGCGCGGAAGAACCATAAAACGACAATTTTATGACATTCCGTTGAGTGAAAATATAAAAATTGTAAATCTAACATCGTCAACAGTTATCTATAAGATAGTTGCTTTTGGTTCTATTGCTATCGGAACCCCGGATTGGGTGATTATCACATTCGTTGGGTGAGGCTCATTGCATTCGCTCCACCCGACGCTATATTGTTAGTCGCCGTTGACGACAAAAACAGTAATCGCGTAAGGTGAGTTAATCATTCTTTAAATTAATCCGCGTTATCCGCGTTAATCTGCGGCTAAAAGATAAATTTAATTCTGTTGAACTGCTTAAATATTAAAACTACGAGGTAAAAATGAAAAAACCTATTTCCCTGTATCTGCTCGTTTCGATGTGTGTGCTGTCGTTTAATTGTGCCGGTTTCGCGCAGGACGTGAAATCGAAACAATTCGTCTTTATCAAAGCCGGGCGTTTGATTGACACCAAAAACGGCAAGGTTTTGACGAATCAAGGAATTTTGATTGAAGGTTCGCGCATCAAGGCGGTCGGCGCGTTGAGCGACGTTCAAAAGCAAGTTCCGCCGAATGCGGCGACGATTGATTTGTCGAATGCGACGGTTTTGCCCGGACTCGCCGATTGTCATACGCACGTTCTGCTGCAAGGCGATATAACGGCGGAAGATTACGACGTGCAACTGCTCAAAGAATCAATTCCGTATCGCACTATTAGAGCGACGATGGCGGCGCGAACCGGCTTGATGAACGGCTTTACGGTTTTCCGCGATGTCGAAACCGAAGGCGCGATGTATGCCGACGTTGACGTGAAACAGGCGATTGAGCGCGGCGTGATTCCGGGTCCGCGAATGTTTGTCGCGACGCGGGCATTTGCGCCGACCGGAATGTATCCTTTGAGCGGCTATTCGTGGGAACTCAAAATGCCTGATGGAGTGCAGATTATCGACGGCGCGGACGCGATTCGCAAAGCCGTCCGCGAGCAGGTCAAATACGGCGCGGACTGGATAAAATTTTACGCCGACCGCCGTTATTATATGAAAGACGGCAAACTGCATTCGTGGGTAAATTTCACCGACGACGAAATGGAAGCGATGGTTTCCGAAGCGCATCGTTTGGGTAAACGAGTCGCCGCGCACGCGATGGGCTGGGACGGAATTGACGCGGCACTGCGGCATAATGTTGACACTATCGAACACGGCTACGGCTTGGACGAAAACTTGATGGACAGAATGGTCAAGCAGGGTGCGTATTGGTGTCCGACGATTTACGTCGGTGCGTATGTCGCCGAAGGACGCGCCGCCGCCGGCGCACCGATTTGGCTGACAATGCGTGATTTGGAAGCCAAAGCCTTTCCCGTCGCGTATCGAAAAGGCGTGAAAATCGCTTACGGCACGGACGCGGGCGGCTACGCCTGGACGGAAAATCAGGCGAAAGAATTTGCGTATATGGTCAGATACGGGATGCCGCCGATGCAGGCGATTCAATCGGCGACGACGGTTTCGGCTGAACTGCTCGAAAAATCAAACGATTTCGGCGTAATCGAAGCCGGAAAATTCGCCGATATTGTCGCCACCGCCGGCGACCCTTTGAAAGATATTACGGAACTTGAGCGCGTGAAATTTGTTATGAAAAACGGCGAAATTTATCGAAACGAAATAACCCGATAAATTATGCGGAAACATTTTCGCCGAACTTTTGAACTGGTCTAATAAAAGGTTCTTGCGCGCTTTTGGTGCAGGGTCACTGTAAACCATTGCAAACAACCTGTTTACGAGTGGGCTAAATTTTGCCTTCAAAATCGGCTAAGTTTATTTTTGTCAATGCTTTATCTCAAAAAGTTGCACCAAAAGCGCGGAAGAACCTAATAAAACGGGACACGAAACTCATTGTAAAATGAGCGCATGAAGAAATATGATCTTGAATTTAAGCAACAAGCCGTCAAAAAGATTCTAGATGGTCAATCAGTCGCTTCTGTATCACGCGAATTAGGCGTAGCGGAAGGTATTTTACATAACTAGAAAAAAACAAAAATAGAGCCGAGTTCCAATTTGGAGA
>JAYVKL010000164.1:0-7259 GCA_043768465.1 Pyrinomonadaceae bacterium
AAGCCTACAATTCCTACAAACATTTGTGCGAGGAACTTGATAAAGTTCTCACACAAATCGGCTCAAAGTATTACATTACTTTTGCTTAGGTGCTTAGAAACATAGAACACATAGTTTTGAAATCATCGCCGGAAATTGCTTCCGACAATTTCAGTCGAACAGGTTACCTGCCAACTAAAAACTCCGGCAAAAAAATCTATGTGTTCTATGTGGTAAATTTCTTCGGTTTTTATTTTGGAAAGATTTTTATTCGATTTCCTCTCTGTCAGGCTGAACGGGTTGCGCTTCGCGGTCTGGAAAGTCCGGCAAGGAACCCGCCGTTTCTTCAAAAAACCCAATCGGATAACCGTTTGCGTCCGTCTCAACCGCGCCGCCGTTTTCCGCTGTTTCGTCGAGCGGCAAAATAATTATCTCGACACTGCGATTTCGCATCTCCACCGGAATCGCAATGACGGACGGCGCGTTTTTGATTGTTTCACGATAAAAATTCATCTCTGGTAAATCTCCTTTTGCCGTTTAAGAAACGCCTGTTTATTTTATTTTCTTCGCTACGATGACAATCGAAACGCCGAACGGCAGGCTGAGGTTCTTGAGCCAGAATTTTTCCGCCCCGAAAATTTTGCCGAACACGCCGTTGAGCGCGGAGATGTTGACGTTATTTTCCGATTCGGGTTTGATGCCGGTGATTCTCATCAGCGTTCTGCCGCCTAAAATCGGCGCGAAAAACGTGATGTTGGCATAAGTTGCGCGTTCGATTTCAAAGCCCGATTTACGCAGTCTTTCGGTAATCTGCTTTTTCGTATAGCGAATCCGGTGATTGGAAACGTCGTCCTGAACGCCCCACAGCCACATAAACGCGGGAACAAAAATTAAAGCTGCGCCGCCGATTTTCAAAACTCGGTGCATTTCACTGAGACCGGCGATGTCGTCGTCCAGATGTTCGACGACATCAAGGGCGGTGACGACATCGAAAGTTTCGTCGGCGAACGGCAGTTTTTCCGCCAAGCCTTTGTGAACGGTCAAGCCTTTGGATTGGCAGAATTCGAGCGCGTCGTCCGAGACATCAACGCCTTCCGCCGCGCCGAATTTCGCCAGCATTTCGAGATTGCCGCCCGTGCCGCAGCCGACATCCAGGATTTTTAGTGCTGAGTGCTGAGTGCTGAGTGCTGAACTGATTCTTTCCAAAAAAGATTCGAGAATCGCCCGTCGTCCGACATACCACCAATGTGAATCTTCGACGCGGTTCATAATCGCATAAGTATGCTGCTGCATTTCTTTTGAAAGTGTTTGGTTCATCGTATTTAATTCTGGCACAAAAGCCGTAAAATAATAAAGCGACGCTCGAAAAACAAACGCCGCCGGTAAAAATCAAACGACAAATTCAGCGCGGCAGTTTCAGAAAACGCCCCAGCGTTTTCGCCAGTTTCGGGTCGGAAACTTTGAGCGTGTTCAGGTAAATCTGCGCCGCGTTCAGATCGCCGAGTTTTGCCGATAAAACTCCGGCATTAAACAGCGCGGGCGCGTTGTTCGGCAGCATCGTCAGCGAGCGTTGATACATCGCCAAAGCCTCGCGCCGTTTGCCGTTGTCGCGCAGCAAATCCGCGTAAAGTTTCATAAAGTGCGGCGCGTCGGGTTTAAGTTCAAAAGCCTGGTCGTAAGCCTTAACCGCTTCGTCAATCTGCCCGTTTTTGGCGTAGATATTGGCTAAACCCAAATATGCCTCCGCTTTGCCGCCGATTTCCAGCAGTTTGCGATAGGCTTCGGCGGCTTTCGCGTAGTTTCCGGTGGTCGAATGCAGAACTCCAATCAGGCTGTAAACACGCGGGTCGGGCGGATTCATCTTCCAAATTTCATCAAAATACGGCGCGGCTTCGGCGATTCGACGGGCGTAAGTCAGATGTTGAATCAAATGCAGCCGCACGTTCAAATCAGCCGGATTTTCTTTCGCGTAACTTTTCATCGCCTCGATCTGCGGTGTCATTTGCAGACGCGCCCGCGTGACGTTCAAAAGCATATTGATAATTTCACTGCCCGGTTTCATCCGGTCGGCTTCCGATAACACCGGCAGCGATTCTTCAAAACGCCCGGATTCGCCGAGCGCAGTGCCGAGCGCGGCGACGGCTTCAAAATCTTTCGGTTTCAAAGCGACGGCTTTTTTCAAAGGCACAATCGCCGTTTCGTATTGGGCATCGCCGATCAAAGCCGAACCTAATTCTTTGTGGTAATCGAAATTTTCCGGCGCGGCGGCAGCCGCTTGACGCAGTGCCGCGATTCCGCTCGCCGCCTTGCCGCGCCGGATTTCGCTCAGACCGAGAAGGTAAACAGCGTCGGAATTTTTTGAGTCGAGTTCGACGACTTTACGGAAAGCGTCCGCCGCTTCCTCGTGTTGTCCGAGTTCAAAATAAATTCTGCCCGAAAAATAATACGCCGCCGCATTTTTCGGCTCAATCTCAATCGCTTTTCGCGCCGCCGCGAGTGCTTCCGCGTCGCGTTCGAGCCGCAAATATAAATCAGCTAATTTCACCTGATAAAAAGCTGATTTCGGAGATGCCTGCGCCAATTTTTCGTAAATCGCGGCGGCACGCGAAATATCGCCGCTGCCGGCGTAAAGCGCGGCGGCGGCGTTTGATAAATTTTCGTTGTCGGGAAATTTGCCTAACGCCGTTTCGGTCAGCCGCAAAATTTCGTCCGCCGGACGATTAGCGATTTGCGAAGCCGTAATCAAGGCGGCGTGCGCTTCGACTTTTTCACCGTTCAGACGAACGCCTTCGGCGCACTGCGCGACGGCTTCGGCGTGATTCTTCGTTAAACTCAACGCCTGACACAGAGCCGTATGAAAAGTTCCGTCATCGGGAGCGAGTTTGACGGCTTCCCGAAACGGCGGAATCGCTTCGGCGGCGCGGTTCAGCACGAGCAAAGTCGTTCCGATATTGCCGTGCGCGGCGGCTTGCGGCGGATCGAGTTTCGCACTTTGACGAAACGCTTCTAAGGCTTCGTTAAATTTTTGGTCTTTGACCAACTGCAAACCTTTATCGAAAAAGTCTTTCGCTGTGGGCGTTTGTGCTGAAACTTGCCGAAAAGGTGAAAAACTAAAAATCAACAGTAAAAGTATTTCGGGAATTTTGAGCATCTAAACCTCGTATTTGTAGGAATTATGTTTATCGAGCCGATGTTTTGTAAACTTATTTTTGATAAGAAAATTTCGGCTGTGTTCAGAGTCCAAGCGCGCAATGCACTTTGTTCTCCCGACCGCGAAGCGCGGCGCAAACCAAGCTGAAGGCGTAGATTCTGAGCACAACCGAAATTACCGTTGCGGCGCAAACCAAACAAATCACTTGTTGTCAACTCTGGTTTCGAGCGTGTCCTGTAAGTTTTGCGGCAGATTCGATAATAAATTAAGATTCGTCTTCTCTTCGACGGCGCGAACGGTCGTGCGGAATTTGCGCCAGTCGGTTTTGCCGGGAAACGCGGTGTTCGGCATATCAACCGCCGTTACCTGCGAGTCGGCATTGACGGCGGAGAAATCCGCGCCCGACGGGATGGCGACGATTACTTTCCAGCAGTTGGTCGGCACGGAAATCTTTTTTTTCAGCTTGCCTTTTTCCCCGTAACAGCCTGCGACGACGTATAAATCAACTTTGTTTTTCTTCACCAAATCGCGCGAGTAAGTTTCAAAATCGTTCCAGACGTTGCGATTTAAATCCGGCGTTTGCGGACTCATATTCGTCATATAAAACGTCTGGCTGTTGGCTTCTTCGCTGCTGGAGCGGTCGGCACTCGGACAGAGATGTCCTTTGTCAAAACCGCTGCCGACGTAATCGGACGGCGTGATGCGCGTAAAGTTTTTCGGCAGATTCGGATCGGGGCGAAAATCGTTCTGGCGTTCGGCACCGCCGAAATCGCTCGTCGTAATGCGCCACGAAACCCAGTTTGCCGAACCGCGACTGTTGTTATACGAAAGCGCGTAATCGCTGTTGACCATCAAGTAGTTGTCGGCGTTCGACGTGCTGTTCGTGGCGTTCGACGGATTGCCGAGCGCGAGATAAACCCGCTGCGCTTCTTCGAGGTCGGTTATCGGCGCGTTCGGTTGATGTCCCGGCGGAGCGTTTTGCGGTTCGGTGGTTTCGGTTTTATCCGTGACACTTTGCCAGACTTTTTTGCCGAGCCAGACGCAGCCGACTAACAGCAAAATAACGATTGCCAAAGCGATTAAACCGCCGCTCAGTGTTTTTCTGTTCATATTTGGTCAATTGCGAATTGAGTCTATTACGAATTTCAAATTACGAATTACCGATCAGTTCAGTTTCTTTCGTAATTTGTGATTTATAAATCTCTCTAATTCGTAATTCGAAATTCGTTTTACAGTCGTGTTCGCGCTTCCCAAAGTTCCGGGTAGAATTTTTTCGAGAGCGTCGTCCGCAAATAGCCCGCGCCTTCCGAGCCGCCCGTGCCGCGTTTCATTCCGAGCATTCGCTCCACCATCAAAACGTGATTATAACGCCACAGGGCAATGTTTTCGTCGTGTTCGATCAGCAAATCCTGCATTATAAAAAAGTCGGCGTGTTTTTCCGGCGTTTGCAGAATCTCGACGACGGTCTGAATTCTCTCTGCTTCGGTTTCGACTTTGAAATCTTTTCTTTCCAGCAGTTTCCAGAATTCGTCCGCCAGAGACGGCGCGGCGAATCTTTTTTGTAATCGCTCAAAAGCGAAAGCGTCGCGGGCGAAATGATTCATCATTTGCTCGTCTTTGGCACCGGAGACGAATTCGATTTCGCGGAACTGCGTTGATTGAAAACCGCTCGCCGGATTGAGTTTATCGCGGAATTCGAGAAAGCCGATTTGCGCCATCGTCTCTAAAATATGAATCTGGCTGACGACGACTTTGCCGATGGAGGCGACGGTTTTCAGCGAATGATTGGCGCGAAACGTCCGATTTTCCTTGAGCCATTCGATGCTCGCGTCAATTTCGTGCAGAATTTGTTTGAACCATAATTCGTAAGTTTGATGAATGACGATAAATAATAATTCGTCGTGGCTCGTCGGCTCAGATAGAGTTTTCTGCAAGCCGATCAATTCGGGAACTCGCAAATAGTCGTTGTAGGAAAGTGCGGAATTTGCGGCGGAATCGTTCATAATTTTTATGTTTTATCTTCGGCTATCGGCTGTTTGATGTCAATTTTGTTCGTCTCCGCCGGAAAGATAACAAAAAAGTGCGAAACGATTCTTGACAGGCGCAGTGGATTCGAGTTAAATTTCCCTTCGTTCTATCAAAAAAACAACGAAAAGCCAGCCCCGAAATCTTGCAGTTTAAGATTTTCTACTTGTTAGAAAATGAATTTCTTACATTTCCGATTAATACGCGTCGAATAAAACTGAATTTCGGTTTTACAACGGCGCGTATTTTGTCTGAAAAGTTTTTTTGAAAATGCCTTCGGCTAGGGACGAAAATTAAAATTCACTGAAGTTTGTAGGAGGAATTAGAGTAAAATGTCAAAAACAATCGGTAAAGTTAAATGGTTTAACAACGCCAAAGGTTACGGGTTTATCGAACAGCCCGGCGAGCAGGATATTTTCGTGCATTACAGCGCGATTTCCGGCGAGGGCTACAAAACGCTGACGCAGGGGCAGGATGTCGAGTATGAGGTAACCAACGGTCCGAAAGGTCCGCAGGCGGAAAACGTCCTGCGCGTTGACGAATAAGGCAGACCAATTGCTTCCGGTTTTTTGAAGAAGTCGGACAGCTTTTTTGGAAAAGCGGCTTCTTCGGAAGCTGCTTTTTTGTCTCTGATTCCAGTCCGACTAAAATTTGAGGTGGTCTAATTAAACAGGACACGAAACTCCCTGCAGAATGAGAGGATGCGAAAATATGATGACGAGTTCAGACAAAATGTGGTTAAAAAGGTTTTAGAGGTTGTTTAAATTTTGGAAAGATAATTTGAAGGCTGAGAGTCAGGAGCGATAACTTTAAGATTGACTAAAAATTAAAGAGGTTATCGAAATATGTCACATGAAACAGATTTGACTGGCTCTCAATGGGAGATTATAGCAGAAATTTTAGAAGACGGAAGAAAGCGTCAACATAGCCTGCAAGTGGTTGTAAGTGCGATCTTTTACGTGACCAAAACAGGCGTTCAGTGGCGCAATTTACCAAAGGATTTTCCGAAATGGCAACTGATTTATTACTATTTTCGGAAATGGTCAAAGGGTAGTTTAACCGGCAAAATTCATCAATTTTTAGATGAGAAAGTAAGCATCAAGGAAAAACGGGAAGTGAGTCCGAGTTTAGGCTTGATTGATTCGCAAAGCGTTAGGACGGCTTCGGTGACCGAACTCAAATGATGAGATGCCAACAAGCAGATCAATGGGCGCAAGCGGTTGATCGTGACCGATACTTTGGGTTGGATCATCGGATTGATGGTGGTCGCCGCTAGCGTCCAAGAACGCGCCGGAGCAGAGAAACTGTTTGTCTTGATAAAAGGAAAATATCCTCGAATGGAAAAAGTATTAGCCGATCAAGGATTTGATGGAGAAGAGTTTACGGCGCGGATTAGGAAAACATTTGGTTTTGTTTTGGAGATTGTCAAGAAGGTTTTAGGGATCAGCGGATTTCAAGTTTTACCCCAAAGACGGGTCGTTGAAAGAACTTTTGGGTGGTTAATGTTTAATCGGCGATTGGTCAAAGATTATGAAGTAAAAACCGAACATTCAGAGTCATTTATCCAAATAGCAATGATTCGTTTAATGCCTAGAAAACCTTCCTCCAGCAAAGTTTAAACAACCTTTTAACTAGAAAATTGCGTTAATGAAACGCGAACTCTGTTACCGCTGATTAAAACAATTGACTTATCAATCAATTCTTGACTTGTTATATCCGCGTCATCAAAACTCCTAAGTTCTTCAAGCGGTGTATAAAGTTCGAGTTCATCATATTTGGTTGAGTAGGAAGGTTCCAAAAAACTACGATAGCCAATCTTGGCAAAAACTTTAATTCCTTTTAACCCCTCCAATTTACCAACTTTTTTATAAATTGCTCGAAGTTGCGCTAGAATTTTTTGCTCTATGACTTGTGAAATGCGTTCGGCTTGATTTACCCGTGAGGAATTGTATTCTACGCCGACAATACCTATAACAGACAAATATTGCTCGTCTTTGTATTCAGTAACTCACCTTACGCAGCAAACTGAATCGGGTTCAGTTGCCGCAGAGTTGAAAATGCCGAATGTAATGCATTGAGATACAATTTTGATTTCAAGGTAATA
>JAYVKL010000165.1:0-5813 GCA_043768465.1 Pyrinomonadaceae bacterium
CCCAAAAGAAATTGGTTTGCGAAAAATTTGAAAGCTAAGTCGTTGATTTTATTGAACTATCTAAATTATATTTTTGCAAACCAATTTCTGAAAGGTATAGTGCTTCGCAACCTAAGTTTTGATAATTGAATTTGCGGCGCGTTTTGAGTTCAAACTTTAGTTTGTCTTCGTCCGCCGCGCTTCGCTCTGCGGACGAAGACAAACTAAAGTTTGAACTCTGAACACGGCAAAAATCTTCATTATCTTTGCACACCGGCTAATTGTATGCAGTTTCTTCGGCGAAAACAAAAAGACGAGCAATGCGCTGTCAACTGCATTGTCTCGTCTTGAAAAATTTTTGACTGAGTGACGGCAACTTTAAGCCGCCAGCTTCAACTGAACTTTCTCCGGTCTTTCGATCTGTTCAGCCTTTACTTCCATCTGTTTGGCGTTAGCGGTCAACGGCTGATTCAATTTGCCGACGAGCCAGCGGCGATAAATTTCCGCTTCGTCCAGCTTGCCCGTCCAGCGGGCGCGGTCGAGCATCGTCAGAGCCATCTCCAAAGTGTGATGCTGTCCGGCGCGGTCTTGATTGTTGGCGAAATAACGATACGACTGCTCCAGATTGCGGATGCTGCGCTGCGCCGTCAAGACATCTTTGAATCCGAGTTTGCCGCGAAAATGTTTCGAGTAAATGTTCATCGGATAATTAGTTGACGTATAAAGATCGAAATAATTATCAATCAAACCGGCTTGGTGCAAAACTGAACCGACGTAGCTCGGCTTCGCGCCGGAGACCGCCGCAATCGCTTCGATTTCGGTCGTGCCGGATTTATACATCGAAAGAATCATCTCTTTCTTTGTTTGAACCGTTTCCTTTTCTTCCATCTCAAACAGGTTTCCGTTCACGTTTTCCATAATTTTATCCACCTTGTTCTACATTACATCAGATGTTTCATCGGTGAAACAAGTTGCTTTTTAAGTGGCTGAAATGAAATAATTTGTCTGCGGTAAGTTGTGATTTATCAGCAGTTTATCAACGGCAATCAAAATTCGCTTGAATAACAAAACGATAAACTATATCTTGGAAAGAGACGAGCGGAGGGAAATGTTTATGGCTGAAAAAAAACCGATTTTCGATGTTGAAAAAGCGCGAATAAGTATTGAAACGGGCAAGCGCGGAAAGTGGTGGCAAAGGCGCGGTGCAAAGTCGAAAGGCTTTAAGTATTGCGATAAAAACGGCGCGAAAATCACGGACGAAACGAGTTTGGAGCGAATCAAGTCGCTGGTGATTCCGCCCGCCTGGAAATACGTTCGGATTTCGCCGTCGGCGGGCGGCAGTTTGCAGGCTCTCGGAATGGACACGAACGGGCGCATCCAATATCTCTATAACCCGAAATTCAGGGCGCAACAGGAGAAAAAGAAGTTCTCGAAAATCGAAAGATTCGGCGAACATCTGCCGAATCTCCGGCAAATCACCAGCGAACATCTCGCTCTCGAAGGCTTTCCGCGCGAGAAGGTTTTGGCGGTGATGCTGCGGCTGATAAATTCGCTGTATATTCGCGTCGGCACGGAAAAAAGCGTCAAACAGTATAAAACTTACGGGATTACGACTTTGCAGAATCGGCATTTGTCGGTTGAGCGCGGCGGAAAACTGGTTTTTAATTTCGTCGGCAAACATCACGTCGCGCATCGAAAAATTTTGGTTGACAAAGAACTGGCGGCGGTGATGCAGGATTTGAAAGCACTCGGCGGAGCGCGAAAACTGTTTAATTACTTGGACGACGCGGGCAAACCGCATCCGATTAAACCGAGCGACATCAATAATTATTTGAAGAAAATCACTGCGCCGGAATACTCCGCCAAAGATTTCAGAACCTGGGGCGGAACTTTGCTGGCGGCGATGACGCTGGCAGAAATCGGGGCGGCGGAAGAGGAAAAAATCCTGAAGAAAAATATCGTCAAAGCGGTGAAAAAAGTCGCCGAACAACTCGGCAACACGCCGACGGTCTGCCGCGCTTCCTACATTCATCCGACGGTTTTGAAATCGTATGAATCCGGTTTGACGCTCGCCGAATTTGAAAAGAAAAAGAAACGCGCCATCAAATTTTCGCAAGCTGAATTCGAGCCGGAAGAAATGGCTTTAATGAAACTTTTTGAGGCGGGAACTTAAGAGAAAAGGTCGCCGTCAGATCAGGCAGAAGAACAGTGAAAACGTCCTCGCGGTTTTCGAGTTTTTCGCTATCAAAATTTTACTTCAAGTATTTCGTGGCGACGTAAGGATGTTTCGGATTGACGACGAGTTTACGCTGACGCGGGTCAACCAAAACGTCCATATCTTCCATCGGAATCGCGCCGAGCAGAACTTCGCTCGCGTTCGGGATGACAATCGCGTCCACCGACGTGCGCCGGTTTTCAAAGCGAACTTCGACCGGACCGACGACTTCGACTTCGATTTCCGTATCGTCGGCGAGAACCGAAAATTGCCTTTCAATCAACGGCAAATCCAGTTGATGGCGGATTTTGTCGTTAATCGTCAGCATATAAGAACCGGTGTCAACGAGCGCAACGACTTTTACTTTTTTGATTTTCCCTTCTTCGAGATAACCTCGCCGATGCAAAACAATATCGTCAAAACTCGTCAATTCGATTTCCGCGTAAACTAATCCCATTTCATTAACTCCCGTTTGATACTCGGCTTTCGGCTTATTTTTTTTGGCTGCAATTCTTAGACTCATAATTTTAACCGCCTATTTTTTCAACTTCCGACAGCGCAGCGACGCATCGCTCGCAAACGGTCGGATATTTCGCCGATTCGCCGACTCGCACCGAATAATTCCAGCAGCGTTCGCATTTTTCGCCGTCCGCTTTTTGAATTTCCACGCCGAATTTGTCGTCCTCGTGAACTTCGACTTGCGAGACGATGAAGATGTAACGCAAATCTTCGTAAAACGGCAGCAGAAACATCATCGTCTCTTTATCAACGGTTAAAATCACTTTCGCTTCGAGTCCCGAACCGATGATTTTGGCGTTGCGCGATTCTTCGAGTTTCTTCAAAACTTCGTCCCGAATCGCGTAAATCCGTTCCCAATTTTCGAGCAGTCTTTCATCTTTGACACCCGCGAGTTTCGGGAATTCGGCAAGGTGAACCGACGATAAATTTTGATTCGGCAAGTTTTCAAACGCCTCGTCCGTCGTGAAAACCAGAATCGGTGCGAGCAAACGGCACAGATTATCCGCGATGTCGTAAAGCGCGGTTTGCGCCGAACGCCGCTCCAAACTTTTCGGCGCGAAAATATACAAACGGTCTTTGATAATGTCGAAGTAACGCGCCGACAGCGTCACCGTGCAAAGGTTGTAAACCGTTTGATAAACCGTTTGAAAATCGAAAATTTCGTAGCCTTTCAGGATTTTCTCCGCCGCTTTATCGAGACTCGCCAACGCCCAGCGGTCAATTTCGAGCATTTCGGCGAGCGCGACTTTTTCCGTTGCGGGATTGAAGCCGTCGAGATTTCCCAAAGCGTAACGCAAAGTGTTGCGGATTTTCCGATAAGCATCGGTTACGCGGTCGAGAATCTCTTTCGAGCAGCGCATATCTTCGGTGTAATCAACCGCCGCCGCCCAAAGGCGCAGAATTTCCGCGCCGGATTGTTTGACGATTTCATTCGGCGATGTAACATTACCAAGATTTTTCGATTGCTTTCTGCCTTCGCCGTCCACCACCCAGCCGTGCGTCAAAATCTGTTGATACGGCGCGGCATCGTGCGCCGCGATGCCGCACATCAAACTCGAATTAAACCAGCCGCGATATTGGTCGCCGCCTTCGAGATAAAGGTCTGCCGGAAAATGCAGTGTTTCGCCGCGCGTTTCCAGAACCGCGACGCAGCTTGAGCCGGAATCGAACCAAACGTCCAAAATATCCGATTCTTTAACAAAATTTTCGCCGCCGCATTCCGCACATTTATAATTTTCCGGCAACAGTTCCGATGCTTCGCGGTGATACCAAGCGTCCGCCGTCTCCGCCGCGAAAATGTCGGCGACGTGATAAATAACTTGCGAATCAATGACGACGTGCGAACAATTCTGACAATGAAACGCGATGATCGGAACGCCCCAGACTCTTTGGCGCGAAACGCACCAGTCGGGACGATTTTTGAGCATATTCGCCATTCGATTTTCGCCCCAGGTCGGATGCCATCTGACTCTTTCGACTTCGCGTAAGCTCTGCGCCCGCAAGGATTCGTCGCCGCCATTATCCATCGAAACAAACCACTGCGGCGTGGCGCGATAAATCACGGGTTTGTGCGAACGCCAGCCGTGCGGATAGCGATGTTTATAATCTTCGTGCAACAGCAGCGAGCCGTTCGCTTGCATCAATTCGACGATTTTCGGGTTCGCTTTGAAGACGAAATCCCCGGCGAAAAACTCGACTTCCGCCGTAAATTTCCCGCCGTTGTCAACCGGACAATAAACCGGCAACCCATATCGCTGACCAACGTAAAAATCGTCTGTGCCGTGTCCGGGCGCGGTGTGAACCAAACCTGTTCCGGCGGTTTTATCGCCGCCTTTCTGCTCGTCGTCGCCGGGCGAATTGTCGCCCAAAGTAACGTGTTCGCCGAGCATCAAAAGCGAACTTCGCTCAAGCCACGGATGTTTCGCTTCGAGTTTATCGAGCTTTTCGCCTTTGAATTTTGCAATCTCGTTCGAGCCGTCGAATCCGACTTTTTCAGCGACTTCCTTAACTAATTCGGTAGCGATAATCAAAACTTCATCGCCGACTTCCACCGCTGAATAATCGAAATTCGGATTAACCGAGATTCCCAAATTCGCCGGCAAAGTCCAGGGTGTCGTCGTCCAAATTACGAATTTCACATTTTTGCCCGCGAGTGCGGAATCAATCGAACTCAAATCCGATTTCGCCGGAAATTTAACGTAAACCGACGGCGACACGACATCGGCGTATTCGACTTCGGCTTCGGCGAGCGCGGTTTGGTCGTAAACGTCCCAATAGACGGGGCGCGCACCGCGATAAACGTAGCCGCGTTCGACGTATTTCCCAAAAAGCCGCGCCGTTTCCGATTCGTATTCGTTCGACATCGTGAGATACGGATTGTCCCATTCGCCCAAAATTCCCAAACGCTTGAAATCGCGCGTCTGATTCGTCATCGCGGTGGCGGCGTGGTCGCGGCAGATTTTGCGGAAAGTGTTCGTCGGAATATCGTCTTTGTTTTTGCCTTTTTTCTTGAGTTCGCGCTCGACGTAATTTTCAATCGGCAGTCCGTGACAGTCGTAGCCGGGAATATATGGCGCGGCGAAACCGTTCATCGAACGCGACTTGATGACGAAATCCTTGAGAATTTTATTCAACGCCGTGCCGATGTGAATGTCGGCGTTGGCATACGGCGGACCGTCGTGCAGGATAAATTTTTTCTCGTTCCCGCGTGTTTCGAGAATCGTTTCATAAAGTTTCGCGTCCGCCCATTTACGCAGCCGCGCCGGTTCCGCCTGTCCGAGATTCGCCTTTTGCGCGAAACTCGTTTTCGGTAAATTAACGGTCTTCTTCAGTTCTAAGGGTTCAGTCATAAATTTGTTGTTAAAAGTTATCTCAAAAATAGTTTCGGGCGTTCTGATATAGTTTTCACTCGTCAAGCAAGATTCGACAAGTCAGAACCCTGAGCGGTAGCGATGGGTTGAAGATAACCGTCATTCAACGGGTCGCTACCGCTCGCTGTTCTGACTTGTCACTAAATTTAATGCACATTTCTTTACGAGAAATGGTATTAGTTCTACTTTGTCAGATTAAATTAACTGACGTGATTTGGTTTTTAGCCCGT
>JAYVKL010000166.1:0-2668 GCA_043768465.1 Pyrinomonadaceae bacterium
TAGACGAGCGGCATTAACTGTTCGAGCGCAAGTTCATTGCCTCGACTCCAATCAACCAGCAGATGCGTAATCTGATGCGAAGCGACATTTAGCATTAAACTTTAAACGTGGGACGACTCCACCGATTGTAAAGCAAAAATTACGAATATAAAAACTTACGGGCGGTTTTAAGACAGCAAAAAGCACCGGTTTGATGACCTAGATTTATACTTTGGCTTTGGTTGTCAAACAAATTTGACAGCAACGCACTCAGATATTATACTAGCTTTCGGCTCAGGAAAAATTAAAGTTTTTGTTAAAGCATTGATAGGCTAATCTACAATTTGGAGAGTTAATAAATGAGTAAAATTATAGGCATTGACTTAGGAACGACGAATTCGGTGGTTGCCGTAATGGAAGGCAACGAGCCGGTCGTGATTACGAATGAAGAAGGCGGGCGCACCACGCCGTCGGTCGTGGCGTTTACCAAAGACGGCAATCGGCTGGTCGGACAAGTGGCGAAAAGGCAGGCGGTAACGAACCCGGAAAACACTCTGTATTCGGTGAAGCGTTTTATCGGTCGTAAATTTGACGAGGTTTCGGGCGAAATCAAACAGGTTCCGTTTAAGGTCGAAAGAGCGGGAAACGGCGATGTCAAAATTGACGCGCAGGGCAAACCCTACAGCCCGCCGGAAATTTCGGCGATGGTTTTGCAGAAATTAAAAAAAGCGGCGGAAGATTATTTGGGAGCGAAAGTTGATAAAGCCGTGATTACCGTTCCGGCGTATTTCAACGACGCGCAAAGACAAGCGACGAAAGACGCGGGCAAAATCGCCGGTCTTGAAGTTTTGCGAATCGTCAACGAACCGACGGCGGCGGCTCTGGCTTACGGTTTGGACAAGAAAAAAGAAGAAACGATTGCCGTCTTCGATTTCGGCGGCGGAACTTTCGACATCTCGGTTTTAGAAGTCGGCGAAGGTGTCGTCGAAGTGAAATCAACGAACGGCGACACGCATCTCGGCGGCGACGACGTGGACGAAGCGTTGATTAAATGGATTATTGATGAGTTCAAAAAAGATCAGGGCATTGATTTGACGAACGATAAGATGGCTTTGCAGCGGCTGAAGGAATCGGCGGAAAAAGCCAAAGTCGAATTATCGTCGGCGATGGAAACCGAAATCAACCTGCCGTTTATCACGGCTGACCAGGCGGGTCCGAAGCATCTGGTGATGAAAATGACGCGCTCGAAATTCGAGCAGTTGGTCGAACCGCTTTTGCAGCGTTTGATGCCGCCGGTCGAACAGGCGATTAAAGATGCCGGATTGGAAGCGAAAAATATTGACGAAATCGTTCTCGTCGGCGGTTCGACCCGCATTCCGAAAGTCCAGGAAATGGTCAAGAATTATTTCGGAAAAGAGCCGAATAAAACCGTTAATCCCGATGAAGTCGTCGCGCTCGGCGCGGCGGTGCAGGCGGCGGTTCTCGGCGGCGACAAAACCGATATTTTACTGCTCGATGTCACGCCTCTGAGTTTGGGAATTGAAACTCTGGGCGGCGTGATGACGCAGATGATTCAGCGCAACACGACGATTCCGACGCGTAAGTCGGAAGTCTTTTCGACGGCTTCGGACAATCAGACATCGGTCGAAGTTCACGTTATGCAGGGCGAACGCTCGATGGCGGGCGACAATAAAACCCTCGGCAAATTCCACTTAGTCGGCATTCCGCCAGCACCGCGCGGCGTTCCGCAGGTCGAAGTAACATTCGATATTGATGCGAACGGCATCGTCAATGTTTCGGCGAAAGATGTCGGCACGGGACGCGAACAGAAAATCACGATTACGTCTTCGTCCGGTTTGTCGAAAGAGGAAATTGACAAAATGATGAAGGATGCCGAATCGCACGCGGGCGAAGACTCCAAGCGCAAGGAAGCGATTGAAGCCAGAAATAAACTGGACGGTTTGGTTTATTCGGTGGAAAAAACTTTCAGCGAGAACAAGGACAAACTCGACGCGACGGCTTCGGGCGAACTGGAAACGGCGATCTCCGAATCGAAAACGGCACTCGCCGGCGAAGACGCGGCGGCGATGAATGGAGCATTCGAGCGGCTGCAAACCGCTTCGCACAAACTCGCCGAGGTCATCTATAATCAGACGGCTTCGCAACCGAGCGCGACGACTGAAGATCAGGCAAATTCGGCGAGCGCGGGCGGCGACGCGACTTCATCTTCGACTTCGGGCGGCGGTGACGACAACGTGATTGATGCCGAATATGTTGATGTTGACGAAGAGAAAAAGTAGTGTAAATACTTTTGCCCTTTATTTGAAAATCAGCCGTTGGGTTGTAATTCGTTGCAGGCAACGGCTGATTTTGCGATACTTCAAAAGCTATGCAAGTTCTAATTGAATTGGATGAAAATATGACTGCGGAAATTGATGCTGTTGCTAAAGATTTTAACAAAGATCGGTTGCAATATATCAATGATTCATTACGAAAGACTTTGCATCAGGACAAAAAAAAGAAAAAATACTCTGAAGAAGAAGTCAGCAAAATGTATCGAGAGGCTTACGGAAAATTTCCTGTTCAGCCTGATGAGTTTGAAGTTGAGGAAGAACAATTAATCGAGGTTTGGAAAGATTTATGAAACGCGGTGATATTTATTGGCACAAATTCAAAGAGCCGGATAAAA
>JAYVKL010000167.1:0-13506 GCA_043768465.1 Pyrinomonadaceae bacterium
TTTTGGCATCTGCTCGTTGCTATTAACTTAGCAAAGTCGTTTTGGACGTGAGAGCTGAGGAAAGACAGGGCTTTTTATTTTACCTCAAAACCCTGTCTCAAAAGCGGGTTTCAAGACAAAGCCGTGAATGGTTTTGTTTTTTTAATATTCACTTTTAGTTTTCCACTTTTCATTATTTTGCTAGCTATTATTCACGGTTTTCTCAACCGCATCTTTAATTTGCGTGAGATTTTTTTGTCCGCCGCCGCCCCAAATGCCGGTCATCCGACCTTCCCGGTTGATGACGATGGTCTGCGGAATTCCCTGCAATTTTGTCAATTTGATGAAGCCGCTGACTGTTTTTTGGTCGGCGAAACCGAGTTTGTAGTTTAACTTCATTTCCTTGGCGAAGTTATTGACTTCTTCGACGCTCTCTTCGTCCGCGTCCAGCCCGATAACGACAAAATCCCGGTCTTTGTATTTGTCTTGCAACTCGATGAAAGTCGGCATTTCGGCGCGGCACGGTCCGCACCACGTCGCCCATAAATTGACCAGCACGACTTTGCCTTTATAGTCGTCAATTTTCAAAACTTTGCCGTCCAAATCCTTATTTTCCGTTTGCAGAATCGCTTCCGGCGCGGGCGGATAAGCACTTTCGACGGTTTCCGTCGGCGGCATCGGGCGAGCGATGTCGGCGTTATTCGGAGAATTAGGCGCGATTTCGATCATCGCGCCTTTTTGAGAATTCGTCGCAGTTGACGTTTTCGTGCAAGCCGTCAAATTTGAAAAAGCGATGCTCAGTGCGATCAATAATAACGTGTTTTTTAATATATTTCTCATTTAACCTCGTAGTTTTCAGCCAATATCCTGAAGGCGCAGGACGATCAAAGTCGCCGCCGCCAATAGAAAAAACATTAGCATTAAAACTATCTGATTTAAAATCTCGTTCATCCAGGGATGCAGGAAATTGATGTAAGAACTCAGGTTTTCAGGAATTTTCACCGCGTTTTTAATCGCCGGCGGCGCGCCCAATTTCGGCGCGGCGACATTTTTTCCGGCTTGCAAATCGTCTTGGAAATCTTTCAACTTCGTCTCCGAAGTTGTTCGGTAATCGTCCAAATCGCTTTTGGCGGCGGCGATTATTTCGTCGTTTTCCGTTTCGATAGATTTATATAAGCCTTTGCCGCCCGTTTTGCCGTGCGGGTCGGCTCCTTCCATTTCGAGCGTGTCGAGCGTCGAAAACCGCTTCATCGTGTCAAAGGACCAGGTGGCGGGCATTATCAATCCGGCGGCTTTATTGATTCCGGTCGGAACTCCGACTAAGCCCGAAAACAGTATCTGCGGAATTAAAATCAGAGGCACGAGGCTCGTCGCCATCTCCGAAGTTTTGACCAACGCCGAAATCAGCAGCCCGAAAGCGATGCCGACACCGGCGGTTAAAAGCATCACCCAAAACTGCGGAATGCCCAAAAGCTCGCCCGGCAGCGGCATCAGACCCGTCAAATCGAGCAGTTTGAGCGGCACGAAAAGCGTCAGACACTGGATGCCGACGATGATGCCGAGAACGAAAAGTTTCGAGGCGATATACGGCAGCAAACCGAGATTGACCATTCGCTCGCGGTTATAGACGGCGCGCTCGCGGATGATTTCTCTGGCGGAAACCGAGATGCCGAACCAGACGGCAACGAGCGACAAAACGAAGTAGGCGAAATCGCGCGGCTGATTTCCGCCCATCACGAAATAAAGCATCACAGCGATAATCGGAGCCTGCGCGAGCAATATGAAAAGATTGAGTTTATCACGGAACAGAACTTCCCAATAACGCCGCGAAAGCGTCGCAAACTGCCGAATCGAGCCGAAAACGCCGAGCCGGTTTTTTTTCGACACGCCCGCCGACTGCACTTTTCCCAGATCCTTCAACGGTTCGTAAACATTTTTTTGATACTGCGGAGTGCGCGTAAATTTTTGTTTCCATTCTTCGGCAACCTGTTCGGTGATTTCCCGGCGATTGCCGTTGCCGGACTGCTTGAGCCGCTGCTCAATCGGGTCTTCGAGCTTGTCGTAAAGTTCCTTGAAACTCTTCGCACCGAGGTGCGCCAAGGCTTCTTCGGGCGTGCCGTAGAAGGCGAGTTTGCCGCGAATCAGGACGACGATTTTGTCGAATAGTTTGACGTTTTCCATCGCGTGCGTCGTCAGAATCACGGTTCTGCCCGATTCGGCGATTTGGCGAAAGAGCTTCATAATTTTCTCTTCCGTGGCTGGGTCTAAACCGGAAGTCGGCTCGTCTAAAAAAATGACGGACGGCTTTGTCACCAGTTCGACGGCGATGGAAACGCGCTTGCGCTGTCCGCCGGAAAGCTGATTGATCGGCACGTCGCGCCGTTCGGTCAAACCCGTGACATCCATCACTTCCTCGATTATCTGATCGAGTTCCGTGCGCGAAACATCGCTCGAAAGCCGCAGTTTGGCAACGTAAAAAAGCGTTCGGTAAACGGTCAATTCGCGGTGCATAATATCGTCCTGCGGAACGTAGCCGATTGATTGTTTGAGCGAATCGAGATGCTGGTATAAATCGAGATTGTTGATTAAAACGCTGCCGCCGCTCGCCGGACGCATCCCATTGAGCGCGTCCATCAACGTAGATTTGCCCGCGCCCGACGGACCCAGCAGCCCGACGAATTCGTTCGGCTGAATTGACAGGGAAACATTATCGAGCAGTCGAATCGTGCCGCCGCCCGCGCGATTTTTGACTGTTTTCGTGATATTGATCGAATCAATCCGCGTTTTGGAGCGCGTGTCGAACACGCCGATGTTCCGCGCATTGTCAATCCGAATCTGAAACGAACCGATTTGCACCGCGTCATTCGGAGTCAAAATCTGGCGCGAAACGCGATTGCCGTTGACGTAAACGCCGTTCGTCGAATTTTGATCCTCGATAAAAATTCCGGCGTTGTTTGAGACGAGTCGGGCGTGGCGATTGGAAATCTGCAAGCCGTCAATTCTGATGTCGCTTTTCTCGTCGCGCCCGATGCTCAACTCGTTTTTGCCGCCGAAAGTCAGAGACCTCAGCAGCGACGGCTGCGCGGCTGATTCGTTTTTCCCGCCGGACTTCGCCATACTGCCGAGATTGACGATCATCGTTTTGGAACTGTTTTCGAGCGGCGCGTCGTCGGCATTCGCCATTCGCCCGGCGGCGATATTTCGCTGTCCGGCGACGCTCGCGCCCGGCGGCGCAGATTTTGAAGGCGCGTTTAATCTTAAAGTCGGTCCGCCTAAACCGAGTTCGATGCGGTCATTATGATAGAGCGGGGTCGGCGTGGAAATGCGCTGTTCGTTGACTAATGTTCCATTGAAACTGCCGTTGTCGTGAACGACGAATTCACCGTTCACGCGCCGAATTTCGGCGTGTTTGCGCGAAACCATCACGGCGTTCGCCTCGAAAACGATGTCGCCGTGCGGGTCGCGTCCGAGCCAGAGGCGGTCTTTGTTGATTTTGAAAGGTGCGGGAAATTGCGCGGTGTCGGCGAATTCAAGCTGCGCCTCCGGCGGCGGCGTGGTGCCGGAATTTGACGGGTGCGGCGCGGGCGGAGTTTGACTTTGATAAATTACCGGCGCAGAAACCGGCTGAGCGGCTTCGTTGGTTTCAAACCAAACGACGTTCAAAACCGGACCGTTCGTGCCGAATTGCAGGCGGTTCCCGATTTGAATGGGCTGCGGCGCGGCGATTTTTTGCCCGTTCAGAAACGTGCCGAAACTCGAATTCAAATCGTGCAAAAACCAGCTTCCGTGCTGCCACCGGAGTTCGGCGTGACGACGGGAAACCATCGAAAATTGCGCGTTATCGAAAATGATCTGGCAGTCGGTGATGTCGCGCCCGACGCGAATAACCGGCTGATTAAAGGATTTTTCCGGCAAACTCGCGCCGTTCAGCGTTTCGGCTAAAACAATCTTCATCGGTTGGAAGTTTCGAGAAAAGGAATTGAAAAACTATTGCGCCACAATTCTAGCGCAAGACCGCTCAAACCGAAAGCGGGCAAAAAAGGCTGCAGGTTTCAGGTTTCGGGTTTTATGGAAAAATCCTGATCATCCAGAAATCTGCAACCTGAAATCTGCAACCTGAAATCTGCAACCTGCAACCTATTTCAAAGATTCTGGTTTGGCTCGAAGGTTTCCAGAATGTTGGAGAGTTCGCCTTTCACGCCGACATCTTCGACGCTTTTGACTTCTTCGGAAAGCGAAGTCGCCAGCATCGTGATGACGTAGCCGTTTTTCAGACCGACACGCTGCGCCGGAATCCAGAGCCGTCTGCCCCAGAGCGTCACTTTTTCGCCGTTTGCCGCCGTTCCCAAACTTTCAAATTTGACTTCGTAAACCTGCCAGCGTCCGTTCTGGATTTTGGTTTCGCCCTGTGAAATTATTTTGTAATTTCCCTGAAGAGCCTTGTTCAAATCGTTGTTTGATTTCTCTAAAAGTTTCGGGAAATTATTTCGGTCGGCTTTGAAAGTTCCCTTACTGTCGTAGAAACTGACGAGCATCTGCTCAATCGGCAAGCCTTTTTCATCGGTGCTGGAGATGTCCAAAAAATTATTTTTGGCTTCTTTGGGTTTCCAATTCTGCGGGTAATAAAGCGAAAATCCGAGAAAGTTTTTCGCCGCCTCGCCCGCTGAACTTTCTTTGCTGTTCTGGAAATAAACCGTGTTCGGCGGCTGCGAAACCGTGCGCGGCATCGGAAAAGATTCGATTTCTTCGAGTGTCGGCGCAGGATTGCCGTAGCTGGCGGGCGGCGAATTATTGATCGTCCGTTCGAGCGGCACGACGCTTTCAACCGGGGTCGGCGCGGCGCGGTTCGTTTCATTATTTTGATTTTTGACGAAGTAAAACCACGTTCCGAAAAGTCCCGCCGCCAAAACCGCCAAACCTAATAACGCCGCCGTCGTGCGATTGCCGCCATTCTGAACGGGCGCTTCGGACGAGCGTTTTTCCCACGCCAAATCTTCGGTCGCTTTGACATTGCTCGCCGGCGCGTCGGCAATCGAAGGCACGTCCGCCGCCGCTGCGGAATTTTCCGGCGTGAGCGGCGTGAGAATGATATTCGGTTTGCTTTTTGAAGTTAAGGGCGCGGTCGGCGCGGGAATCGGAGTGGCTTCGGTAAATTCGACCGGTTCCGCCGAACTCAATCTGGTCGTCACGGCGTTGAAAAGCGCGTCGCCGAAATCGCGCACTTTCGGGTAACGCTCCGCCGGATTAAACGACAGCCCTTTGGCTAAAATTTTATCCACCAGCGGCGGCAAATCATCGGCAAGCGTCGTCGCCTGAATAATTAAGCCTTCGCGCTGTTCCTTTAATAACCCGCCGATTTTGACGGCGTTAAAAGGCAGGCGATTAGTCAGCATTTGATAAGCGATGACGGCGAGTGCGAATTCGTCGCTGGCGAAATTGGCGAGTTTGCCCTCGACCTGTTCGGGCGATTTATACGGCAGATTTTTCTCGTTCAACTTCCCTTTCGACGCGCCGAAGTTGGTTAATTTCACTTGTTCCGCGCCGATTTCGTTAACGGTTAAAATGATATTTTCCGGCTTTAAGTGGCGGTGCAGAATGCCGCTTTGATGAACTTCGCTCAGGGCGTAAGCCGTCTGGCGAATGATGCGGGCGGTTCGCAGGGCATCGAATTGTCCTTTTCTCTGCAAGCGGTTTTTGACCGATTCGCCTTTGAAGTATTCGGTGACGACGAACGGTTTGCCTTCCAGAAGTTCGCCCGAATCAATGAAGCTGACGATGTTCGGATGGCTGACGTGCAGCAGTGCCACCCGTTCTTCGGCGAAAATGTTGTTGGAAAAAGCATCTTCCGTGTCCTCGTCCATCAAAACGCGGACGACGACTTTTTTGCCCGTCACTATTTTATCTTCCGCCAGGTAATCAATCGCGCTTTCGTCCGCGCCGATTTGTTCGACGATCTGGTAACGCCCTTTAACTGTTTGCCCGTGCAGAACTTTCGGGTTTTCCCAGGTGACCGCCGATCTGCCCGCCGGGTTGATTTTCCGGTCGCCGAGCAGAGCCGTGCCGGTGGCGATTTCGTTCGGATTGATGCGGCGCGGCGGTTTTGCTTCCGGCAGTTCGGATTGAATTTCATTTTCCGCCTGCTGTTCTTCGGCTTTCTCCGTTTCCGGCTCGGTTTCCAAAGCGGGTTCGGGTTCTGAAATCGGTTCGGAGACTGATTTCGACGCGGCGGAATTTAACGGTTCGAGTTCCAATTCCAGATCGTTTTCATCGAACGAATCAACCGATACTTTCGGATAAACCGGCGGCGCGAAATCGAGTTCGAGTTCCACATCGGGTTCGATCACTGTTGCCGATTCCGGCTCAAACCTTTTTTCCGGCGGCGCGGTTTCCGATTTCGGTTCGGCTTTGAAAATTTTGCCCGGCGGCGGTCGAAAAGCCACTTGCGAAAATCGCGGTGCGCTGGCGAATTCGTCGTTTTCTTCGCTGTTTTTTCGCTTGACGACACCGGAGAAAACGCCGCCGGGCTGGTTGACGGATTTGCCGGAAGAAGGCGCAGGAAGCAATCTGCCGCCGTCGTTCAAACAAAATCGCTGAACGCCGTCTTCATAGGTTTGCTGACATTTCGGGCAATATAACATCGTATTTTTAACTGTCGAAAATCTTATTTGACTGAAAACCGCGTCCGCCGTAAAATGCGCTTCCGGTCAGCGCGTATCTGAGAACATATTTAATCCGGCGTAATTTTCAGTGAAAGACGAGAGCTGAGAAGTGAGCAATAAGATCTGAAAAGTGGATTGTTTCTGCCAATTATCTACCTTCACATCTCACATCTTACATCTCACTTCTCATTTGTTTGAGCGAGTTTGTCGGATAAAATCGCCTTTTCCCGGTCGAACGCGACGGCTTGGCGGTAAACGCGGGCGGCATCTTTATTTTTTCCGGCTTTCAAGTAACCGTCGCCGACGGCTTCAAACTCCTGCGCGAGCCGTTTTCTTTCGTTCGGC
The DNA here is from genome assembly GCA_043768465.1 of Pyrinomonadaceae bacterium. Taxonomy (GTDB): domain Bacteria; phylum Acidobacteriota; class Blastocatellia; order Pyrinomonadales; family Pyrinomonadaceae. The sequence goes on from JAYVKL010000167.1 coordinate 6,984, forward strand.
GAAACTATCCTGACGGCTTTCATCAGATATTTTTCCGCGTCGTTCAGCCTGCCGCGCCGCATCGCCAGCGAGCCTAAAAGCGTGTAGGAAACGAAACTGTTCGGGCTGATCTCCGCCGATTTTTTCAAAACTTTTTCGGCTTCGTCGTAACTTCCACGAATCGTCAGAGCGCGTCCGAGCAAATAGAGGGCGGTCGGATTTTTCCCGTCTTCTTTGAGTGCGCGGCGCAGAAGCTGTTCGGATTCGGCGAATTTCTGCTGCGACTGCATCACGTCGGCGACGAGAATCATCGTCGGCACATCGGTCGCCAATTTGATTGACTGGATATAAGCGGCGTTTGATTGATCGGTCAGACCCGTCCTGATTAAGAGTCTGCCCAGATGCGCGTAAGCCAGCGCGAAGTTCGGTTCGAGTTGGATGGCTTTGCGATAATTCGCCTGCGTTCCCTGCCCGATTTTGCCGCCGAGTTCGAGCGCGACACCGAGTTGATCGTAGGCGAAAGCGTTTTTCGGATTGAGTTCGATGGCTTTTCGCGCCAATTGTTCGGCTTCGCTGTAACGGTCAGCCAGATTTGCGCCGATGATCGGCTGCGACAAAACGAAACTCAAAGCGATATAAGATTCCGGCGCGGTCGGCTCGATTGCCATCGCCGTCCGGTAGGCGCGTTCGGCTTCCTCCCAACGCTGCTGATCGCTGTAGAGATTGCCCAAACCGTAAACGGCGCGGGAATCTTTGTTCTGCAAACTCTGGGCGCGTAAATACGCGCTTTCGGCTCTCAGATAATCACGCGCATCACGCGCCGCGTTCCCTTCTTCGATGGAGCTTTCATAAATTTCGCTGAAATCGCCGCTCGAATTGTCGCCGACTTTGATGACGATATTGGCGGACGGCGGCGGCGTGACCGGTTTCGGCGATTCGATAACGGCGGCTACAACCGCCGTTTTGATCGGCGGCTTGACTTTCGGTTTCGCGGCGGTTCGGGCGGTTCGAGCGACGGATTTTACTTTCGGGACAATTTTTCTCGCCGTCGTTTTCGCTTTCGGCGCGGCTTTTTTCGGCGGCGTTTTGACGGCGGGCTTTTTCGTTTTCGGATTGCCGAAAAGACCGCTGCTGCTGCCCAAATCCTGCCCGACCGCCGCCGTCGTCAAACAGGCGAAGGCAAGTAGAATCAAACCGTATTTATAAATCCGTATATCTTTCAACATAAAATTTTTCAATTTCTCACTGCGAGCGAACCAGCCGAAAACCGAGTTGGGCATCTCTTTTCGTCAATTCGACAAAGCCGCGAAACGTTGAAGTAATCGCTTTATCGCCGCTCGATTTGCTGAAAGCCGAACCGCCGCGAAAAACATTCGTGATGCCTTTGAATTGATCTTTGACCTCGCCGCTGCTGCCCGGATAAAGGGCGGTGCGCGTTCCCGTCCACTCGTAAACATTGCCGATTAAATCCTGAATTCCCCATTTATTTTCGCCGCATTTTTTCGAGCCGACGGGTTCGGGCGAAGTGTCGGGTTTGTCCACAACGGCGCAGCTTTTCTGGAATTGGTCGCCCCACGGATAAAGGTTGTTGCCGTTGCCGTTGCGGGCGGCGTATTCCCATTCCTCTTCCGAAGGCAGGCGATAATTTACGTTGTCGCGGGTCGAACGCCATTTGATAAACGCTTCGATGTCGTCCATATTGACGAACCGGACGGGCTGTCTTTCCGTTCCGGGCAAAGGCTTGCCGCCTTCCCAACTCGCCGGGGTCGGCGTGTAATTCGTCGCTTTGACAAAATCGAAATACTCGCCGACGGTCACTTCGGTTTTGTCCATCCAAAAAGTTTTGACATCAACTTCGTGTTCCGGTCGTTCGACCGGCGAGCCGTCGTTGCGTCCCATTCGGAATTTCCCGCCGGTAATTTCCGCCATCTCCGCCTTGCCCGCGTTCGGCGGCGGATTCAAAGCGTTCGAGTTGTTCGGCAATAAAATTATATCTTTGTCGGTCGCGTTGACATTGCCGTTCGTGCGCCCGATCAAGCCGGTCATCAATAATGCGCCGACTCCAATCATAGCAAGTAATAATAAGCCGCAGATTCCAGCAATCGCCCAAATCAACGGCGAAAAGAACGATTTTTTCGGCGGCGCGACAGCGGCGAGGTTCGGCTGCGAAGCCTGAAGCATCGGCTGCGCGGTTTGATTGCCGGCGATCTGCGCTGCCTGAGAAGCGTTAAAAACCGGCGACGGGTCTTGTCTTATCGGCTGAAGAATGCCGGGCATCGTTTGAAACGTCGGTCTCGGAATCGCGTTTGATTCCTGTTCCGACGCGGCTTTTAAGTCGGCGACGATTTGTTTGGGTTTGCCGTCGAAAATCACGTTGCTTTCCCAGTCCTGAAAACCTTCGCGGCTGACGCGCAATTGATGATTGCCGCTCTGCAAACCTTCGAGCAGCAGCCAGCCGTCGGTTTTCGATTGCCCGACGGCGACGTTATCAACGTAAACATCGGCGTTCGGCGGATTGGTCAGCAGATTCAGGCTTGAAACGGGCAGGGAACGATTGGTAATCGAGCCGAAATTTCCGGTGTTATAACCGGAAACGCCGACCGCCGAACGCAATTCTTCGACCAAATCCTCGACCGAAGCGGTGCGTTTTCCCTTTTCCTTTTCGAGCGTGTGGCGGACGGCGAGTTCGACCTGCGGAGGAATCGAGACGTTGTGACTGCTCATCGGCGGCGCGTCGTCCGAGAGATGTCTTTTCATAATCGCCGGAATCGAACTGCCTTTAAACGGCACGTCGCCCGCCATCATTTGATAAAGCATCACGCCCAGACTGTAAATATCCGAACGCGCGTCCGGGTCTTCGTCCGCCCATTGTTCGGGAGCCATATAATAGGGCGATCCCATCAAACCGGTGGTTTGCGCCTGAACAAAAGAGCCGAGCAGATCGCCCGATTTGATTTTCGCCAGACCGAAATCGAGAATTTTAATCGCGTCGGACATATTCGGCTTGTCCTTGCAAATCATCACGTTAAGCGGTTTCAAATCGCGGTGAACGATGCCTTGATGATGAGCCGCGCCGACTCCGGCGGCGATTGCCGACATCACATCGAAGGCGCGTTCGGGCGATAATTTCTTTTCGCGGTCGAGCAGATCGTGCAGGGATTCGCCTTCGACGAATTCCATCACGAGAAACGGCATCGTTCCCATCGCCACGCCGTAATCGGACACGCCGACGACGTTTTGATGACGAATCGCCGCCGCCGCCAAAGCTTCCTGCCGAAAGCGCGTAACGAGCTGCGGATCGTTGCCGACCAAATCCGGCAGAATGACTTTGATCGCGTGCTGGGTTTTCAAATAAGCGTGGCGGGCTTTGTAAACCACGCCCATGCCGCCTTGTCCGAGCCGGCATTCGAGGTGATACTTGCCCTCCAAAACCGGTTCGCCGGCAATCGAATGATACGTCGGCATTCCGTCTTTCGGACAAGTGGTAACTTCATCGGCGAAGCAGTTTTTACAAAGTTGACACTCTTTCATTTTAGATATTTTCGCAATTTCGGACGCTCATCCTGAAAGATGTTTGCGGTTTAAGAGCTAAAGTTAGATTTAGAAAAGTCGGGCAACAGACGAATATAATAACGCTATTTGATTTTAATTGCATTGCAGACGGCAATCAAGCTAAATATGCCGTTCGTCGTTCGAGATTAAATCGTTTTTATCGAGAGATAACTTTCGCTCGTAATTTTACGCCCGGAAATGCAAAACTGAATCTTATTCGAGTGGATTGTTACCGAAATGTGTTCGGAAAGTTCGTTTCTTCGTTCAGAGTCCAAACGCGGAACGCACTTTGTTCTTCCGACCGCGAAGCGCGACGGAAACACGCTCAAGCGCGGACTCTGAACGAAGAAACAAATTCCGAATAAAATAAGCAAAGTGAATGATTGGACGGTTGTACACCTTTCACTGAATTCTTTAATCTAAAAACTCGAAGAAAAATTTTTACAAATATATTTTACAAATACAATAATGAAAATAATCATTATCGGCAGCGGCTTCGGGGGACTTTCGGCGGCAATTCGTTTGCAGGGTCAGGGACATCAAGTGACCATCGTCGAAAAACGCGACAAACTCGGCGGACGCGCCTATGTTTACGAGCAGGACGGCTTCAAATTCGACGGCGGTCCGACGATTATCACCGCGCCCTGGCTGATTGACGAAATCTTTGCGGCGGCGGGCAGGCAGACGAAAGATTACGTCAAGCTCGTCAAACTCGACCCGTTTTACAACATCCGCTGGGAGGACGGGACGGTTTTTCATTACAACGACGACCGCGAGCGTCTGCTCGACGAAATTCGCAAAATTTCCCCGGAAGGCGTTGACGGCTACAACAAACTTTCAAAGGATTTGGGCGAGATTTACCGCGTCGGATTTGAGTTGATTGATCAGCCGTTCACCAGCGTTTGGGATATGGTCAAAGTCGTCCCCGAAATGATTAAACTGCGCTCCGACCGTTCGGTTTATCAATTCGCGTCCAAATATTTCAAAAACGAAAAACTGCGCGAAGCGTTCAGCTTCCATCCTTTATTGATCGGCGGCAATCCGTTCACTTCGACCTCGATTTACGCAATGATTCACGAACTCGAACAGAAATTCGGCGTGTGGTTTGCGATGGGCGGCACGGGCGCGCTGGTCAAAGGAATCGGCGAATGTTTCGCCGACATCGGCGGGCAAGTGCGGCTCGAATCCGAAGTCGCCGAGATCACGATGAACGCTTCAAACGGCAGAGCAACGGGCGTGAAGTTAAAATCCGGCGAGGTTTTAGAAGCCGCCGCCGTCGTCGCCAACTCCGATGTCGGGCGAACTTACCTCGATTTGATTCCGTCGAAATTTCGCAAAAAATACACGGACAAAAAAGTTAAATCGCTGACTTATTCGATGTCGCTGTTCGTCATTTATTTCGGCACGAATCGAAAATACGAAAATATGGCGCACCACGAAATCATTCTGGGCAATCGCTATAGGGGTTTGCTCGACGAAATCTTTATTGATAAAACTTTAGCCGACGATTTTTCACTCTACTTGCATCGCCCGACCGCGACCGATCCGAGTCTCGCGCCGGAAGGCTGCGATTGCTGGTATGTTTTATCGCCCGTTCCGAATCTCGAAGGCGCGATTGATTGGAAAACCGCCGCCGAGCCTTACAAACGTAAGATTTACGAGTATCTCGAAAAACATTATATGCCCGATTTGCGAAAGCATATCATTTCGGAAACGCACATTGACCCGCCGCATTTTGAAAACACTCTAAACAGTTATCTCGGCAACGCTTTCGGGGTCGAACCGACGCTTTTTCAATCGGCGTGGCTGCGCCCGCACAATGTTTCGGAAGACGTGCCGAACCTTTATTTCGTCGGCGCGGGAACGCATCCCGGCGCGGGACTGCCGGGCGTGATGTCGTCCGGGAAAATCGTCGGCAAGATGATCGGCTCCGCCGGTTGAATTACGAATTACGAATTTCAAATTTCAAATTACGAATTACGAATTACGAATGAATTAACTTTTCCTGAACATTCGCGTTAAACCTTCAATTTTCCGATGAAACAAAACGGCGAACAACTGGGTTTTACAATTCGTAATTCGTCATTGATAATTCGTAATTGACTTATGTGGTATTGGACAAAAATTTTATTCTCGATTTTATGCGGCGCGGTTGCCGTCTGGCTGATTTACGAAATCGTCGCTTTCCCGGATATCGCCAAACTGAAAACCGAAAATCCGACGACCAGTTCGATGATCGAGCATCGCCTTTCCGAAGCCCAAGCCGAGAACCGACAGCCGCAAAAATATATGATCTGGCAGCCGATTGAACAAATCTCGCCGAATCTGCAGAAGGCGGTTTTAGCGGGCGAAGATGCCCGATTTTTCGAGCATCACGGCTTTGATTGGGACGCAATCCAAAACGCTTGGGAGGAAGCGCAGCGCGAAGGCGAAAAAGACGCGAAAGCCGACGGCGACTACGACCCGAACGATTGGATTCCGCCGATGCCGAACTTCAAACGCGGCGCGTCAACCGTTTCGCAGCAACTCGCCAAAAATCTTTTTTTATCCGAAGACCGCAATTTTTTACGCAAAGGACGCGAGGCTTTAATCACCTATTTTCTCGAAAAGGACTTGAGCAAAAAACGGATTTTGGAACTATACCTGAACATTATCGAATGGGGCGACGGCGTTTACGGGGCGGAAGCCGCTTCGCGCTATTACTTCAAAAAATCCGCTTCAAATTTAACCGCGCCGGAAGCCGCCTATCTGTCGGCGATGATTCCGAGTCCGCTCAACGTCTTTAACCCGAAGAAAAACCCGAAGCGTATTCTCCGCCGCCAAAAGGTGATTTTGCGCGGAATGAATTCGATCAAACTGGCTTTCTGATGTTGGTTGATTGATTCTCAAAATTACAGGGCTTTCCTATAAAAATTCAAAGTTCAACAAACACGCGCAAAATGAAGGCTGAACTTTTCTGAAAGAAATAATTGTGAATCGGAAAGCAGCAATG
>JAYVKL010000168.1:0-35083 GCA_043768465.1 Pyrinomonadaceae bacterium
TTATGCGTGAGAAATCGCCGCGCCGCGCTGACGCTTTCACGGCTGAAGCCGTCACTCTGAACTTTTCAAAATGCCTTAATACTTTTGCTCACCTGCTTATGAAGTATCAAAAATTATCGCCGCCGCTCGCCGCTTTGATGTTTGAGTATCTGAAATCTCCCGCCGCGACATCTGATTCGGTAAACGGAACACGCTCGCAATCGCTCGCCGTCTCCGCCGATAATCTGCCGGTGACAACGGTTTTTATTTACCGCGGCGAAGACGCGGCGATTGAAAATGCGGCGGGTCTGCGCGTCAATTCAAACGTAGGAGCCATTCGCACGGCACAAATCGCGCTCGAAAAAATAAGCGATTTGAGCGACCGGACGGACGTTGATTATTTGTCCTGTTCGATGCGGCTCAAACCGCTGAACGATGACGAAGCGATTGAAAAAGGATTGAATGAATTCAGAGAAAATCATCCCGAATTAAACGGCGCGGATATCATTTTCGGTCTCGTCGCTGCGGGAATTGATGCCGCGCCGCCGACTTTCGCCGGAAAACTGCACAGCATTTGGGATCAAACGCTTGCCGGAAACGATGAAAACAGAGTTGATTACGGAAAACCTTCAGCCGGTGAATCCTTGTCCGAATACGCGGGCGACGACGACGGAGCCGGAACGCGGACGGCGCACATCTTCGCCGCCTTTGCCGCGTCGTTCGGAGCGGAAAGTAAAGCAAACATCATCGTCGTGAAAACCGATTTTCAAAACGCCCGTCTCGCCGACGCAGTGCGATACGTTTTCGACGCGGCGGAAAAGGCTGGGAAAATCGCCGTCGTCAATCTGAATCTGGACGATTCTCCTGATGTTCGAGAAGGGCGCGACGATTTTTCCCGCTTCGTCAATCAAACACGCGGCGCAAACAATTTCGTCATCACAATTGTCGGAAACGATTCGGAGAGAAAAATAGAGAAAACGGCAGCGATTGCGCCCGGCAAATTTTTGGCGGCAAAATTCTTTTTCGTCGTGCCGTCGAATACTCAGCCGAACAGTCCGCCGGAAGTCGTGCTGCACGGCTCGGCGAAATCGGGCGATACTTACGAAATATCCATTTTATCGCCGGACGGCGGCGTGACGCGCTCGACCCAGCAGACAACGGGCGACGCGGGAAATCCGACGCTGTTCGGAGACTACGGAAGCTCAAAAGCGTTATTGACAAAGCCGTCGGTGATGCCGGACGGCGAACGCGAGTTTTTTATTGATTTACGAGCGACGGCAGGACAGCCGTCTTTGACGGGCGGAACGTGGAAATTAAACGTCACCAATACCGGCGAAACCGAAATCATCGTCGGCGTTTCGATCTCGGTTCCGCCCGGTTTCAATGATGCGAAATTTATTTAACGAGCCTGTTAAACCGCGAATATCAATTTAAGGTAATCGCCAAGCGATAAATCGCCGCGCTGCCGACCTCGATTTCTTTGCTCGCCGAAGTGCCTTTCGCCTTTGCCGTAATGCGGTAGGTTGCCGCGCCTTCGGAAAATCGAAAAGTAAATTCGCCGCTGTAGCTCGACATCGCCGAGCCGACTTTTTTAAAAGAGTTATCGCCCAAAATCTTTTCGATTTTGATTTCTGCGCCGCCGACGCTTCTGCCATCGGGCGCGAAAACGCTGCCTTTGATGATCACCTGCGATCCTTGATCAACCATCAAAATCAAACGGTCGCCCAAATTTTTAAGTCCCCTTTTCTTGATTTCAATATTGTAAATCACGCCCGATCTGTAACCGCTCTTGCTGAAAACCAAATTATAAACGCCTGATTTTAAATTTTCCAAAACGAAATTTCCATCGCCGTCAGCGGTCGCCGATTTGACATCTTCGCCGTTTTGACGGGCGGTGACGGTCGCCGAGGCGATACCGTCGCCTTTTGCCGTGCGAATTTTACCCTTCAAGCCGCCGCTTTCCTGAGCGAAGGCGAAGACGCTTGAAGCAGCCAAGATCAAGCCGCATAAAATGAACTTTTTGAACGATTTCATAAATTTTAAGCGTTGGCAGTTTCAGATTTTAATTCGTCCTGAAACTGTTTCGCCACGTCATTGATGATTTGGTCGAGGGTTCTGGTTGGCTGGTAGCCGATCAGTCGCCTGGCTTTTTCCAGCGACGGAACGCGCCGCCGCATATCTTCAAAGCCTTCGCCGTAGGCTTCTTCGTAGGGAATATATCTGATTTCACTGCGGCTGCCGGTCAGCGCAATCGCTTTTTCGGCGAGTTGTTTGATCGTCACTTCTTCGGCGTTGCCGATGTTCATCACCTGCCCGAAACATTCGGGCGTTTCGATGGTTTTCGTCAACGCTCCGACGACATCGAGAACGTGACCGAAACAGCGTGATTGTCCGCCGTCGCCGTGAACGATCAAAGGCTCATTTCGGACGGCAGCTTTAACGAAATTCGGGACGACCATTCCGTATTGTCCGGTTTGGCGCGGTCCGACCGTGTTAAAAAGCCGGACGACGGCGACCGGCAAGCGCGTTTCCTTGAAGTGCGCTAACGCTAAAAATTCGTCCAACTCTTTGGCGCAGGCGTAAGCCCAGCGGTGTTTGCTGGTCGAACCTTTCAAAATATCGTTGTCTTCGGCGAACGGAACTTCCGAGCTTTTGCCGTAAACTTCCGAAGTCGAAGGAATCAAAACGCGCTTGCGAAACTTGGCGCAGCTTCCCAAAATGACATCGGTTCCGCGAAAAATGGTTTCGATGGTTTTGACCGGATGTTCCATAATCAATTTAACGCCGACCGCGCTCGCCATATGGAAAACCCGGTCGGTTTCACGAATCAATTCTTCCATCAAAGATTCGTTCAAAACCGTTTCGATGATCAGACGAAAGCGTTCCTGTCCTTCGAGATGCGCGACGTTTTGGTAGCTTCCCGTTGATAAATCGTCAATGACCGTGATGTCGTGTCCTTCATTATGAAGTTTGTCCGCCAGATGTGAACCGACGAAACCCGCGCCGCCGGTGATTAGTATTTTCATAATTGTTTTTTTCGCTTGCGGCTTAAAAGTTTTCCCGCTTCGGTAATTTTATCTTCCTGAAATTCGTATTCTTCGACATTAAATCGCAAGACTTTGGTGATACGTTCCAAATGTTTTTGAGTTCGGTCTTGCGATGCGCGTATTTCGGCAATTTCTTTATCGTGTTTGGCACTCGCCTGTTTGCCGGTGAACTCGGATTTGGCTTGCGAATCGGCGATGTATTTTAAGGCTGCTTCGACGGTGGCAAATTTTTCGTCAAATTCCTCGTTCATATAATTGTCTTTTAAATTAAACTTTCGCGTTTCTATTTTCCGACGTTTTGATTCTTTCCGCAAAGTAAGCGACCGTTTTCTGCAAACCTTCGACGAGCGGAATCGTCGGCGACCAGCCGAGCAGATTTTTGGCGCGTTCGATATTCGGCTGCCGCTGTTTCGGATCGTCCTGCGGCAGCGGCATATTTTTGATTTTTATATCTTTGCCGATAGCTTTGCCGACTTCCCGCGCCAGTTCGTTCATCGTAAATTCGCCCGGATTGCCGATGTTGACCGGCAGGTGAATATCCTCGGCTTCGGTGTTCATTAGGCGAATAAAGCCTTCGACCAAATCGTCAACGTAGCAGAAAGAACGCGTCTGTTCGCCCGTGCCGTAAATCGTCAAATCTTCGCCGCGCAGCGCCTGCACGATAAAATTCGAGACGACGCGCCCGTCGTCGGCGCGCATTCGCGGACCGTAAGTATTGAAAATGCGGACGATGCGCGTGTCAACATTGTTCTGCCGGTGATAATCCATAAACAAGGTTTCGGCAACGCGCTTGCCTTCGTCGTAACACGAGCGAAGCCCGACGCTGTTGACGTTGCCGTAATAATCTTCAGTTTGCGGATGAACCAGCGGATCGCCGTAAACTTCCGAAGTCGAAGCCTGAAAAATTCGGGCGCGAACGCGCTTCGCCAGACCGAGCATATTGATCGCGCCCATCACGCTGGTTTTGACGGTTTTGACCGGATTATATTGGTAATGAATCGGCGAAGCCGGACACGCGAGATTATAAATCTGCTCGACTTCGAGCAGAATCGGCTCGGTGACATCGTGGCGGATCAACTCAAATTGATGGTTGTCGAGCAGGTGCGCGATATTTTCGCGTCTACCGGTAAAAAAATTGTCGAGCGCGATGACTTCGTTGCCTTCGTTCAAAAGCCTTTCGCACAAATGCGAGCCGATAAAACCCGCGCCGCCGGTTACAAGTATTCTCATAATGTCAAAAGAGTAGAGAGTAAAGAGTCGAGAGTCGAGAGTCAAGAGTCGAGAGTCGAGAAAAAAGTTCTTTCTTGCTCCTTGACTCTCTACTCTTAACTCTTAATTCTCGATTCTCGACTCTCGACTCTCCACTCTCCACTCATTTCAAGTGTTTCTCGAAAAAGGTCAAGATTCGCTCGTATTCGTCCGTCCAACTCGTCGGTCTTTGAAAACCGTGATTTTCCGCCGGGTAGAGCATCGCTTCAAAATACTCGGTTTTTTCCAGCCGAATCAGCTTTTCGATAAGTTGCATCGAATCCTGCGCCGGAACATTGTCGTCCACCAAGCCGTGCAGAATCAGCAGCGGTTTGTTCAATTTTTCGGCGTAGGAAATCGGCGAGCTTCTTTTATAGCCGGCGGGATTTTTGTCGGGAAAGCCTAATCTTTCCGCCGTGTAAACCGGCGACGAAGCAAAATAGTTTTTCCAGTCGGCAACGGGACGCAGGGCGGCGGCGCACGTTATTTTATCCGAGCGAAACGCCAGCATCTCCGCCATAAAACCGCCGTAACTGCCGCCGTAAACGCCGATTTTTTTTGCATCAACCGCGTAATATTTCACCACGAAATCAATCGCGTCGAGATGGTCTTCGTAATCCTTGCCGCCTAAAAAGTCATAAACGTCCGTCCGAAAATCGCGCCCGTAACCTGCCGATCCGCGATAATCAATGTCTAAAATGACGTAACCTTTCTGCGTCAAAAGCTGGTTGAACATAAATTCACGGTAATAATTGTTCCAGCCATTAATCGTATTTTGCAGATAACCTGCACCGTGAACGAAAATCACCGACGGATATTTTTTCGATTTATCGAAATCGGCGGGAAGATAAATTTTCGCGGGAATCTGTTTGCCGTCTCGTGCTTTGATCGAAATAAATTGCGGCTCGTTCCATTTCATCGCCTTAAACTTTTCGGGGGTCGAAGCGGTCAACCTTTTCGGGTAATTCAGCCCGCGACATTCGGGACAAACTCGCTGCGCGTATATTTCCGAAGGCGTGTTCCAGCGCGAAAACTCGAACAGCAGAACGTCTTCATCGCCTTTAGACGAAAGTTGCGCTCCGTTTTTTATTCCGTCATCGCTCGACGGAACTTGAAATTTTTTACCGCTTTTCAAATCGAGCGTGTAAAACTCGCGCGTCGCCGTGTTTTTTTCCGTCGAAGAAAAAACAATTTCGTCGCCGTTATTTCGCCATTTCGCCCAATCAGCTTCAAACGCGCCTTTCGTCAATTGTTTGATTTCGACTTTTCCCGTGAAACCTGCGCTCAATGGATTTTCCTGACGAATCTCGCCCGCCGGATTTGGCGCGGCTGGACGTTTTTCCAGCGTCGCCAAATATAAGTGATTGAAGCCGTCGCGTTCCGAAGCAAATAAAATCTGCGAAGCGTCTTTCGGGTTCGCCTCGACGATGCGCGAAAGTCCGCCGATCCATTTTTCATCGGTTTCTTCCGTTAATAAAATCGTCTGCGCGTCTTTGCCGCCGACATTGAAAATATAAAAAAGCTGCCGCCGTTTCGTGTCTTGGTCCACGCGGTCAACGATCAAACTGCGATTGTCCGCCGCCCAACCAACGCCGCGCAGATAACTCGCGCCTTCCGCTTTCGGGATTTTTACTTCAAACGGTTTTTCCAAACTGCCGTCGGTTTTCACGACCAGAACTTTCTGCTCGGTAAAGCCGCGCCGAAAAGTCGGAGCCTGCACGAATTCGTCCAAATAATTCGGCACAAACAACGCTCGCTGTTTTGAACTGTCGGACACGATATAAGCCAGCAATGCCGCATCTTCAGTCGGCGCGGCACTTGAGACGGCGATGAAAGTCGGCGGGTTGGCTTCTTTGCTCAACTGCACGAGCGCGGTTTTTTCGATGTTCAAAGCGTAGAAATTGCCGCCCGATTGATAAAGAATCGTCGCATCGTCGAGCCACCGCGCCGCAAACTCCGCGCCCTGCGTTCTCGTGATTCTTCTCGGATTCGTCGCAGAATTCTGTATAAAATAATTGTAATCAAGGTGCGCGACATTAATCCTATTTTTTGTGCCGGATAATTCATCTGCAAGTTTGATAAAAAGCTCTACAAACTTTTTGTTAGAATTCGGTTTTGGAGTTTTTTCTTGCAGTTGAAGCACTGGATTTAGCGCAGCTACAAGGTCTTTAGTCAACTGCAAAATAATGTTCTTTTGCCGTTCGGATTTATCACCGTTCGCGCCTTGCGGCGACTCGATTAGTGCGCGTAAAAGATTTGAACGCATATCGGCAATTTGTCCATAAACTTCCGGTAACTCAAAACCGGATGCCTGCGCCGATTTAAGTAATTCAGGTATCAAATTTGAAAGGCGTTGTGAAGTCGCTTCGACGTTCGCCCAGATATTTTCTGAAGGTTGAATCAATTTAAGGCTTGATTTAGCTTCTAAATCCAAAACATAAATATCGCCGTTCTGCACGAATAAAAGCCGTTTCGAGTTCGGCGAAAATTCCGCGCCGCCGAGATTTTTTTCACGCGCTTTGACGAAATTGTCGCGGACGTTCACGCCGTAATTTAACTTGCTTTCCGGTGCGGCGGAGCGCGTCTCGAAATTCTTTTCCGCGTTCACGAGCAATTTCGGTTCGCCGCCGTTCGTCGGAACGATGTAAAGATTGCGCGGCTCTGCGCCTTCGGCGTTCCACGAGAAGACGACGGTTTTGCCGTCGGGCGAAAGTTTTTCCGCATCGGGACGCATTCCCGCTATCGAAGGTTCGCGCATAATGTCGCGCACCGTCAGCGTTTGGGCGAAAACCGAAACACAAAAAGCCGAACTCAAAAGGCAAACTTTAAAGGTTTTGAGAAACATAATATTTGAAATTGATTGTTTTTCGGAAACAAAGCAGAATGTCCTACGGCGTTATTCGCCAAAGGTTTATAGTATCAAAAGTTTCACCAACCAAAGATTAAACCCAGAAAAATATGAGCGTTCTAAATTTATCGTCCGAACCCGAACAGGAAAAAATCATCGCCGACAATGACGATTTGGCAAAGCGCACAAAAAGCGGCGCGAACTGGTTTTACTGGATCGCCGGACTCTCGCTGGTTAATTCGATAATCTTTTTATTTGGCGGCAATGTGAGCTTTATCGCCGGACTCGGAATCACGCAACTGCTCGATGCCGTCGTTGACCAAATATCCGCCGGCGAAGGTTTCACCGCCGTTAAAGTTATCACTTTCGTGGTTGACGCAATCCTCGCCGGAATCCTCGTTTTGTGCGGATTGTGGGCGAATAAACTCGAAATCTGGGCGTTCGTCGTCGGAATGGTTTTGTATATTCTCGACACGATTCTGCTTTTATTGCTCGGCGCATATTTGCCCGTCGCCTTTCACGCTTTCGCGCTCTTTATGATTTTCAGAGGTTTCTCCGCCGCACGGCAGTTGAAAGCCAGCCAAACTATTGTTTAAACAGCAGAAAATTCTAATTTCTCACGGCAATTCCAGCGCGTTCGCCCGTTTTTCTGCTTTCTGCGCTTCGGTCAAACGCTGATATTCGTAAATTGCGCTTTCCCAATCGCCATACATCGCGTTCGGCAGCACGATAAAGCGTGAGCCGAATTCGGTTTTTGTTTTATCAACTTCCATAAAGCGGTCGGCGACCGACTTTTTCTCGAAGATGTTCGATAAATCGTTGAGATTATCGCCCATCAAAATAGCGATGCGGTATTTTTGGGAAATCAACTGACGGCGCGGCTCTTTGGTTGATTCTTTATCGCGCAGAAGCACGTCCTCGGCGTTGACATCGGGAAAACCGACGCTTTTTAAGTTGTCCATCGTCGCCTGTTTCTGCACTTCTTCGCGGTTCGAGACGTAGAAAACTTTTACGTTTTTTGACGCGACGTAATTCAGGAATTCGACCGCGCCGGGAATCGCTTTCGCCTTTCGCAGCTCACCCCACGCATACCAATCCGCCGAATTAAACGGCAGTCTATTTTTTATCAAACGCGCCTGTTGCGGCGAGTTGTCGAGGATCGTCTCGTCAATGTCCACGACGACGGCGCGCGGTTTTTTGCGGTCGGCTTTCGGCAGTTTTTTGCGATTCTTCTCGTCCGCGTCGAGCGACATCTTCGCCAAATTAAACGCCTGATAACACAAAGCGCGATATTCGCCCGCCTTCTGCATATATAAAACGCCGCTCACTTGATATTCGTTATCGGCGGTTGCCGCGACCGGCGGCGATGTTTGTATGGCTTGCTGCGCGGTCGATATCGCCGCGTAATACGTTGTAAAAACCGCAGACAAAATCAGTCCGGCTGACAAAAGATAATTTTTAGATTTCATAAATTTGATTTGGTAGAAATTTTCCAATTGATTATAAATGATTTATGCCCGAAACGACGAAACCAGCAGAACCCGACGAAAAAGACGACCCGGCGGCGGAAAAATGCGAGCCGGATAATGAGGGAAATTGGAACCAAAACCAGCGCGAAAAAAGTTATTACTACGACGACTCCTACGGCTACGAAATCTATAATCCAGACGAAGAAGATGATGAATAACTTGAGTTTTGCCGCCCTCAACCTTGATATTTAAAACCTGCTCTTCGTTCAGGGTCCACGCTTGAGCGTGTCTTTCCGCTGCGCTTCGCTGGCGGAGGACAAACTGAAGTTTGGACTCTGAACGAAGCGGAAATCTTCAATATGTTACAAAATTGTAGGTTTTAATTTCGCTAAGAAACACGTTAAATTACTCAGTGTGAATAGTTTAAAGATGATTAAAAATATCGTTTTGAAGTTTTAAAAGTCTGGTGTAGAATTTCCTTTGTTTCGCGGCACGAGTTGCGAGACGACTCGAAAATCTATTGATCCGAATATAAAAATATAAAAAAGGAGTTTTAATGAACGCTAAAAATGTATTGAGTTACGCGATGGATCAGGGCGCGAAATTCGTCTCGATTCGTTTTACGGATTTGCCGGGAGCGTGGCATCACTTAACTTATCCGATTGACCAATTAACCGAAGATTCTTTTGAAGACGGTTTCGGTTTTGACGCTTCGAGCCTGCGCGGTTGGGCGTTTATCCACGAATCGGATATGCTGCTCGTCCCCGATCCGTCGCGCTGCTGGGTTGACCCGTTCACCGAAGAAACGACGATTTGTTTGTTTGCAAATGTCGTCGAGCCTTTGACCAAAGAAGGCTACAATTTCGATCCGCGTTCGGTCGCCGTCCGCGCCGAAAGTTACCTGAAATTTACCGGCGTTGCCGATACGATTTTCGTCGGACCGGAAGCCGAATTTTTCGTTTTCGACGAAGTTTCGTTTCACAACAATCAAAACTCTGCCGGATTTTCGGTTGATTCCGAAGAAGGACACTGGAACAGCGGCAGACGCGGCAATGAACAAACCTCGCCGAATATGGGCTATCACATTCGCCCGAAAGAAGGCTATGTGCCGGTCGCGCCGATGGACACCTTGATTGATTTTAGAAACGCGGTTTCGCTCGTTTTGCTGGAACTCGGCATCAACGTCGAATGTCATCATCACGAAGTCGCCACGTCGGGACAGTGCGAGATTGATTTTAAGTTCTCGAATATGCTGCACACGGCGGACAATCTGCAAATGTTTAAATACGTCGTTAAAAATACGGCGTTCGCGCACGGCAAAACCGCGACGTTTATGCCGAAACCGCTTTACGGCGACAACGGTTCGGGAATGCACGTTCACCAATCGCTCTGGAAAGACGACAAACCGCTTTTCGCGGGCGACGAATACGCCGGACTTTCGGAAATGGCGAAATTTTATATCGGCGGACTGCTGAAACACGCGCCCGCTCTGATCGCTTTCGCCGCGCCGACGACCAACAGTTATAAAAGATTAGTTCCGGGTTTTGAAGCTCCGGTCAATCTCGCTTATTCGGCGCGAAATCGTTCGGCGGCAGTGCGAATTCCGATGTTTTCCAATTCGCCGAAAGCCAAACGGCTGGAGTTTCGTCCGCCCGATCCGTCGTGCAATCCGTATATTACATTCGCCGCGCTGATGATGGCTGGCTTGGACGGCATTCAAAACCGCATTGATCCGGGCGAGCCGTTGGACAAAGATATTTACGATTTGTCGCCCGAAGAGTTAAAAGACGTGCCGAGTTTGCCGGGAAGTTTGGATGAAGCGTTGATCGCGCTGGAAAACGATTATGAATTTCTTTTGAAAGGCGATGTTTTTTCCACCGAAATGATCGAGCGTTGGATTTCCTACAAACGCGAACACGAAATTCAACCGCTGCGTCTGCGCCCGCATCCGCTGGAATTTTCGATGTATTACGACGTTTAAATCGTGGCGGTCAGTTTAGGATTTGAAAGGCTTCGTTCAAATTGAACGAAGCCTTTTTGGTTGGCGGTGAAGTTCCGAATCGTTCAGATTGGAGTCGGCGCATCGTCAACACGCTTGCCGAAAATGATTTAAATTATGAGAGTTTGTCACATTTCGCCCGAAAGCGCGGGAGATTCAGCCGCCCCAGCCGAATCCGAAGTGTGCTTCGGAAATCGAGTTTTTTTCGGGTGACGAGTCGCCGCACTTTCTGAGTAAGCCGGTTGAATTTTTGATTCCGATAAGTAAAAATCAATCATTGAGATTTACAATCGCAAAATTTATTGAGAAAAGGGAAGTGTAATTTATGCAGGAAACTAAAGAAGAATCAATCGAAAAATTAAATGGTTTAATCAAGGACGTGGAGATTGCGATGCTGACGACGATGGACGGCGGCGTTTTGCGTTCGCGCCCGATGCAGACGCAGGAAGCCGAGTTTAACGGCGATTTGTGGTTTTTTACCAGCAGCGATACGCACAAAACCGACGAGATCGAAAAAGACAACCGCGTTAACGTCGCGTATTCGTCGCCGAGCAATAACACCTACGTTTCAGTTTCGGGAACGGCTTCACTGGTCAGCGACCGGAAAAAAATCGAAGAGTTGTGGAATCCGATTTTGAAAGCGTGGTTTCCCAAAGGTCTCGACGATCCGACGCTTATTTTGCTGAAGGTTTCCGTCGAGCAAGCCGAGTATTGGAATTCGACTTCGAGCGCGGTGGTGAAACTCGCCGGCTTCGTCAAAGCACTGGTCACGGGCGAACCTGCCGGCGGCGGCGATCACGGAAAAGTGAATTTATAGGAGCGCAATCGGCGAAGAATTTTTAGCCGCCAATAACACGAATTTTCACGAATTATTTTTATGGTTTTAATCGTGTTCGTTCGTGTCGTTGGCGGCTGAATCTGTTTTCAGTTGAATTTATCGGAGATAATTGTGGATAATGAGACGAAAGTTTCGTTATCCATTTTTTTTTCGGGAGAATTTTATGAAGAAAATTTACGTTCTGTTAATTTTGCTGACGTTCGGCGTTTCGGTTGGTTTCGCGCAGGGTAAATATACGATTCAGCAGTATTTGAATATCAAATCGGCTTCGTCGCCGAACTTTTCGGCGGACGGCAAGCGAATTATTTATTTGACGAATGTTTCCGGGACTTCGCAGGTTTGGGCGATTGATTTGCCGAACGGCGAGCCGCGACAGTTGACGAAATACGATGACAATGTTTCGTTCGCCGTCTGTTCGCCGACGCGGGACGAAATCGTTTTCGGGAAAGCCGTCGGCGGCAACGAAAACACGCAGTTCTTCGTGATGAAGTCAGACGGCTCAAGCCTTCGGGAACTGACGGCGAATCCGCCGACGCGCTATAACTTCGGTGCGCTGTCGGAGGACGGCAAGCGGATTTATTACGCCTCGAACAAGCGGAACAAAAATTTCTTTGACGTTTATTCGATGGACATCGCCGACGGCAAAGAAGCCCTGATTTATCAGCAGGACGGCAACAATGATTTCGCCGCCGCCTCGAAAGACGGCAGACGGTTCATCGTTTCGCGTTCGGGAACGGAACTCGGATTGGACAACAATCTTTATTTGATTGACGCGGCGGCGAAAAAAGAAACGCTGCTCACACCGCACTCGGACGCTTCGCAATTCAGCGATGTGGAATTTTTGCCGGACGGCGATTCGATTGTGCTGGCGACGAACAAAGACCGCGAATATTCGTCGTTAGCACAGATGGATAATTTACGAAGCGACGGCGGCGCGAACGTAATCGCCGTCGGGAAAGACGCGCCGGATTGGGATGTCGAATCAATCAAAGTTTCGCCGAAAGGCAGTGCGCTCGCCTACACCGTCAACCGCGACGGCTTTTCAGAATTAAACTTGCGAAAAATCGAAGTGAACGGCAAGCCTTTGATTTCAAATCTCAATTTCAAATCTGAAACGATCAAACTGCCCGCGCAGGGCATCATCGGCGGTCTGCAATTCTCCGAAGACGGCAGCAAACTGGCGTTTTCGTTCGGTTCGGCGAAGTATAATTCGGACGTTTGGCTTTACGATGTGAAGTCGAAAAGTCTAACGCAAATCACGAAAAGCTCGCTCTCGGATATTCCGCAGGAGACGTTCGTCGAGCCGCAGTTGATTAAATATAAAACTTTCGACGGGCGCGAGATTCCGGCTTGGTATTACAGACCTGAAAAAATTGTCGGCAAAGTAGTAAATTCACCGGCAGGAAATTTCAGTATCGGCGTTCGTCCAACAAAAAATCTACCAGTAATCGTCAGTGTTCACGGCGGACCCGAAGGGCAGGAGCGTCCCGGATTTAATCCGCTTTATCAATATTATCTGTCGCGCGGTTACGCCGTTCTCGCCACGAACGTGCGCGGTTCAACCGGCTACGGCAAAACTTTCACGCATCTCGACGACGTGCAGAAACGTGAAGATTCGGTGAAGGATTTGGCGGCGGCGGCTGAGTGGTTAAAAACAAATGGCGGCGCGGATGCCAAGCGAATCGCGGTGACGGGCGGCAGTTACGGCGGTTATATGACGCTGGCGGCGATTACGCTCTACCCGGATTTGTGGGCGGCGGCGGTTGATACGGTCGGCATCGTCAATTGGGAAACTTTTCTGAAAAACACTTCCGGTTATCGCCGAAGACAGCGCGAAGTCGAATACGGAATGCTCGACAAAGACATCGAGTTTTTGCGAAGAATCTCGCCGATTGCCAAAGTTGATCGGATCAAAACGCCGCTTTTCGTCATTCAAGGCAAAAACGATCCGCGAGTGCCTTACACCGAAGCCGAACAAGTCGTCAAAGCCCTGAAAGACCGGGGCGCGATTGTCGAGTATAAACTTTACGACGACGAAGGACACGGCATCTCGAAACTGAAAAACCGGCTCGATTTGTATCCGCGTGTCGCCGATTTTTTAGATAAATATATGAAATAAATTTTAACGGACAAAGGATAACTCCAAGAGCGTGTTTGGAGATTCACTCGGTCGAAAAGTGGATGGCTTAATTTTACATTTTACATTCGACATTTTTAATTTTTATCCGGTAAAAATTTAGAATGAAGAATGTAAAATTGCCGGTCTTTTTTGAATTTCCAAACACGCTCTAAGAATCTCTTAATTATCCGTTATCCATTATCCGTTACAAAGTCATTTGATAAATCTGCACATATTTCCGCGCTGCGTTTTCCCACGAATTATCAACCGTCATTCCGTTACGCTGTAACTTGCGCCAAGCGTCTTTGTCATAATACGCAAACAACGCTTCGTAAATTTTTTCGAGAAATTGGTCGGCGTTAAAATCTTGGAATTTGAAGCCGTTGCCCGTGCCGTTCACGCGGTCGAAATTCTCCACCGTATCGTCCAGACCGCCGACGGCGCGGACGATGGGAATCGTGCCGTAACGCAGTGAATACATCTGATTTAACCCGCACGGCTCAAAGCGCGACGGCATCAAAAATATGTCGGCTCCGGCTTCGATTTGGTGCGCTAAACTCTCGTTGTAACCTTTGTAGATGCCGACTTGCTGCGGCGCGAAATCGCGCAGCTTTTGCAGAAAATCTTCGTGCCGCCGGTCGCCCGCACCGAGCGCGATAAAATATGCGCCGGTCGCCAAAATCTCGCCGACGGTTTGTTGAATTAAATCAAAACCTTTCTGCGAAGTCAGCCGCGTAATCGAAGCGAAAATCGGCTGATCGAGGTTGTGCGGCAGGAAAAAAGTATCGAGCAAAGCGCGTTTGCAGGCGCGTTTGCCTTCAAGATTATTAACATCGAAATGCGCGGTCAGTTCCGCGTCGGTCGCCGGATTCCAGACATCGTAATCAACGCCGTTGACGATGCCGTGCAAACGGTCATTTCTCTGCCGAAGCAGCCAATCGAGACCGTGACCGTTTTCCGTCTGCTGAATCTCGTCGCCGTAACGCCTGGAGACGGTTGACAACATATCGGCATCAGCCAACCCCGCTTTCATTGCCGAAGCCGCGCCGTTAAATAAAAAAGCGTTCTGCGAAAAGTCGTCGCCGAAACCGAGTTTCCACAATTCCTCCATCCCGAACGCGCCTTGATACGCGAGATTGTGAATCGAAAAAACCGTCCGCGTGTTCTGCCAATAAACATCAAAACGCCGCAATTTAGCGATTTCCACCGCCGCAAAACCGCAGTGCCAATCGTTCAAATGCACGATGTCGGGCGCGTAGCCGAGACGTTTCATCAGCCCAATCGCCGCGTGATTGAAGAACGCGAAACGCTCGTAATCTTCCCGGTAACCGTAAATCGAATCGCGGAAGAACATCTCCGGCGCGTGAATCAAAAACGTCGGCGAACCGTTCGCTTCCGAATAGAAAACCTGCGCTTTATAATTCGCCCCGCACCATTCAACCGGCAAATCGTCAATCGCCAAATGGTCAATCAATTTTTCATCGGTTTGACGGTAGAGCGGCGTAATCAAAAAAGCATCAACGCCGACGCTTCGCAAAGCCTTCGGCAGTGCGCCCGCAACATCGCCCAAACCGCCGGTTTTGGAGTAGGGAACGGCTTCCGCAGATAAAACGGCAACTCTCATAAAATCAGTTATCAGTCAACAGTTATCAATTATCAAATTTTAATTTATAAAAAAGTCTTGGTTTAAAAAGACTGCATTTTTATACGGTTGTCAATCAATCGCCGTCTGATAGTTTCGACGTGAAGACGGCGAATCGGAAATTGCCAAAACAATTACGCCTCGTGTTATACTTCTGCCTTGATTTAACCAGCATAAATTCCATAGGAGAACGATTTTGAGCGTTTTAGTTGACAAAAATACACGTCTGATTGTGCAGGGCATCACGGGCAAAGAGGGAACTTTTCACACCATTCAAATGGTCGAATACGGCACGAACGTCGTCGGCGGTGTCACCCCGGCGAAAGGCGGAACGACGCACGAAAACATTCACGTTTTCAACACGGTCGCCGAAGCGGTTCAGGAAACCGGCGCGAACGCTTCGGTCATTTACGTTCCGCCCGCATTTGCGGCGGACGCGATTATGGAAGCGGCGGCGGCGGGAATTCCGCTGGTCGTCTGCATCACCGAAGGCATTCCCATCGCCGATATGATCGCCGTTAAAGAATATCTGCGCGACAGAAACACGCGCCTGATCGGTCCGAATTGTCCCGGAGTCATCACGCCCGACGAATGCAAAATCGGGATTATGCCCGGACATATTCACAAAAAAGGCATCGTCGGCATCGTTTCGCGGTCGGGAACGCTGACTTATGAAGCCGTCGGGCAAACCAGGGATTTAGGGCAGTCAACGGCAATCGGCATCGGCGGCGATCCGATTATCGGCACGACGCACACCGACGCGCTCAAATTATTTGCCGACGACGACGAGACCGAAGGCATTATTTTAATCGGCGAAATCGGCGGTTCCGCCGAAGAAGACGCGGCGCAGTGGGCGTTTGAAAGCGGCTTGTCAAAACGCAAACCGATTGTCGCTTTCATCGCCGGACAAACCGCGCCGCCGGGAAGACGAATGGGACACGCGGGCGCAATCATTTCGGGCGGCAAAGGTACAGCGGAGGAAAAAATGAAGGCTCTCGAAGCCGCCGGCATTCACGTTGTCAAATCGCCCGCCGACATCGGCGCGACGATGAAACGGGTTCTCGGAAAATAATGTTTTGAATTTATGTCTCATCGAGTGCCTTCGCCTTCGTTCAGAGTCCACGCTCCAGCGTGTTTTCGCAGTGCGAAGTGCAGACTCTAAACACAGACTTGAACTTTGTCACAAAATTGTTTTGAGCGGTGTTTTTCATTTGTCAAATTGAATTATGAGAAGCACTAAATTTATGAAACCGAAACTTAAATATTTGAAAATCTGCCTATTTTTACCGGCTGTTTTAGTTGTTGCGGTTCACGCAAACGCGCAAACGAAAAGTCTGAAAGTTCAGCAAATACTCGAAACAGCTTACGCGGAAGGCGAATTTTCGGGCGTTGTTTTGTCCTCTGAAAACGACAAAATCATTTTCAGCGGCGCGGTCGGCAAAGCAAATCGGCAATGGAACATCGCCAATCAGATTTCGACGAAATTTAGAATTTGTTCCGTTACGAAACAGTTTACGGCGATGCTCATAATGAAACTCGTCGAAGCGGGAAAAATCAATCTCGACGCGACTATCGCCGATTATCCAACGGAGTTTCGCAAAGAGACCGCGAGCAAAATTAAAATTCGCAGCTTGCTGTTGAGCGCGTCCGGTTTGCCGGTTTTCCCGGATGAATTTTATGTCAGCGAAGATCACCGGACGGCGGACGCAAATTTCGTTACCGGCAAATATCTGCAAGGCGATTTGCTGTTTGAATCGGGCGCGAAATTTAATTACAACAACGGCGATTTTGTAATTTTAGGCGCGATCATCGAAAAGATTTCGGGCAAAAGCTATGAAGCGAATTTAATAGAAAAGATTTTGCAGCCGCTCGGAATGAAGGACAGCGGACTTCTAAAAAATGAAAACGTCATCGAAAATCTGGCGAACGGTTATTCGTTCAAAGACGGCGCGTTTTTCAACGAAGGTTTCGTGCAAATTCAAAACTTCGGCGCGGCGGGCGCGATGTTTTCGACTGCTGAAGATTTGCTGTTGTGGGACAAGGCATTGATGGCTTATAAACTCTTGTCAAAAAAGTTTACCGACGAAATGTTCACGCCGTCCGACAAATTGGGTTTCGTCGCGCTCGGAAGCTGGAGCTACAAATTGAAACTCGGCGGCGTGTCAAAGACAATCGTTGAGCGGCAAGGTTATATCAACGGCTTTTGCGCTCTGAATTTAATCGTTCCCGAAGACAAACTCGCCGTGATTTTTTTGAGCAACACGGAGACACAAACGCTTTTTCAAACTTACGCGAGTCGCGGGTTGTCATTTGAAATTTTGAAAGCTGTCACCGACTAATGAATACAAAAGATTGGCTCATAAAAAGGACGGGCGACCACAAGGGATCGCCCCTACGATATGATTTTCTCCCATTCGTTCACAGTATCCGCCGCCGATATTGACGCTCAAAATCACGTTAACAATGTGGCGTATGTCAGGTGGATTCAAGAGGCGGCGGTCGCGCATTGGTTTTCGGCGACAAACGAGGAGACACGCGAAAAATCAACCTGGATCGTTACGCGCCACGAAATTGATTATAAAAAACCGGCGTTTGAAAATGAGGAAATCACGATTACAACTTGGGTCGGCGAACCGACGCGCGTCAGTTGGGAACGCTTCACCGAAATCCGGCGCGGCGAAGATTTGCTGGTCAGAGCCAGAAGCGTTTGGTGTTTGATTGACCGCGAAACTTTGAAGCCGACGCGCATCACGACGGAACTGAAGGAACTATTCGGGTGAATAATATGAACGAAAGAATTTCAGTCAATCCGAATATCCATTTCGGCAAACCGTGCGTTGTGGGAACGCGAATCACGGTGCAGAATGTTTTGGAACTAATCAACGAGGGTTTATCTTTTGATGAGATAAAGCGAGATTATTACCCGGATCTACAAATTGCAGATATTGAGGCGTGTTTAAGTGTGAAATTATCTCAATAAGATATATGAAAGTTTTACAAATTTTAATCTTAACTGCTCTGGTTTGTGGCTTCAATTTTAGTGTGAATGCACAAGCAGATTGCCGTTATGGATTAAAGTTTTCAATTCAAGATGAATCGGGAAAAGTAATTGAAAATGCAAAACTCGAATTAGCAGGTTTAGATGGTAAATCAAAACTTCCGTCGTATGTAAAACTAATCAGGCTGGGCGGCGCGTATGTTTTTACAAGTTGGGCGGGACAAACAGTAAATGGGAATTTCCAACTAATTGTATCGGCGGATGGGTTTGAAATCTACAAACAAAAAGTTAATTTCCCAATCTGCAAAATTGAAAATTACAATGTCAAACTTAAACGCACAACGGACAAACAAAACAGTTCCGTCTTGAGTGGAATTGTTTATGACGCGAACGGAGCGGTAATCGTCGGAGCAAAAGTAATTGCAACAAATGAAAAGGGCGAAAAGTTTCAAACTTTAACGAACGAAGAAGGCGTTTATGTTTTGAATTTGTCTTTCAACTCGTATGACTCGAAAACGTCCTTCAATTTTAGGATGGCAAAATATGAAGTAGTTGTTGACTTGACGAATCAGTGATTTGAAAAATTTGTTTTGAAAGATTTTAAGTTTGTGTCTTCATACTTGGGCAGAATGAATCTTGATATTGCCTTGGATTCGCTGAACGCTGAACCGTGCGGTTACGGAGGAATTTGTCCGTAAGAATTTTAGTAAATTGAAGAACAATGAAAGCCTCGAACAAGATTTAATAAGGATGTTTGGAAGAAACGTCCAAAAAACAAATAAAACCAAAAGGAAGAATAAAAATAATAAACAATGAGCAATTTAACATTTGGAATTATCAAGCCCGACGCGGTGGCGAAAGGGCATTCGGGAAAAATTATTGACTTGATTCTGGCGAACGGATTCAAGATTCGCGGGATGAAGCTGATTCATCAATCGAAAAAGCAGTCGGAGGGTTTTTATGCGGTTCACGCGGAACGTCCGTTTTTCGGCGAATTAACCGAGTTTATGGCGAGCGGCGCGTGCGTTGTGCTGGCGTTGGAAAAGGAAAACGCCGTCAAAGCGTGGCGCGATTTGATGGGCGCGACCAATCCGGCGGACGCGGCGGACGGCACGATTCGGAAACAGTTTGCCGGTTCAATCGGCGAAAATGCCGTTCACGGTTCGGATTCGGACGAAAATGCAGCGATTGAAATCGGATATTTCTTCAGCAAACTTGAATTAGTTTAAAACATTGTGGATATTAGATGTCAGATGCGTTTTCTTTCCGGCATCTAATCACCAAAATCTATTTTCAAAAGGACGGATAACGATGAAAAAATGCCCGACTTGCGATAAGGAATTTCCCGATTCGATGCGCTTTTGCCAGACCGACGGCACGGTTTTAATCGAAAAGATTGACGGCGCGCTGCTTGACCCGTTTAAGACGATAGTCGGCAATCAAAGCGGCATGGCGACGGCAGTGCCGCCGCTCGATCCGTTCAAAACGATGGTGGCGATGCCGCCGCCGAAAGTCGAAGACGACATTTTGCAGCTTCCCCAGGAACCCGATAATTTGAAAACGCTGGTCGTCTCGCAGGAGGAATTGAAGGCGGAACTGAAGTCGGACAAAATCGAAGAAGCGTCGCCGCTGGATTTGCCGCCCGCTCCTTTCCAAGCACCGTCCGCGCCGCTAATCGAACCGAAACCAAAGGGAATGAGCAGTGCCGCGCCGATTCCGCCGAGGGCAAACGAGCCTTTTTCGACTCCGCCGAATTTCGGCGACGGGTCTGTGCCGCAAGCGGAAGACGAAAATTCAAATGCGGCAACCGCCATTATGGATAAAGTTGACGTGCCGCCGGTTCCGCCGTCGCCGTTCGATTCCAAACCGTTTGAAAATGATTTTTCCGGCAGGTCGCCCTACGGCAATCGGGACGGCAATCCGATTCCGTCGCCGTTCGATTTGTCTATGCCGCCGGGTTATCTGCCGCCGGGAATGAATCCGTTCGGCGACTCGAAACCGCCGCCGGTCAAGGATTACGCCGAGCCGAACCAGCCGAATCCGTTTGATCCGCCGTCGCCTTTCGGAGCCGCCGAACCTTTTAATCAGCCGCTTCAGCAAACCGAATGGACACCGCCGCCCGCGCCCGACGCGAGTTGGCAGAACCAAAATATCGGCGCGAACACGCCTTTTCAGCCGTCGGCTGCCGCGCAGGGATTAGATCAAACGTTGCCGATTATCTCCCTGGTTTTGGGAATTCTTTCGATTTGCTGCTACGTTTCGCCGCTGACGGGAATTGCGGCGTTGATTACCGGCTATCTCGGAATGAAAAACGTCAACACCGACCCGACCAAATACGGCGGAAAAACACTGGCGATTGTCGGAATGAGTCTCGGCGGGTTATTTTTCTTGGTCGGCGTGGCTTATTATATTATCGTGCTGGTCATCGGATTTTCCGGCTTGGCACTGCCGCGTTAAAGTTGAAAACAAAAATGATTTACTCGCTTCAATTTTGATGAGGCGAGTTTTTTATTGCTATAATTTAAGCAGTCAAATTTATCGAGAGGAAAAAAATGTCTTTAATCAGCGACGTGTTCAAATCAACCAAAGCCGTGCTTTCGGGAATGAGAGCGACGATTTCACAATTGCCGAAACAGAGTTGGACGGTGCAGTATCCCGATGTTCCGATTACCGTTCAGCCGCGCTATCGCGGGCAGCACCTGCTTCACGTCGACGAGAACGGCAAGGAAAAATGTGTGGCGTGTTATCTGTGCGCGGCGGCGTGTCCGTCCGACTGCATTTACATCGAAGCGCAGGACGATCCGCGACCCTACGAAGAGCGCATCGGGCGCGACGAGCGTTACGCGAAAGTTTATAACATTGATTACGGACGCTGCATCTTCTGCGGTTTCTGCGTCGAAGCCTGTCCGAAAGACGCGATTACGCACGGCTACAATTTTGAAATTTCCGTTTACAACCGTTCGGATTTGTTGAAAACCAAAGACGATTTATTAATCACCAAGCAGAAGCAATCGAAAAATTACCGCGTCGCGCTCTCCAGCGAAGACGTTGATTCGGAATTCAAGGAAGTTTAGATTTGACGAGCCGCAATCGGCGGCGGTCAGGCAAAATTCCAGGCTGGCGGCTGGTCACGGGCAATGTATTCTTCACTACAAACGCCGATTCGGATGTCGTGATAATTTTAAAATATCGTTGCTGCGGCAAAAGAGCTTTCAGCCGCGAAAAAAGACAAAGGAAAAACGAACAAGGGAAGTAAATATGAGTATCAAAAAAATTTTAACCGGCGGTGCGGCAATTGTCGTCCTCGCCGGCGCATCATTGGCGCAGAACAAGGACGCGCAGAAACAACAGGAAAATCAAGTTGACGGACGCACTCAGCAGGAAGTCAAAACGCGGGCGAACGGCGCGAAAGAGGACGGACAGAGCAACGAAAAACTCCCGCAGCCGAAGCGCATTGAAGACAGTTATCCGCTGACGAGCGAAGCCGACCGCGTAAAAGTCGCTAAACTAATGCAACAACTAACCGTTGATCTGCTTGCGCTGTTCAATCAAAACAAAGAAGCGCACTGGAACGTCAACGGATCGCTGTATCTGTCGCTGCACGAATTTTATCAGGGACAAGCCGACTTTTACCGGATGCAGGCAGACCTTTTCGCCGAACGCGCTTTGCAGTTGGGGTTCAGTATTGACGGACGATACTCGACGATTGCCAAAACGACGAACATTCCCGAATTTCCCGCCGGTTATGTAACCGACAACGAATCGTTGAAGTTGCTGCTCGACCGGATCACCGTTTTGCAGAAGGAAATTTACACCGACATCCGCGAGACCGAAGAGAGCGATCCGGTAACCAGCAATAAATTACAGGATTTGGCTTACGGCGTGGACAAAAATTTATGGCAGTTACGGATTCATCTGCAAAAACCGGGCGGCACGGGCGATAATTTACCGTATAGCGGACAGCAGGGACGCGACCGCAACAAACCATAAAGCGAAGCGATGAAAACGACCAGGAGTTTTAAATTTTTTAAGCCGTCAACGCTTTTTGCATCCGGCTTTTAACCTGAACTTTGAGGCGGGGGCAAATGGTTAACAAGCAATAGAAAATGATCTGAATGCCTCAGACAAGTCACTCTGATTCAATTAAAAAAGCACGGCGTAGGTTTTGATAAAACTACGCCGTGCTTTTTTGATTGGCAAAAATGTCAAAAGTATTTACGCCTGCATAAACCCGAGATTCGTGTTGGCAAGGAAATTGCCGTAATTCGGAAAAACAGTTGCCATTTTATCTTCCGGCAATCCATACCAGCGCGCCAAGGTTGCCGCGTATTGTTCGACCGAAGTCGTCGGAATCCAGCGACCGCGCGCGCCCGTGCCGTTGTCGGCATCGTCGGGTCCGTTCATCGTCAGATTCGGGAACGGCGTTCCGTTGGCGGTGTTGACACCGTAAAAATCGCCGCCGTTAACCGCGCCGCCGACGACGAACAGATGATTCGCCCAGGCGTGGTCGCTGCCGGCGTTCGAGCCGACTCCCGCCGGATTAAACGTCCGCGAAAAATCGGTCATCGAAAAGAGCGTGACCTTATCCGAAACGCCCTGCAAAACCATTTCGTTGTAAAAAGCGCGAACCGCCTGGCTGAATTGCAGTTGCAAACCGCCCTGTCCGGCAATCTGCGCGGTGTGCGTGTCGAAACTGCCCAGTTGAACGTAGAAAATTTGACGGTTGACGGTCAAATCCGTGCGTTTTTTAATCAGTCGCGCCACTTGTTTGAGCTGACTGCCGAAACCCGTATTGGGGAAAAGCTCGGTTACTTCCTGCGATGTCTGCAAGGCTTGGTTGGCTTGAATCGCCTGGTCGGTGATATGACTCGCCGCCGAAACGTAATTGGCGTTCAAGTCCTGCGTCCGCAGTTGGTTAAATGCCGCCAGCCGTGCCTGCGAAGCCGTCGAAGTGTTGAATCCCTGCGGGTTCAGAACCTGCGCCAGCGAAGTTCCGGCATTAGCGATGGCGAGCGGCAGCGTCGTCTGCCCGGCGGTGAACAACTGCGCCCCGTTGATCGAAGTAATCATCGGAATCAGACCGCTCGGATTGTCCGGCGTTGTTCGCAGATCGGAAATTCTGCCGCCCCAGCCGGTGAAAGTTCGGATGTCGGCGCGTCCGCCCTGATACTGCGAAACCTGATCGGAGTGCGAAAACAGTTGAAACGGTCGCGGAATCGAATTAGCCTGATACTGCGCCCGCGTCATCGGTTTGATAAGCGTTCCGACGTTGGTGACGACCGCCATTTTACCCTGCGCCCAGAGTTCGTGGATGCCGTTGTTGATAACCAGATTCGGGTTCGGAATCGGCGGCGTAACGATTCCCAGATTAGGATTCAACCCGTAAGTCAAACCGCCCGCTCGCGGCACGCTGATCGGCAAAAGCTGCGCCTGCGGAATCGCCAGACCCGCTGGGTTTCGCGCCCCGAAATACGCTTGGTAATTGCTCAAATTAGCGTCGCCGTGATTCGGTATGACGGTATTGTTGCCGTCGTTGCCGCCCTGCATAAAAACGCACACCAGAGCGCGGTAATCGCTCGGCGGCGCGTCCGCCTGCGCTGCGTCGGCTTGCTGCGCCAGAACGGTCATCATCCCGAAATGCTCGACTTGCGTTGCCAACGCCGCCATTCCCAAAGCGCAACCCGATTTTTTTATAAATTCTCGTCTGTCTTGTTTCATATTTATCACCTCTGCACCTGGTATTGCGACGATGTCGCTATTAAATAAACTGCGGTTCTGGCACGGGTCAGCGGGTCGTTCGCAGCAACTGCGTTAACCGCCGTCAGGATCGTCGAGCGGTTCTCCGCCGTCATCGTGCCGTGCATCATTTTCGTGTTCAGCGCGTCGAGCAGTTGATTGCTCGTCGCATCCGCCGCCGCCAGCGTCTGTAAGTCAGTCAAATTAATTGACGTGCCGTTCGGAATAACCGGCGGCGCGGAACTGATTCGGCTGAAAGCCATCGTATTGACAAAATTGGCGCGGGCGATTGCCGTGCCGGTCGTCAAAATCGCAAACTCCGGTCCATTCAAACCCGTTCCCGGAACGGTGTAATCGGGCTGATAGAAATTGAAAACCGTCGGCGAGTAAAAGACGAATTGCGCCATCGCCGCCGTTTGCAGGGCGAGGTAGCCGTCGCTTGGTGCCGAACCGTCAGCCGACTGAACATTAAACTGCCGCAGTAAATTCGTCGTTAACTGCACCGGCTCGCGCAGTTTGCCGTAGTTCGGATCGGTTTTGACGCTGCCTCTGGCTTCCGGGTCGAGCAGAATCGCTTTGACCACTTCCTTCAACTGCGTCGGATTGGCGCGATTGTCATTGAACACGGCGGCAATCCGTCCGACGTAAGCCGGTGTCGGATCGCTCGTCACCAGGTGCTGAATCAGAAAACGACTGACGAACGGCGCGACGTTCGGATGATTGTAGATATTATCCAGAGCCTGATTGAGTTCGACGCTGCCGTTCAGATTCGGCGCGATATTTTTGTTGACCGCGCCCGGATAATCGAGCAGCGTTTTCGCCTCGACGTTGTGATTAACCTGATTCGAATCCAACGGGTCAATATAATCTGGCACTCCGGTGACAAAATTCGGGCAAGCCGCCGCATTCGGGCAAAGCCGCCAGCCGGTGAAAACCTTGGTAAAATTATTGACCGTCGCCTGATCGTAGGTCGGAATCGGGTTATTGCTTGCGTCGAGCTTCAAAGTTCCGTTCGGGTTCAGTTGAAATAATCCGATGCTGAAAAGCTGTAAAATCTCGCGGGCGTAGTTTTCGTTCGGGCTGGTCTTCGTGCTGCGAATCATATCGAGATAATCGCCCATCGCCGCATTCAGAGTGATCTCCTGCATCAGCGTTCGATAATTGCCGAAAGCGTTGCTGCCGAGTGTCTTGTAATACTTCGTGAAATAGCTCGACTGCTGGATGCCAACGCCGGAAGTCACCCACATCTGGCTCAACGCCCAGGTCGTGCGATGTTTCAACTGCGCGCTGCCGTAAAAGGCCTCTTGAAAAAACCAGTTCTGCACCGGATACATCGAATAGATATTACGAAAGCAGAGCGGGTCGCGGTCGGGAACATTGGGATTGCCGTCACAATCGGACGGCGGCGTGGTTGACATCAGCGGGAAGTTCGGATAGGGAAGGGTCGGATAAGATTCTTCAAACTGATCCGCCAGCCACGTCCGCAAACCGATGCGGCGGATTCTATCGTCCAGTGCGGTCGTCGGTCCGAAGGTCGCCTGCTCCAGAAATCTGGTGCGGTCGCCCGAATAGCGATAGCCGACGTAATCCGCCGCGTCCGGTTTGCCCGAATCGTTTTTAGCCGTTCGCGCCGTTTGGATAAACGGCATCGGAGCCGGCTGCATTCCCGCTTCATCTTTGAGCGTTCCGCCGGTTTTGCCTAATCCGAGACGCAGACGATTGCTTTCCAAACCGCGCCACGCGACGCTGACCAGCACATCGCCGGTCGCTTCGGGCTGGGCGTAAAAGCCGAGTTCGTCGCGCAGCTCGACGGTCAGCGCGAACACCTGCGGACGGTCTTTCAAAGGCTGCAAATCCAGCACCGGAAAACGATAACGTCTGCCGCCGCCGTCCTTGACGTTCAAGCGGAAAGCGGTCGCGCCTTCGCCGTCTAGCAAATCGAGATTGGTCACATAAAGCACGACTCGCGCGTTAAGCGGAAACGCCGGACTTTTGATTTTTACCGGAATGCCGCCGCGTCCCGCCGCCGTCAGCGATTTGCCGGGCGCGGTCGCCAGGGCGCGCAGCGAATCGGCTTCACTGATTAAAACCGGGGTCGGCGAATCGGGATTCGGGTCGTCGTTTTGCGCCCGCGCCGAAAATGCCGCCAGAAAAACGAGTAAACCCGCACTTATAAGTTGACACCACCGGTGCGACTTTCTGCACATCATATGTCTTGCCTCCTGAAAATTCCTTTTTAAGTTACGTCAAAATACCCAATTCAAATCTTAACGACAGGTAGGATATGCGTCGTTAATCAGTGTAATAAAAACTAATTTAGAGTATCCGGCGGAAAATAACAAGCGATTTTTTGCTCATCTCGTATAATAATCTCCGCCGGCTGATTGATGCCCTGATCAATTCCGAATTAACGACAAACAGGGAAAAAATTCTTTAACGGCTGATTAGACGAAGCCGCGCTGTTTTTAGCCGAAATATCTGAAAGGAAATTTATGTCGAACACTGTTTTTATTGAGACTCCGAAAAATTTCAGTTTTGAACAAACGCTTTTCGGTCACGGCTGGAGCCAGCTTTTGCCGTTTGAAGTCGAACGCGAAAAACTGCGTTTGAGTTATGTTTTCGATCATTCGGGAAATCCGGTCGCCGCCCGAATCAGCGAAGCGGATGGCGGCAAACTCGCAATCGAGATTGCCGAAAGCGCAGCGAATCAGACGACCGCAAACACAATCGTGCGCGCCGTGCGCCACATTCTGCGGCTCGACGACGATTTGCAGGAATTCTATCAATTGACGAAAACTGAAAAGCGTCTGTCCTGGATTGCGAACAACAACGCGGGCAGACTGCTTCGCTCGCCGACGGTTTATGAGGATTTGGTGAAAACCGTCGGCACGACGAATTGCTCGTGGGCGTTGACTAAAAAGATGACGGCGAATCTCGCGGAAAAGCTCGGCGAAACGGCGAAAGACGGCAAACGCGCTTTTCCGACAGCCGATAAAATGGCGAGCGTCTCGACAAAATTTTACCGGGACGAAATCCGTGCCGGTTATCGCGCCGCCTATTTTGCCGAACTCGCCGGTGACGTGGCGAGCGGAAAAATCAATCCCGAAAGCTGGCTCGATTCGGATTTGCCGACCGTTGAATTAAAAAAGGAAATGAAGCGAATCAAAGGGGTCGGCGATTACGCGGCGGAAAACCTGTTAAAACTCGTCGGACGTTACGACGGTTTCGCGCTCGATTCGTGGCTGCGGGCGAAATTTTACGCCAAACACAACGGCGGCAAAATCTGCGCCGACCGGGAAATCGAAAAGTTTTACCAATCCTTCGGCGATTGGCGCGGACTGACGATCTGGTGCGATTTGTCGGAAAGATAGGCTGGTTTCGGGGTTCAGGGTTTAGGGTTCAGGTTTGGTTTATTTTATTAGTTTCGGGTTTCAGGTTTCGGGTTTGATTTATACCGATTCAAATCAAATGGTGCGTAGAGTTCTGAGTTCAAACGCGGAACACACTTTGCCGCCGCCGCGCTTCGCTGGCGGCAACACGCTGAAGCGTGAACTCAGAACTTTACGCACCTCTCAAACTGAATTGGTATTATTATTAGAACTTTCGCTTAGAAATGTCTAAGTTGTTGAAATATAAGAACTTATACTAAACAAGGCTTTTTAGCTAACAGTTTTAGATTCAAGTAGTTACATATTTTCAAGCGAAAGTCCTAATTATGTGAATCAGTAGTTGAAAATTTTGATAATCGTTTAAGTTGTCCGCTCTGCGCTCTCTGCGCCTCTGCGTGAGAAAAAAATTATTTCACGCAGAGGCGCAGAGCGCGCAAAGCGAAATCAGGTTATTACATACTTTAGTTCAACTAAGCACCCCAACAGAAATAAGTTAGACTTTGTAAACCTATATCCCTTATAATTATTGGACTTTGACAGATGAAACACTAATCTAATTTTGTTGAGGTGCTTAATGATTCGCATTATTTTATATGGAACGGTTTTAATCCTGAATCCTGAACCCTGAACCCGAACTCCGAAACGTGGCAGCTTTGCGGTTCTTAACAAAATCGCCACAAACTCGACGAGCGTCTTTTGTCCGATGAACCTGCAAAATATACGGCGTTTATTGACTTTTAGAAGTCCGCGCGAATTGGCACGAGGCTTGCCGAACAGAAAGTCGTGAACGAAGGGAGATTGAAAATGAAGAAGGGAAGTTGGAGAAACAACCTCCTTTCGTTCAACCAAAATAAATTTCAGGAACAGATTCGGGAGTTAACCACAATATGAAAAACAAGTTGGGAATTTTGAGCGCGTTGATTTTAAGTTTGGCAATCGCCGGTTCGGTTTTCGCTTCGAGCGGGACGACGGCGACCGTCAGGAAAAGCTCGCCGGCTGCCAAGACCGCTGCGAGTAAAACCATGAAACACAAAAAACACCGCAAACACCGCAAACACCGCAAACATCACCGAGCAGGGAAAATGAAATCGGCTGACAAAATGAACGGCACGATGACGACGACCCCGCCGAAATAAGTGCAGCAACGCGAAAATAAACAATCAATTTCAAGGGGATGAGCAAGAGGGATTCTCTTCTCGTAAGGCAGCGGGCGTAACTTTCTGGGCAAAAGTTACGCCCGTTTCCCGATTAAAACGATGAACATCAAGTCGGACGAACTCGACCGGATATTTTTGTGGCTGCTGCTGATCGGCGGGTTAATATCGCTTTTGATTTACGGCTTGGCCTCTTTCGTCGCGCAGCCGGCGACGGAGACGATTACCATTCACGCGCCCGCGCTCAACTCCAATAACTCGACTCCGGACGTAAGATTTCATTCGCGCCAATCGAAATAATTCCGTCAATCCAAATCAATTTTAAATCTTTCCGCCATTCGATAAAGCGTCCGGCGGTCAACGCCGAGAATTTCCGCCGCCTTCGTGCGATTGTTGTTCGCTTTTTCCAGAACGTGCCGCAGGTAACGCTTTTCCAATTCGTCGAGACTCGGCAAATCGGCGTAGAGTTCCGACAAATGAAACCGCGCCGCCGCCTGTTTAAATGTGTCGGAGAGCAGTTTAACCGGCAAATCCTCGGCGATAATTTCGTCGCCGCGAGCGCGCAAAGCCGCGTATTCGACCGCCGATTCGAGTTCGCGGACATTGCCCTTCCACTCGTAAACCGCCAGCGTTTTCATCGCGTCGGCGGAAAAACGAAGATTGTCTTTGCCGGTATTTTTTCGCGCCGACTGCAAAAATTTCTCCACCAGCACGGCAATGTCCGCTGGACGCGCACGGAGGGCGGGAACGTTCAGCGTAACGACGCTCAAACGATAAAACAGATCTTCGCGGA
Organism: Pyrinomonadaceae bacterium; assembly: GCA_043768465.1. Taxonomy (GTDB): domain Bacteria; phylum Acidobacteriota; class Blastocatellia; order Pyrinomonadales; family Pyrinomonadaceae. The sequence goes on from JAYVKL010000168.1 coordinate 29,260, forward strand.
AATTTCCGGCTTTCACTTCCGCCTCCAAATTTCGATTCGTCGCGGCGATAATGCGCGCGTCAACGTGCCGGTTCTGCGTCGAGCCGACGCGCCGAATTTCGCCTTCCTGCAAAGCCCGCAGCAGTTTGACCTGCATTGCCGGACTCGTTTCGCCGATTTCGTCCAGAAATAAAGTTCCGCCGTCGGCTTCCTCCCAAAGTCCGCGCCGGTCGGCACCGGCTCCCGTAAAAGAGCCTTTCGCGTGTCCGAAAAGTTCGGCTTCGAGCAAACTTTCCGACAACGCTCCGCAGTTGACGGCAATGAAATTTTTATCTTTGCGCGGCGAATTCTGATGAACGGCGCGGGCGACCAATTCTTTGCCCGTTCCCGATTCGCCTAAAATCAAAACCGTCGAACGAGTCGGCGCGACGCGGGCGATTTCTTTATAAAGCTCGATCATGACCGGCGAGCTACCGACCATCGCGCCGGTCATGAAATTTTTCGCCGGAACGATTTCCGCGCCGGAATTTTGTTCGAGTGCGCGTTTTGCCGTCGCCAGAATCTCGTTGACCTTAAAGGGTTTCGAGATAAAATCCCACGCTCCTTCACGAGTTGCTTCGACCGCCGACTCCAAAGAGCCGAAACCCGTGACCAGAATGACGGGCGACTTTTCGCGCAGACGTTTCAGCAAATCCAACCCCGAAAGGCTCGATTCGAGATTGATGTCGCTGATTACCAAATCGAAATGTATTTGACTCGATAAAATCAAAGCCTTTTCCGGCGTGTTCGCCGTCTCGACCGTCCACTCTTGGCTCGTCAGAATCTCGCTCAAAAGCTCGCACGAGGCTTTATCATCGTCAACTACTAAAATTTTTTTCATAAACCTAATTTATTTTTGCCGACAAAATTCCGGGTTGTCGAAATCACTTAAAATCGTTCAGAGTCCGAACGCGGAATGCCCGCTGCGCCGCCGCCGCGCTTTGCCGGCGGTTTTTGGCACTCCGGCGCGGACTCTGAACGAAGAAAAATCAACTTGATTTTCGTGCCTTCGCCGACTTCGCTCTCGACCTCGATCTCGGCATTGTGATTCTGCATTATTTGTTTGACGACGACCAACCCCAAACCGGTTCCGCGCCCGCGTTCTTTGGTGGTGAACAGCGGCTGGAAAATCTGTTCGGCAATCTCCTTATTCATTCCGATGCCGTTGTCGGCGAATTCGACGGTGACTTTTTCGCCTTCGGAGAACGTCGAAACTTCCAATTTTCCGCCGTCGGGCAGCGCGTCCAAGGCGTTTTTGACGAGATTGAAAAAAACCTGTTGGAGTCGTCCTGCGTTGCCGGAAATTTCCGGCAGATTTTCGTCCAAATTCGTGATTAACGCGACGCGCGAATTCTGCAAAGTCGGCTCGACGGCATCGAAAATTTTGCCGAGAACTTCGTTCAAATCGAGCGGCGCGAGTTCGACCCCGCCGAAGCGCGTGCGGTCGAGCATATCGCGGACGATAGTTTCGATGCGCTCGATTTGCGCCGTAATAGTTTGCAGACGGCTCGCCTCTTTTGAACCTTCCGGCAGACTCGCCTGTAAAAGCTGCGCGTGTCCGCTGATCAAATTAAGCGGCGTGCCGACTTCGTGCGCGAACTGCGCGGCGGTCTGAATCGTCGCGGCAAGACGTTCCATCTCGCTCATCTGGCGCGCCGCGCGAAAAAGTTCGAGGTTGGCGATTTCGAGCTGGTCGTTTTTCTGCTGCAACGCGGCGGTCGCTTCCTGCACTTTTTCGTGGAGAACCTCGTTTTGCGTTTCGCGTTCGCCGGTCATTTCGCGGATTTGACCGATCATCTGGTTGAAGTTGTTGGAAAGCGTTCCGAATTCGTCAATCTTCTCTTTGCCGGTGACTGCGACCGACAAATCTCCGGCTTTGGCGCGGTTCATCGCCGACAGGAGCCGGTCGAGCGGACGATAAACCAGGCTCTGAAATAAAAGGTAAAACGCCACCGTCATCAGCAAAACGGTGGCGAGCGCAATCCACGATAAATTCAGAACGTAGCCGAGCGCGACGCTCGAAATCGTATCGAGCCGTTCGACGATTTCGACTGCGCCGGCAACCTTGTTGCTGACGATAACGGGCGCGAAAACGCGAAACGAAGAATCGTTTTCGGCGGTTTCCAGACGGTTGATAACCTGCGAATCCGAACCCGTCCGCAAAGCGTTCTGCGTCTCGGCGGAAATTTCCGCCGCCGGCAAACTATCGTCCGAAGCGGCTTGCTCGATAAAACTTGCGCCGTCGAACCGCCAGACGCGAACCGCCACCAGATTCGGACGCGAACCGCTGACCAGATTGGTCAACTGCCGCAAATCGTCTTCGTTAATCTGCGTCGGGAACAGCGAAAGATGCTCCGCCAGATTTTCCGCCTGCAATTGCGCGAGCTGCTTTTGTTCGAGGCGCAACCGGTCGGCGACCCGCGCGCTGATCAAAAACAGCGCGACCATCAGCGCGACGAGCGCGACCGCCGAAGCGAGCAGCGCGGTTTTCAGATGAAGTGTGAACGGTTTCATAAAGACGTTTCGATTTCCGGCATTCAAATCGGGAGCGACCAAGCCATATTATCTATTTAAAATCGAAAAAGGATATGTTCCGCCGCGAGATTTTTTGAAGCGAGGCGAAATCGGCTTTATTTTCGGGATTCGGGCAGGCATTTCGCGGTTTTCCGTTTGATTCGACGACATCGGCAAGCCTTCGACCGACCTTTGCCCTTTCCGCCGAATTTTCTTAACATCTATCTTATATGGATGAAATTGAAGACTTTCCCGACAAACCGAGCGAGACCGAATTCGGCGACCCGCAAATGAACATTCCGCCGGAATTGCCGGTTCTGCCGCTCCGCGACATCGTGATTTACCCGTTTATGATCGTGCCGCTGTTCGTTTCCCGCGACCGTTCGATCAAGGCGATTGACGAAGCGTTGAGCCGCAATCGAATGATTCTGCTGGTTTCGCAAAAGGATTTGGACAAGGAAGAACCGACGCAGGAAGATTTGTATAAAGTCGGCACGGTCGCCGTTATTATGCGAATGCTGAAACTGCCCGACGGCAGAATTCGCATCCTGATTCAGGGACTTTCCCGCGCCCGCGTCGAATCGGTGACGACCGGCGGCGAATACGTCAAGGCCGCTCTCGTTCCGATTCCCGAACCGACCGCGCCGACCAGTTCGCTCGAAGTCGAGGCGTTGACCCGTAACGTCCGCTCCCTGATGGAACGGGCGGCGAATCTGGGCAAAAACATCTCGCCGGAAGTTTTGGCGATCATCGCCAATCTCGACGACGCGGGCAGATTAGCCGATTTATCGGCTTCAAATCTCGAATTAAAAGTCGAAGACGCGCAGAGCGTCCTGGATATTTTCGACCCGATTCTGCGCCTTCGCCGCGTCAACGATTTGTTAAGCAAGGAAATTGACGTGCTGACCGTTCAGCAGGAAATCAACACCCAAGCCCGCGCCGACATTGATCGCTCACAGCGCGAGTATTTTTTGCGCCAGCAGTTAAAAGCGATTCAGTCGGAACTCGGCGAAGGCAACGAGCTTTTTGAGGAAATCGAACAATACCGCGACAAGATCCTCAAGGCAAAGATGCCGCCGCACGCCGAAGAAGAATCTTTGCGGCAGCTTAAAAAACTCGAACGAATGCACCCCGACACGGCGGAAACGGCGACTTTGCGAAACTGGCTCGACATCGTGACGGATTTGCCGTGGTCGAAATCTTCCAAAGATAATCTGAATTTAAAGAAAGCCGAGAAAATTCTGGACGAAGATCATTACGGGCTGGAAAGAGTCAAGGAAAGAATGATCGAAGCGTTGGCGGTTCGTAAGTTAATGGAAAAACCGAAAGGCTCGATTTTATGTCTCGTCGGACCGCCGGGCGTTGGGAAAACATCTCTGGGGCGTTCGATTGCGCGGGCTTTGAATCGAAAATTCGTCCGTTTGAGTTTGGGCGGTCTGCACGACGAAGCGGAGATTCGCGGACACCGGCGAACTTACGTCGGGGCGATGCCGGGCAGAATTATTCAGGCGATTCAGCAGGCGGAAACGGTGAATCCGCTGATTATGCTCGACGAAATTGATAAAGTCGGGGCGGATTTTCGCGGCGATCCGAGTTCCGCGCTTCTGGAGGTCCTCGACCCGGAACAAAATTCGTCGTTCCGCGATAATTATCTGAACCTGACTTTCGATTTGTCGAACGTGATGTTTATGACGACGGCGAATGTGCTGGATACGATTCAACCAGCTTTGCGCGACCGGATGGAAATCATCTCCTTGTCCGGTTACACGGAGGAAGAAAAGATGGAAATCGCCCGCCGCCATCTCGTGCCGAAGCAAATCGCCGAAAACGGACTGGACAAAAACGATGTCAAATTCGACCGCAAGGCTTTGCAGAAAATCGTCGGCGAATACACGCAGGAAGCCGGACTTCGCCAGTTGGAGCGGGAAATCGGCAAAATCTGCCGCAAAGTCGCCCGCAAAAAAGCCGAATTTGAAGGCGCGTTCAAAGAAGTGAAAGTTGTTCCGCAAACGGTCAAAGATTATCTGCGCGCTCCGAAGATTTTCCCGGAAGTCGCGCTCAAAAAAGACGAAATCGGAACCGTCACCGGCTTGGCTTGGACGGCGGTCGGCGGCGATATTTTGTTTATCGAAGCCTTGAAAACCAAAGGCAAAGGCAAATTGCAGTTGACCGGACAACTCGGCGAGGTGATGCAGGAATCGGCGCAGGCGGCGTTTTCCTACGCCAAAGCGCGAGCCGTCGAACTCGGCATCGAAGAAGATGCTTTCGAGAAATACGATTTACACATTCACCTGCCGGAAGGCGCGATTCCGAAGGACGGACCGAGCGCGGGCATCGCTCTGGCGACGGCGATTGTCTCGGTTCTGTCGCAGAGGGCGGTCAAGAAGGATGTCGCAATGACGGGCGAAATCACTTTGCGGGGCAACGTCCTACCGGTCGGCGGAGTCAAAGAAAAACTACTGGCGGCACGGCGGGCGCATATTAAAACGGTCATTTTACCGGCACCGAATCGCCGTGATTTGGAGGATTTGCCTCAGGAAGTTCGGGACGATTTGACGTTTATATTCGTAGAGAACGTGCGTGAGGTGTTCCGCGAGGCTTTACAGGAAAAAAAGCCGGACGAGAAAGCCGCCGCACGAACGGTGAAACAGGGAAAGCCATAGCTTTATTGTCTTAAACGGCGAACTGTGTTACTTTGGATGGGTTTTCCGCGTTCGGGAATCTAACCAAAAAGGACAATTTAAGAAACTTTCCGCAGTGTTCGGCGTTATAAATTTTATTGCTTTGATTATAATCTGAACCGTTATTTTGAATCGTGGTGACGATTCGCCCTACCCTGTAAATCTATCGAGGAGTATAGATAAACTTAATGAATACAAACTTTTTAAGATTTTTTTGTTCAATCGCATTTCTATTTTTCATTGCTGATTCGCTTGTTTTCGGGCAAGTTACCGATACCGTTTCGAGCGGCAGAAGCGACGCGAAAACACCGGAAGTCGCGCAAGCCGAAGCTCGTGACAATAAATTGACCGGCGACGCGGGCAGATATTTCAAACAGGCTCTGCTCAATATGCAGGACAATCGCCGTCCGCAAGCCGGCGAAGATTTTAACAAATCGGTCGAGACCTTTCTAATGTCGGGCGTGAATGTCAGCCGTAATCCGAAACTGCAAAATTGCTACAATCAGTTAATCGAAACCATTTATCGAATCGAGTTTCCGTCGAACGCGCAGCCGCCGCAGCTTCGCAGTCTGGCGGCAAACTGCAATTGGAGTTGGAACGAAAACGATTAC
>JAYVKL010000169.1:0-4270 GCA_043768465.1 Pyrinomonadaceae bacterium
GATTTTCGTTCCGTGACATTGCAGAGCGACAAAACAAAGAAACTCAAACCTTTGATGACTTGACTTTGTAGGCCGGAAAAAAAGCGGTCAACCCCAAAAGTTTCCGTTCCCGCTTTGCTGACCACCGTTTCATCGCCCGCCAAAATATATTCCTGATCGGGATTGAATAGATGAGTCTCAAAAAACCTGACCAACCACTCAGTCCACGCCAAGCGAGTGGCGAAAAAACGGTTGATAGTCCGATACCTGCCGCCTTTCTGAGTCCACCGCGAAATGGACAGCATCGTGATACGACCGGTCATTGTCAGCATCGCTTGAGCAATAATGGCAAGTTGGCGACAAGCAGTAGTCGGCGCGAGAGTTTCAAAACAAGCAAAAAATGTTAATATCTCCATTGAAATGAACGGGGCTTTAGTTGATAAATTTCAGCAAAAATCAATCTACTAAAATACTCCTTTCATTTCACTCTCATTTCAAGTTTTCAAATATTTTTTTTGGCAAAGGTATTGTTAAATGGTAAATGGTTAATTCAAGAACCTTCTTATTAACCATTTACTATTTACCATTATGCTTTCCCGGCTTTACGGCGCAGTTACAAATTTTCGCAACACGCTTTACGATAAAGGCGTTTTCAATTGCGTGTCGCTCGGCGTTCGCGTCGTCAGCGTCGGGAATATCACCGTCGGCGGAACCGGCAAAACGCCGCTGGTCGCGCTGATCGCCGAACAATTATTTGAAAAAGGCGAGCAAGTCGGCATTCTGACACGCGGTTACGGACGCGAAAATTCCGGGCGAAGAGTTCTGGTTTCCGACGGGAAAAGAATAACCGCCGATGCGAAACAAGCAGGCGATGAACCGTTTGAGATGGCGCGAAAATTATCGGGAAAAGCGGTGATCGTCGCCGATGCCGACCGCGTTTCGGCGGGCGTTTGGGCGCGGGAAAAGTTCGGGATTACAACTTTCGTGCTGGACGATGCGTTTCAGCATCGCCGCGTCAAACGCGATTCGGACATCGTTTTGATTGACGCGACGAATCCTTTCGGCAGCGGCAAAATGCTGCCTTTCGGAATTTTGCGCGAACCGCTTGAGAATCTGAACCGCGCCGATTCGATTGTCATCACCCGCGCCAATTTGGTCAAAGACGTTGCCAGACTCAAAGCCCGAATCAGACAATTTAATCCGACTTGCCCGATTTACGTTGCGGAAAATCGCATTTCAAACTTAACCGAATTAAAAAATTTTCAGGCGATGCAACAACCGGCAGCCGGCACGGAACAAAAGGCAAAACACAAAGCCTTCGCCTTTTGCGCTCTCGGCAACCCGAATAATTTCTACGAACAACTGCGGCAGGAAAATTTCGATTTGATTTCGACGCGAGATTTTCCCGACCATCATTTCTACACGCCGCGAGACATCAACGAGTTGACGAAAATCGCGCAAAAAGACGGCGCGGAAATCTTGCTGACAACCGCCAAAGATGCCGTTAAACTTGGTGATTCGGATTTTCAGATGCCGTGTTTCGTCGTGGAAACCGAAATGATTTTTGATGAGGAATTCTCAATAAGTCAGAATCACCGGTAGCGGCAGGCGATTTAGGTTGTTAAAGTTCTGCGCTTTACCGCAGCGGTTCGGTTTGACGGCAGTTGCCGCGACTGCCGACGGTTCTGACTTAGAGCGTGTTTGGAAATTCAAAAAAGACCGGCGATTTTACATTTTACATTCTTCATTTTACATTTTTATCCGATAAAAATGTAAAATGAAGAATGTAAAATGTAAAATTAAGCCATCCACTTTTCGACCGGGTGAATTTCCAAACACGCTCTTAGATTATTCGGTGCAGTCCCGCGCTTCACTCCATTCGCAGACGAACAGGTTTGGCGCGTATTCCTGGGTTTGCTTTCGGACGTTGAGCCAAATCACGGAATGCGCGTAATTTTCCTTTGTCCAGCCGAGCATTTGGCGGCTGCGCCAGACGAATTCATACGCTTCTTTTTCGTCCGCGCCTTTCAGATGCTGCGCTTCGTGCAGCAGAATGGCGGCGCGTTCGATGTCGTCAACCGTGAACGTGAAAAAATCCGGGTAAATCGTCATTATCTCGAACGGGAAATTGGTCGCGGCATAAGCGTTTTCAAATTTCGTTGAAGCGTTCAGCCAATTGTCGTTGCCGCGATAATTGGTCAGATATTTTAACAGGAAAACTTCGCTCGAATAACCTTTTTCCTCCAAAATTTTTATCGCCGCCTGAATTTTCTGCTTTTCTTCAAACTTGAGCGGCGATGAAGTAAAAATCATCGAAAGATAAAAGCCCGCCACCGCCAGAACGCAAACGGCAACACAGATCAACGCCCGCTGCAAAATCGTTGATTTTGACGATTTTACTTTCGCGCCGACGGTTTCCGAAGCGGAATTTTCGGGCAGGTTTTGACGACAGCGAACGCATTCGACGGCGTGCGGAAAATTTACGATTTGGCAGTTCGGACAGATTTTTTTCATTGGATCGTGGAAGCGGTTCGGAGAAAACCTGTGGTCTATTCTATAATTTAAACGCCGACAAACGCGAATACTTTTTTCGGCATCAAAACCCCAAGTTGCACAAAACAATCAATAAAGTTTAAGATTTTCAATTAAGTTTACATCATTCAAAGGAGTCAAAAGTGAAATATATCAACTCCGCAATTTTTACGATTGCAGTTTTAGCCGTTTCGAGTCTGGCGGTTTTCGCGCAGGAAAACGAAACAAAGGTCGTTGATGAAGTCGTCGCGCAGGTGAACGACAGCGTAATCACCCTATCGCAGGTCAAGCGCGAAATGAACGAGGCGATTGAGTCGTCGGTTAAGGAAGGAAAGCCGTCCGAACAAGCCCGCGCCGAAATCGAAGGCAAAAAGGGCGAGCTGATCGCCGGTATCATCAACGAAGAATTATTGCTGCAAAAGGGCAAAGATGCCGGCGTTGATTCGGAAGTTCAGGGACAAATCAACCAGCGGTTTCTCGAAATTATGAAGCAGCAGAACATCAAAACTCTGGACGCGCTTTATAAATCAATGGAAAGTCAGGGCGTGAATCAGGAAAGCATCCGCGATTTGTGGCGCAGACAAATCACCAGAGAAACGGTTCTGAACCGTGAAGTTGATTCAAAAGTTTATTTGGGCTGGACACCGCGCGAAATCAAAGCCTATTACGAAGCGAACAAAGCGAAATTTACCAAGCCGGAAACCGTCACGATCAGCGAAATTTTTCTGAATTTCGCCGGACGAGATAAAGACGCGGTGCGCGAAAAAGCCAAACAGATGGTTCAGCAAGCCAGAGCCGGCGCGGACTTCGGCAAACTCGCCGAAGAGAACTCCGACCGTCCCGACGTTAAAAAGACCAGAGGCAAAGCCGGAGCATTGAATTTGAAGGATTTGGATAAAACTTTTGCCATTCCGCTCAAAGACGTTAAAATCGGCGGCATCACCGAACCGGTTGAAATCGCTGAAGAAGGCATCGAAATCTTCCGCGTTGACGACCGCTCGAAAGCCAGCGTTGAATCGTTTTACGACGAAACCGAAGTTCGTAAAGCGATGACTTACGAGAAGCTGCCGGAAGCGCGTAAAAAGTTTATGACCAATCTGCGGCAGGATGCCTATATCAAAATCAGAGACACCTATCGCCCGCTCGTCTCCCCGCTGCTTTTTGCCGACGACCGCAAAGCGGAAGTCAAGAAAAGCGAGAAATAAATCAATGACGAATTTTGGAAAGGATTCTTTAATTTGAAATTCGTCACTTAAACCTGATTAGATAATGCGTCTTGATTTGTTTCTCAAAGCCAGCCGTTTGATTTTGCGCCGCAGTTTGGCGCAGAAGTTTTGCGATGCCAACAAGGTCAAGGTCAACGATTTGAAAGCGAAATCGGCGCGTGAAATTAAAGTCGGCGACGAAATCGAGATCAAAAAAGGAAAAACTTCGACGCGCATTAAGGTTCTTCAGGTTCCCGCTCAAAAACAGGTTGCCAAACACGAAGCGGCAAATTTATACGAAGTTCTGTCGGAAGAAACGCACGAGGAAGATTTTCTAGACTGAACCGTTTTGTTTGAAGAAAATTTGATAACCGGCAAACTTCTCGGATTGCCGGTTATTTTTTTGCGAATCGCGCCAACATCTTTGCTTCACATCACTTGAGTTCTGAGTTAAAAAATTATACCAATTCAGTTTGAGAGGTGCGTCAAGTTCTGAGTTCACCCTTTCAGCGTGTTGCCGAAAGCTGTGCGCGGCGGCGGCAAAGTGCGTTCCG
>JAYVKL010000170.1:0-4209 GCA_043768465.1 Pyrinomonadaceae bacterium
CGATTTCTCAGAAAAGGTAATGAGTTCGATTACATCGTTTGAATATTTAATGAGAGCTTGGCTTTCGGCTATTGCATAATGTCTAATTGAAAAGGGTATTAGCAATATGTTGAACATAAAGTGCTTAAAATTTTAGACTTTATGTGCAAAGCCGATATTGACTTTCGATTTACGCCAAATCGTTTTTGTGTTGAAGAGCGAATTTCGTGAGCGCGTGCGAGCCTTGCAGTTCGAGTTTTTGGCAGATGTGAGCGCGGTGATTTTCAATCGTGCGCGGGCTGATTCCCATTTCGGCGGCGATTTCTTTGCTGGTTTTGAGTTCGGCGAGCAGAAACAAAACGCGGCGTTCGGTTGGAGTTAAATCGCCGATTCCGGTTTGACGAACAAAAGATGAAACGCGGCGAATTCGTTTGAGCAAATGCGACGAAACCGCCGGGCTGAAATACTCGCGTCCGGCGGCGACGGTTTTGATGCAGCCGACGATTTCCGAAGCCGCGCCGTCTTTGACGACGAAACCGCGCACGCCCAAATCAACCGCCTGATTAAAATGCGTTTCGTCCTTGTGCATCGTCAAAATCACGACGCTCACGGGCAGACGCAGTTTTTGCAGTTCACGCGCCACGCCGAAGCCGTCAATTTCCGGCATATCCAAATCGAGGACGGCAACGGCGGGCAGTAATTCCTTGATTTTCAAAAGCGCGTCCGCACCGTTTTCGGCTTCGGCAACGACGTTAAAGCCGCGTTCTTTTTCGATGATACCTTTCAAACCGCCGCGAAAAATCGGATGGTCGTCAGCGATAATTATTCTGGTTTCGTTCATCTTTGTCAGCAGTTCTGAGTTCAAACTTTAGTTGGCTTTTCCGCCGCGCTTCGCTCTGCGGAAAGTCGTTTAAAGACGAAACTCAGAACGAAAAGCAAAACTTCTTTTAATTAGGCGACTTAATTTCGTAATTCGTAATTTAATTTTGATTTCGGTTCCGTTCCCGATTTGCGATTCTATTTCATAGATTCCGCCGAGTATTCTGATTCGTTCCGCCATTCCGACCAATCCAAAACCGCCGCGCGTGTCGCCGTTTGAACGGGCGGCGGTTTTATCGAAACCGCGCCCGTCGTCCCGAATCGAAATATCAACCGTTTCGCCGTTTTTTTCGACGGTTAATTCGGCGGCGGAAGCGGCGGAATGTTTGATGATATTGTTGACCGATTCCTGCACGACGCGATAGATATTCGTTTCGGCTTCGGCGGAAAACACGTCGTCAATCGCATCAATTTTAATTGTCGTTTTGATGTCCGTTACTTCGGAAATGCGCCGGAAAATGGCTTCGAGCGTTTTCGTTAAGCCAAAACGCTTGATTTGATACGGACGCAGGTTATACGAAATTTCGCGGCATTCTTCGATAGCTCCGGTCGCCGATTCGCTCAGTTCTTCAAGCTGTTCCCGGACTATTTCCGGTTCGTCCAAATCGCTCAACGCCAGAAACGCGCGGTTTTTGATAATCAGCAAACTCTGCCCGATTGAATCGTGCAGTTCGGAGGCGATGCGCTGCCGTTCCTGTTCTTGTGAGGCGAGCAGTTGGCGCGAAAAATTTTCCTGTGCGCGGCGTGATTCTTCCAGCCGGTCAATGCGCCGCCGATAAAATAAATAAGCGGTTGCGACAATTAGCAAAGTTGCCAAAATCCAAAACCACCACGCTCGATAAAACGGCGGACGAACGACGATTTTTAAACGCTTGCCTTCCGTATTCCAAACACCGTCGGCATTAGCGGCAATTACCTGAAATGTATATTCGCCCAGCGGTAAATATGAAAAATAAGCCGTCCGCCGCGCGTCGGCTTCAATCCAATTCGTCTGCAGACCTTCGAGTTTATATCTGAATTTAACGAATTCGGGTTTGACGAAACTTAGTCCCGTGTAATCAATTTCCAGGTTATTTTTGCCCGGCGCGATTTCAATCGTCTCTTTGAAATCGCAATTTTCGCCGTCAATCCTGACCGCTTCGATGAGAACGGGCGGCGCAAACGGATTCGATTTAATCTTTTCTGGGTCAATCACCGCCACGCCGCGCTGCGTCGGAAACCAGAGTTTGCCGTCGCTCGTTTTGATTCCCGCCGGTTGCTGTCCGCCGTTGCATTCGGTTTCAACGAGTCCGTCGGCTTTGCCGAGCGCGATTGAACTGATGCCGGAGATGCGCCCGTCGGCAAAGTCGTTCAACTGCTGTTTGGCAACGCGATAGATGCCGCGATTGCTGCTCATCCAAAAAATGCCGCGCTCGTCTTCGAGAATCTGAAAAACTCCGTCGTTGTAAAGTCCGTCCTTCGTCGTGTAGCGCGTCAACACGCCGTCTTTGAGTCGGGTCAAACCGCCGTCGTAACTGCCGATCCACAAAACATTTTCCGCGTCTTCGTAAATCGAGCGAACCAGGTTGCTCGCTAATCCGTCGTGCGTCGTCAAGGTCGTGAACAAATCGTTTTTGTATCGGGTCAAACCGCCGTAAGTTCCGAACCAGAGCGCGCCGTCCGGCGATTCGTGAATGATTTTGACATCGTTGCTCGCCAAACCGTTCTCCGTCGTCAAGCGCGTTATCGGTTCCGGCTCACCTACCCGGTAACGAAAAACGCCGACGCTTGAAGCGAACCATTTCGTGCCGTCGCGGTCTTCGTGAATGTCCGTGATGCTCGCTCTTAAATTTAATGCGCGGTTAAAAATCTGTAATTCCTCAAAATCCGTGAACACGCCGTTTTCGTAATAAAACAAGCCGTCCCAACGTCCGAACCAGACGCGCCCGCTCCGATCCTGTTCAATCGCCGTAGCGGAAGGCAATTCACGCCAACCCGTGACCGGAGTAAAAACGCCCGCCCGGTAATAAGAGAGACTTTTGCCGCCGATCCAAATGTCGCCGGTTTCGGATTGATAAATCGGATTGACGGCATCGCCCGCCAGCCCGTCTTTTTTCGAGTAAAAAGTCAGGCTCTGACGGCTTAAACGATTCAATCCGCTGTATAAAGTTCCGACCCAGATGTTTCCTTCGCGGTCTTCATAAACCGAATTAAAAGCGAAAATCGCCGCCGTCGAATCGCCCGACAATCCCTGCTCGGTCGTCAGCCGACTCGTTTTCCCATCCGCCGAGATAATGACGATTCCCGTATTCGTCACAATCCACAGATTTCCCCGGCTGTCTTCGATGCGCGGCGAAACGTGGTTATTGAGCAGCGGAACTTCCAGCGGGAAAGCCGCCAGCCGCTCATTTTCCAGTAAAAACAAACCTGAATGGCTCGTGCCGATCCAGAGCCGCCCGCGTGAATCTTCAAAAAGATTGTTGATGTGCGGATACTTTGCCATGCCGGGAAGCGGAAATACATCAATCCGGTTGTTTTTAAAACGATAAATCGTTTTCGCGTCCGCATACCAAAAAGTTCCGCTTTTGCCCCACAAAGCGATGCTCTCCGGCGTTTCCCCGGCAACCGGCGGAGACGAAACGAATTGCTCGCCGTTCCAGCGAAGCATTTCCGACTGCGTGAAAACGACCAGTTCGCCCACGCCGTTCAAAAATAATTTCCAGAGCGGTCTGCCAAACGAATCGGCGGCGAGCGGAAAAGTTTGAAACTTTCCATTGTCAAAGCGCGTGACACCGTCGCTTTCGGTTCCCGCCCACAACGCGCCTTGCCCGTCAACGACCAACTGCGTAAAGCGATTGCTGTTAATTCCGACAGTGTCTTGTTTGTTGAAAATCGTCAAACGCACACCGTCGAACCGCACCAGTCCGTCGAGCGTCGCCAGCCACAGATAACCGTCCGGCGTTTGGACAATCGAATAAACCGTATTCTGCGGCAAACCTCTATCGGTCGTCCAGGATTCGATTTGATACTGGGCGCACACCGCCGCGCTCCCGCTAAAAAAAACCAAGACCGCCAACAGCAATAGCCGCCGCGTCGAGTTTTTTAGGTTACCTAAAGATTTCTGCATTAGACCTCTTGCGAAATAAAAAGGACATTTGAAAACTTTCGATAAAGATGGCACAACTATCTGATTGGAGCAAATTTGATGAGATACGAAAAAGCCAAGGATTTGAAAGAGGGTGATTTCAAGCGGTTGTGCGGAGCCAAAAAGGAAACATTTGTCACGATGTGCGAAGTGGTCAAAGAAGTTTTGAGCCGGGAAACGAGAGGCAGAAGGTCAAGATTATCGGTCGAAGATCAAGTTTTACTGAC
>JAYVKL010000171.1:0-3901 GCA_043768465.1 Pyrinomonadaceae bacterium
GTTTATATTGCTCGTCGGTAATTTGATTGCCGTAGGTTTGCCGAACTTGCGAAGGATCGAGCGGAATGCCTGTGGCACTGCCCGCGCCGTTCGCAATAACGCCCGCCGCGCCTCGCGTGCCGACTACTCCGCTGCCGGGAGTCATATTGAGAATATTGTCGTTGATTTGCGCTTCGTTTTCGACCCAACGGCTGCCTTTTTCCCGGCTTGCTTCAAAACCCAATCGGTTCGTCCGGTCGGTATATTCGACGCGCTGCGACTGGATTTCACGCTGCGTTGATGCACTTGTTTGCTGTAATTGCATCGTCCGATTCGAGTTAGTAATCAGCATATTCGTCGTCTGGTTGCCGTAGATTTGTCCAAGCGTGGTTTGCAGACTGCCCTGCACGCCCGATAATGCCTGAATTCGACGCGCGTCGGTTTGCATTTTTCCGGCTTCGAGCGCGGCTTTGGCATTCGTTTTTTCCGAGTTATAGATGCCCTGAACCTGCGTGTTTTCGGCTTGGCGATTGATTGCCGCGCCCGCGACGAGTCCGTAAGTTTCAAGAGCCGTGCCGACCGCCGAGAGCATCCAGCCCATCGAAACTTGGTTGACCGATTCATAAACCTGCCCGCGCAGAATTTTATAAGCCAGCGTGGGTGTCAAAATATATGAAAGCGCGGCGATAAAGAATAAAAACGTGACGATTGCCGCGCTGCTGCCCGGGTCAAAATTGCCGGAGGAGATAATTTTCGCCGTGTTCGGGTCGAGCGTGTAAAGTGGCTCGTTGTTGTAAATCGAAAGCGCGATGATGCCGATGCTGTAAGCGATATACATTGCCACTTCTTTGACAATCGGATAGGAAAGGCAAAACGTCGCCACGCCCCAGCAGAACGGGTAAAAAGTCTGCGCGGCGAATTTATCGTCAAAGCCCAATGCCGCCATAATCGGCGATGCCAATTTTAAACCGATCAGGATAAAAAGACCGGCGAGCGCGAGCAGAATGCCGCCGAATTTGATGATGTTCTGACTGACGACCATCAGCGTGAACATTCGGGGCATATTCCAATTTAGGAAATTCAAATCCGCCGTTATGTCCGCTACACTTGATTCTTTATTGTTAATCACGCCTAAAATTCCCGGCTCGCCGTTCGGCAATCGCTCGGCGATAATCGCGTTCGGGTCTTCGACGCTGAAATTGGCTTTGACGTACTGCCGCATCTTCTCGTCGAAGTCTTTGACCAGCCAGTAATTTGCGCTTTTCAGCGGCTTGGCTATTTGTTTGCCGACGAGCGTGAAAACGTCCAAAAGATACGGCGCGCTGCCGATGACGAGCATAAAGCAAAGCGTGCGAATGCCCCACCGAAAAAGCAGTTCAACCGAATAACCGCGCTCGTCCGAGAATTTTCGCAAAAAAGAAATGATGAGAACGAAACTGGCGATAATCCAGGCGAAAAACGTCAGGTAGGGCAGCATCGGGCGCACGACCGTGTTTAGAATCGAAGCGAAAAGCCAGTCCTTCGCCGTCTTCATCATATTGTCAATTTGCTTGTCGAACGACGCGGCGGCGGGACGCGGCACGGGCGTTGGAACGGGCGTGGCGTTCGGCAAAGGCGTTCCCGTCGGGTCGCTCGTTATTTTATCGTCTTCGAGCGCGGGCATAAACGGGCTGTCGTTGTTGATTTGATTTATCACATCGTCGGCATAGATAGTTTTTCCGTTCAGCTCGCCGATGGGCGTTCCGGCGTTTGGCGGTTGACGCTGCGCCAGCGAATCCGTAACCAAACTCGCCATTAACAACAGCAATAATCCAAATGCGGCGATAAATTTCGACCGCCCTTTAATTTTCATTTTTTCGTTTCTTTGCGACATCTTTTTGCTCCGATTTTTTGTTTCTCGTCTTACCAGGGAAATTGATTGTCGAGCGGGTCATTTTTCCAGACTTCGTATTTTTCAAGCTCCGAATAAAATTCCTGGCTGCCCGTAGTGATGGTCGTCATCATTTCTTCGGTCTGGCGAATTTGTTTGCCGAATTCTTCCATCTGCTCGATTTTCAAGCCGTATTGCTTGCATTTTTCCTCGATTTGCTTTTTCAACTCGTCCAATCTCAATTCAAGCGTGGCGATGCGCGAGCCGATTGCCCGAAGTTGCGCCAGCATTCCTTCGATTTTGTCCTGTTGGCTACTGGATATATTTCTTAATTCGGTTACGCGGTCTTGCAGTTCCGCCTGCTCTTTGTAAGCAAGCGCGAGTTCCGCCAGAATCATCTCGCGGTCATAAAGCATTCGCTCGAATGACGAATCGAGCCGCGCGAGCCGCTCCAGATTTCTAAGGCTGGCATCGGCGTTCCTGCCGATGGCGTGTTTCAGATAATCGTCCAAATCGCGCTTGTTCGCATCCATATCGAAAATGCCGTTGCGGTAGCGGCGCGAAATGCTGACCACCGCTTGAATCTCGCTTCTGATGGAATTTTCGATCTGGCGTTTCAAATCGTAAACGCCTTTGACGATTCTTCCGACCGCCGCCCAGCCTTCGACCATCTGCTTGTTTTTCGTGATTTGCTCGTCAACGATGGAAAGAATGCCGCGCAGACTGCTGACCTGTTCAATCGCCTTATGATACATCTGCGTATATTGCTCGACCATTCTAATCCAGCGGCTGGCTTCTTCGATTTTCTTAGCGATTTGCAGCGCGTAGTTCGTCGCGTCGAACGTCGCAAACTGCGCCCTTGTCGGCTGCGCCGCCGGAAACATCAAAAACGAAAACAAAATCAGCGAGATGGCGAATTGATGTGTAAATTTTAGATTTTTCATATAGTTTTAATATCGGTAGCTTTTAATTGTTGGCGGCTGCGAAAGCGCGTAGTTCTTGCAAATGTTCCGCGTTTATTTCCGTTAGTCCGGCGGCGGTCAAGCCCAAAGGATATTTGCTTGCCAGCCAAGCCAGAACGAGGGCGAAAGGTTGATTAGCCATCAATCGTTCGGCGGAGGCGCGGGCGTTTTTTTCGTTCGCGTCGGTCGTCGAATTCCAACGCTCAATCGGCGATTGGCTGACTACTCCCATCTCGACGATTTTGTCGTCGCCGCTTCCGATGACCATCACCCACTGCGTATAAATTCCGTAAGGATTGCGAATGCTGCGAACCGCCGATTGCGTTTCCGGGGACAGTTCGCAATCTCTTACCAGCCGGTCGAAATTGCCGATTTGTTTGCCGATGATTTTAACGCCGGAATTTTTCACGAGGTCAATGCCGATTGGATTCGGCGCGTCTTCCGTGCCGCTGAAATGTTCGTAGGCTTGTCCCATTAAAAGCGTGACCACGCCTTCCTTGCGTCCGGTCAAACTTGTGTTGCCGATTAAATCCAGAATCGCCGGAAAATGTTTCGTGATTTCTTTCATCTCGTCGCAGACGAAAAGAAACGGCGTGATTTGTCCCTGTTCATTTTCCTCGCCGATTTCCTGCATAATCGAAGCGGCGATGCGGAAGCCCATACTTTCGCGGACAGGTTCGTCGAGACACGAAAGGGAAGTCAGTTCGTAAACGTCGAACGGCGAATCTGAATCAAAATCGACGTGCGTCGGCGCGTCGAGCCAAACGTCGTTGCGGTAGATATTGAGTTTTATGAAAAGCTCGTTTGCGGGTCTGCGCTCGGTTTCATTCCAACTATAACTTCCCAAAAGATCGAGAAAATGGCTCAGAGTCGGCTGAAATTTTGGTCTGCCCGCGCCGTTTCTAGTGTTTGAGATTTTATAAACTTCCGTGACGATGAGCTTGGCAATCGAGTAGGTGATTGTGTCGTCTTTCGGCGTTTTGCTGAGATTAAGCAAATCGGTTAAAACGAAGGTGCTTTGCCGTTTTGAAGCGGGCAAGCCGGCTTCGATTCCCGGATAATTCCAGACGTTCAAAGGCTTCGGATCAGT
>JAYVKL010000172.1:0-8325 GCA_043768465.1 Pyrinomonadaceae bacterium
TTGTCGGCGGTTTTCTTTTTAGCTTCCTTTTCGGTTTTCGGCGGCTTGGGTTTATCATTGCCGCCCGATTGCGCCGACGCGGTGTCTGCCAACCCAAAAATAATAAAAAGCGTTGTCACCAATAATAATTCAGAGCTTGAGGTTGAAAGTCTAATCACGGGTAAATTCATAAATTTCACTGTAAATATTAAAATTGCAGGACTTTTTCAAAAGTATAAATCAAACGGAAATTCGAGGCGCGAAGACGACGCGCCGATTTATCGTCAACATTTGCGCGCCAGCCAAATCAACCACGCTTGCCCGAATTTGGCGGAGCATTTTGGAAACCTTAACCGCAAAGAGGCTTTATCGCCGCTTGAAAACCGCTGAATTTACGCCGCGTTAATTGTCGGATTAATTGAAACGGCGGTTGCGAAATCCGGCAAGCGCGTTCGACCGATTCGAGAAATTTCCGATTTAAACATCGTCGTCGGTCGGCGGTTTTTCTCTTTTGAAAAAACGTATTCCGACGTTTTCGATAAAATGTCCGAAAACCAGCACCGACAGCACCAAGACGGTTGAAATTGTAATCATTACCCAGTAGCCGAGTCCGCATAAAAGACCGATTATCGCGCAAACCCAGATGGTCGCAGCGGTCGTCAGTCCGCTCGGATGTCCTTCGGCATCCCGCAGTATCACGCCCGCGCCGAGAAAACCGATGCCGGTCAAAGTTCCCTGAATAACGCGGCTGACGGCGTTGGCATCGGCTTCGACTAAGTTTCCGTGTCCTGACAGCACGAGCAGCGAGGCAATCGCTGCCCCGAGCGCGACGAGCGCGTGAGTGCGAAGACCGGCGGGTTTTCCGTGCAGTTCGCGGTTCAATCCGAGA
The DNA here is from genome assembly GCA_043768465.1 of Pyrinomonadaceae bacterium. GTDB lineage: Bacteria > Acidobacteriota > Blastocatellia > Pyrinomonadales > Pyrinomonadaceae. The sequence continues at coordinate 869 of JAYVKL010000172.1, forward strand.
ATGCCGCCGACGACGACGGCAATCGTCAGACGAAATATAAGTTCCTGGATTCCGAGTGCTTCGACGGGATTCATAAGTTTGTCCGGCTTTTCATATTCGTTTTCGGATCGCTTTGATTGGAGAATACATTATCAAATGGTTCGCCGCATTTCTAATTTCCGTGTCGTTTACCGAATTATTGATGCGCCGCGTCTTCGCTGACCAGCCGCGCCGTATCGCGGGCAATGAGCAGTTCTTCGTTGGTCGGAATGACATAAACTTTGAGCCGCGCCGCGTCGCGACTGATGATTCCTTCGCGTCCGGCAGCGAATTTTTCGTTGCGCGGCGCGTCAATCTCGATTCCCATCCAGACTAATTTTTCACAAATCAGGCGGCGCACTTCAGGGGAATTTTCGCCGATGCCGCCGGTAAAAATTACCGCGTCCGCGCCGTTCATCGCCGCCAAATATGCGCCGATGTATTTACTCGCCCGGTAACAAAAGATTTCGACGGCGAGTTTGGCGCGGCGGTCGTTGTTTTCGTTGGCTTCGGCGAGCAGTTCGCGCATATCGTTGGTCAACCCGGAAATCCCCAAAAGTCCCGCCTGCGTGTTCAAAAGCGTTTCGACTTCCTGCACCGTCAAGCCTTCCTTCGCTGAAATAAATTCGACGATTGCCGCGTCCAAATCGCCGGAGCGCGTTCCCATCACCAAGCCTTCGAGCGGCGTTAAACCCATCGAAGTATCAATCGAATTTCCGCCTTTGATTGCCGCAATCGAACAGCCGCTGCCGAGATGCAGCGTGATGATATTAACTTTTTCGCGCTCGATTTTCTCCAGTTGACGAAAGCGATACGCGACGTAGCGATGCGAGGTGCCGTGAAAACCGTAGCGGCGAATTTTATGACGGCGATAAAGCTGATACGGCAGCGCGTAAAGAAACGCGGTTTCGGGCAGCGTCTGGTGAAAAGCCGTGTCGAAAACGGCGACTTGACGGACACCTTTCCCGAAAATTTCGCGGGCGGCGAGAATTCCTTTGATGTTCGCCGGATTATGCAACGGCGCGAGTTCGATGCAGTCTTCGATAACGCGCAGAACTTCGTCGGTCACTATCGCCGATTCGGTGAAATGTTCGCCGCCGTGAACGACGCGATGACCGACGGCGTGAATGTCGGCAAGACTGCTTATTTCGCCAATTTTCGACGCTTCCGAAGCGATCCAGCGGACAATCGTTTCAACCGCCGATTTGACATCTCTGACCGGCGCGGCGGAGCGTTGCGGCGTTTTCCCTTCGGCAGTCAAAGTGATAATCGCCGCGCCGCCGATGCGCTCGATTTGCCCGTGCGCCAGCCGCTGATCCGTGTTTTGGGCGATGCGCTCCGCATCGGTCGCCAGCAATTGAAATTTGAGCGACGAGCTGCCGCAGTTTAGGACGAGAATATTCATAGCTGCTTCGCAACAGTTTCGGGTTTCAGGTTTCAGGTTTCGGGTTTCAGATTTCGGGTTTCGGGTTAGACCTGAATTTATCACTTCCAATTTGAAACCCGAATTTTGGATTTAACCTGAAACCTGAAACCTGAAACCTGAAACCTGAAACCTGAAACCTTACCAATTCCATTTCCAATTTTTAATCTCCGGCAGATCGTCGCCGATTTCGCCGATGTATTGCTTGTGTTCGAGCAGTTTATCGCGCATTTCCTGTTTGGCGTGCGCTCCCGTATCGGCGAGTTTCGGAACGCGCTCGATAACGTCCGTCACCAGATGAAATCTATCCAAATCGTTGAGAACCACCATATCGAACGGCGTGGTCGTCGTGCCTTCTTCCTTGTAGCCGCGAACGTGAAAGTTGGCGTGATTCGTCCGCTTGTAAGTCAGGCGGTGAATCAGCCACGGGTAACCGTGATACGCGAAGATAACCGGCTTATCGGCGGTGAACAGCGAGTCGAAATCCTGGTCGGACAATCCGTGCGGATGCTCGCTTTCCGATTGCAGCGTCATCAAATCAACGACGTTGACCAACCGGATTTTCAAGTCGGGAAACTTTCGGCGCAAAATATCAACCGCCGCGAGCGTTTCGAGCGTCGGAACATCGCCGGCGCAAGCCATCACGACATCCGGCTCCAGCCCCGCGTCATTGCTCGCCCAATCCCAAATCCCGACTCCCGCCGTGCAGTGTCTGACCGCCGCGTCCATATCGAGAAATTGCAGCGCGGGCTGTTTTCCGGCGACGATGACGTTGACGTAATTGCGGCTGCGGAGACAATGGTCGGTGACGGACAAAAGCGTGTTCGCGTCGGGCGGCAGATAAACGCGCACGACTTCGGCTTTTTTGTTCATCACGTGGTCAATAAATCCGGGATCTTGATGCGAAAATCCGTTGTGATCCTGCCGCCAGACGTGCGACGACAGCAGATAATTGAGCGACGCAATCGGTCGCCGCCACGCAATCCGCCGGGTTGTTTTGAGCCATTTCGCGTGCTGATTGAACATCGAATCAATAATGTGAATAAACGCTTCGTAACAGGAAAAAAATCCGTGTCGCCCGGTCAATAAATAACCTTCGAGCCAGCCCTGACAGAGATGTTCGCTCAGAACTTCCATCACGCGCCCGTCAACCGAGAGATGATCGTCGGTCGGCAGAATCGCGCCGGTAAAAACGCGGTTCGTGACATCGAGAATCGCGTTCAGACGGTTTGAATTATTTTCGTCGGGCGACATCACGCGAAAGTTGCGATTGTCGCCGTTGAGCTTCATCACGTCGCGCAAAAATTGTCCCATTATGCGCGTCGCTTCGGCTTCGACTGTTCCGGGTTTCAAAACTTCAACCGCGTAATCGCAGAAGTTCGGCATTTTCAAATCTACGAGCAGCAAGCCGCCGTTGGCGTGCGGATTGGCACTCATCCGGCGCGTTCCTTTTGGAGCTAAATCAGCCAACTCCGCCATCAGGTTTCCGTTTTCGTCAAAAAGTTCCTCCGGCTGATACGAGCGCAGCCATTCTTCGAGCTGCCGCAGATGTTCGGGATTGGTCGCTAATTTATCGAGCGGAACCTGGTGCGAGCGAAACGAATTTTCCGCCGGCAAACCGTCAACGATTTTCGGTCCCGTCCAGCCTTTCGGCGAGCGCAGCACAATCATCGGATATGCCGGACGTTTCGTAAAACCGTTTTCCCGCGCCTCTTTTTGAATCGCCCGGATGTCGGAAATAACCGCGTCGAGCGTTGCCGCCATCAATTGATGCATCGCCAGCGGGTCGTCGCCTTCGACAAAGTAAGGCTTATGACCGTAGCCGATGAGAAGTTTCGTCAATTCATCGCGGCTGATCCGCGCCAGCACGGTCGGGTTGGCGATTTTGTAGCCGTTCAGATGCAGAATCGGCAAAACCATTCCGTCTCGCGCCGGATCGAGAAATTTATTTGAGTGCCAGCTTGCCGCGAGTGCGCCGGTTTCCGCTTCGCCGTCGCCGATGACGCAGGCGGCGATCAAGTCTGGATTATCGAACACCGCGCCGTAAGCGTGAACCAGCGCGTAACCGAGTTCGCCGCCTTCGTGAATCGAACCGGGCGTTTCCGGCGCAACGTGGCTCGGAATGCCGCCGGGAAACGAAAACTGTTTGAACAATTTCCGCATTCCCGCCGCGTCCGGCGAAATGTTCGGGTAAACTTCGCTATACGTTCCTTCGAGGTAAGTATTGGCGACGATTCCCGGTCCGCCGTGTCCGGGACCGCAAATGTAAATCACGTTCAAATCGTCGCGTTTAATCACGCGATTCAGATGCGCGTAAATAAAATTCAGTCCGGGTGTCGTTCCCCAATGTCCGAGCAGACGCGGTTTGACGTGTTCGATCTTAAGCGGTTCGCGCAGCAAAGGATTGGCGAGCAAATAAATTTGCCCGATGGATAAATAATTTGCCGCTCGCCAATAGGCATTCAGTTTTCGTAACTCTTCGGTTGATAAAGGGCGCGTCGTCTGCGTATCTGGGATTTTCATTATTTGTGCCGGTTACTCGTTAAATCAGAACATTATCACAGAAGCTGCGGAACATTTCTGTCTTAGGCAATAAATTAACAGAAGCACACGGCTCCGCGCTATGACTAGATGAATTATGTGCGTGTATTCTAAAGGTGCCGCGTAAAATATGACAAAAATGCCGACGGCTGAGGGCGGGAGTTATTCGGCGGTTATCAACGATCAGTTCGCTAAAAAGATTTTAGGCGCGCCGGTCGGCGGTTTTTACAAGGCGTTCGAGAGGTCAGAACGCGCCCGCGCATTTAATTATCAAAACTTCCGTTACTCAGCACTACCTATCTGCGTAGTTATTTGCCGGAAATAACAAGCAGTTCTAATTTGCTCGAAAATCGTTGATTTTTGCTACTCGTGCAAGTGGCGAAACTCGGTCGGCGTAATTGTATTATTCCATCGTGAACTGCGGTTCATTAAAATTTAAGGAGAATAAGACAAATATGGCATTCATTGACCAAGACAGCGAAAACGCGGCGGGCAATCCGACTTTTTACAACGTCTCGGCGGCGGTCGGCGCGGGCTGCAGCAATAATTTGGAGGACGCAAAGGTCGTCCAGTTTTTTTTATCCAGAGTTTATACGACGGAAACCTTCAAAGGTCTGAAACCGAAAGGCGCGATGACGGTTGACGGCAAATGCGGTCCGATTACCCGCAACTGGATTCTCAAATTTCAACTCGATATGCGAAATCGCGGCAATCCGGTGACGGCTGACGGCATCGTCAACCAGGCGGGCAACGAGAACAACGCGGACAATTTCACGACTTCCATCTCGCACACCAGTTATACGGTGCGGCTTCTGAACAATGTTCTGCGAAAGCTCGACACGATTGTTTTTAAAACGCTGGCGACTAATTTGGTCGTGCCGCCCGACGTGCGAATGATTTTTATGCAGATCAACGCGCAGGGTCCGCCGATGATTTTCGGCAATGTTTGAGTTTGCCCGAGTTTCAAACGGATAAATTTTTATAAAATTCAAACAGCAAGTTGTTTGACGCTCGGCTTTTCATAAATTTGGCGGGAGATGTTTCAGTGACCGGAAAACTCTCGCCGAACTTTTGCGGCGAAACTATATTTCAGAGGTTGATTTGATGTTTGTTAATTGGACTGCACGGCTTGTTCGAGAGCTTTGCGAATCGCCGCCGCGTTGTTGGTTTGAGCGTTCGGCGAAAGCGTCGAATTTGTAATTTTGCCAGCCGCGTCTTTGGCTGCGATTATCCAATAATTCTGGCGGGTGCGCGGGACGTAAATTAAAACTTTGCGGGCGTTGTTTTCCGTATTAACACTGTTGAAAATCACGTCTTCAAAGCCGTCGTTGTCAACGTCCTGCGGCTCGAAAGTCCAGTTCGAGCCGTGAAAATTTTCATTGTCCAGCGACACTCGCGCCGTGATTTCCCACTGGCTGCCCGTGTTCGGGCGTTCGACGGCGAACATATGGGTTTTGCCCATCTCGATCATATTGTGTATGCAGACGAGCGCGGAATCCTTCGGCGTTTTGATAATCTGCATTCCGTCCGAGCGGTGTTCGGTGGTTTGCGTGATCCGCAGGATGACTTTATCGGCTTCTTCGCTCGACAACAGCGGCGCGGACGGCGCGTTTTGTTTGTCATCGGTTTTCGCCGCCGCATAATCGTCGCCCATCACCATTCCGCCGTGATTCATCGTCTCCATATTCATCGGATAATTGGCGGCTGAAGCGTTCGCCGACGACGATTTGACCGGATTCGACGCGGCGACGTTGTTTGCTGACGGCGGCGACTGCATTCGCACAAAACCGATGGCGGCAGCGGCAATCAACGCTAATAACGCGCCGCCCGCATAAAGATATTTGCGATTTCCGGCGGACGGCGGCGGATTATTTACCGCGTCGTAAAGCGTCAGCGGCGCGGCAAATTGATTCGTCGGCGGCGTGACGGCGGACTGTCGAGCAGGTTCGACCACTGCCTCGGTTTGCGTCGCGTAATTTCCGCTCGGCGCGGTGAAATCGTTTGTTTGATTATTTGTCGGCGCGGCGCGGTGACTTATTTGATTATCTGCCGGAGCCGCGAGTTTATTCGTTTGACTACCTATCGGCGCGGTTAAATTATTTGTTTGATTTGCCGTTAAAGCGATACTTTCCAATAATAAAGTTTTCGTCGCTTCGGCGTTCGCCGGACGATCAGCCGGTTTTTTCGCCAGCAATTGATTGACGACGCTGATAAGAGCGGGCGGAATTTCGCCGTTCAAATCATCGAGCGGCGGCGGTTCGACCATCGCGTGTTTGATGATGATGGCGGAAAAAACTTCGTCGTCGAACGGCGGGCGACCGGACAGAGTTTCGTATAATAACGCGCCGAGACTGTATAAATCGCTGCGGGCTTCGACCGGTTCGCCGAGACATTGTTCGGGCGACATATAATGCGGCGTGCCGATTAACGCGCCGCTGCCGGTCATCGAAAGTTTCAAGGTTTCCGCGCTGTCGCTGTTCAAAAGTTTGGCGATGCCGAAATCGAGAACGAAAACATCGCGCCCGTCGAGCATTATATTCGCGGGTTTCAAATCGCGGTGAATAATGCCGAGCGAGTGCGCTTCGCTCAGGACATCGCAGATGCTGACGGCGATTTCGACCGCCTGACGATACGGCATTCGACCCGTTTTTTTCAAGACATCGGCGAGTGTGACACCTTCGACGAACTGCATCACGATAAACAGACGACCGTCGGGCAGCGTTCCCGAATCGTAGATCATCGCGGCTCGCGGATGCCGCAGCTTCGCCATCAATTTGGCTTCGCGGGCGAATCTTTGCGAGATATTCTCGTTCGCCGCGACCTCCTGATTGAGAATTTTGACGGCGACCACGCGGTCTAAACCGAGATGCGTGGCGCGATAAACCGTTCCCATTCCGCCGCGTCCGAGTTCTTCTTCGATCCGCAGATTACCGGCGATAATCTGCGGGACAATCGTGTTTTCGCCGGTGGCGGGCGCGTCAAAATGTTCCATAAACTTTTCTTGAATCGGTTTTTTCGCCGGGAGCGGCTTTAAGATTCGATCTTTACCAAACAGAAATAATATACCTCGTCTTTACAGATTAACAAAAATTATAAACGAACTGGCGGCGTGTGAAGATAATAATTAGACCAGAGTCTTGAGTTGAAACGAGAAATAAAATTAGATTGAGAATCAACGCGGATTTAACGGATCAGTGCGGATTTAATGAATATATTTTAGGAGTTACGCAGTTGATAATGAAAATCCGTCGAAAACAAAGGTAAAACAGGCTGTTAGCCTGTTTCTGCGCCGCTCTGAGAATAGCCTCTCGTCTGGTTGGTTGGAACAGGCTAACAGCCTGTTTTACCTTTTAACTGCGTAACTTCTATATTTAATTGCTCCGCCGAAAAAATCGGCGAAAATCCGCTTAATCAGCCTTCATCCCCGGTTTGATTCCGACTTTATTTCTATTCAAGATTCAGGTTGATTAGGCAG
>JAYVKL010000173.1:0-18265 GCA_043768465.1 Pyrinomonadaceae bacterium
CTTTTTCGTCTTGGTCAACCACACGAAAGACAACTAATACGTCTTTTCTCTCGTCGCCGTTGAGCAGATCTATTTTCATTTTGTTTTTGTCAAAATTTAAAACAGTTACAACTTTGCCTCGGTAAGCAACGCTCCGCAAGGCGTATGTTTGGTTCAGAGTAGCTTTCACCGCGTTAAAATAAAACAATCCTTCTTTTTCTACGCCTGTCTCAAGTTCGGCTCGTTGTTGATCTGCGCTTTCGGGGTTGTTTGCCGGCACAAAATCAGTTAAAGTTTTTATCCCTTTGCTTTGAAGGGTCAGATTCTCAACCGGCACGTCGCCGAGTTCAACAAAAAGGCTTTGGGTCAGATATGCGACACTGAAAAACCAGTTTTGGGCAAAACCTAAATCAGCCCAGCCAGTGTGAATATAATTCTTTAGACGAAAAGAAAAATACGCGCCCTTGCCCGGCAGAATGTGACCTGAACAACTGTTTTCAGATTTCGGCGGGTTACCATTGTCAGACTTTTTGGCACAATCGCTCTCGCCTAAAAGAGTTGTGAAGCCCGTTTTAGATTGTTCAAGAAATTTCTTGTAGCGGGCGTTTTCCAACTCATTCGGCTGGCTCAATTTATCAATCAATTGAAGTTGTTTTTTTGTATATAAAATATCTGTGACGGAAATGTTTGAACCTGTAGAAAGGATATTGGAGTTATTTTTCAAATTCGCAAACTGTGCGGTCTGCTTCTGACTTTCATAAAACCGTCTCATTGCCGTGATTTCCTGCGGTGACCGCTGCCTGCCCGTCGCACTTACATAAATGCTGTGAGTTTCGCCGGCTGTTTGGGCTGAAGCAGTAGTCGTAAGAATACAAAAAATTAATAAGATAATAAATCGGTTCTTCATAATTTTAATTCACAGCAATATCGCTGATTGATTGACTTCTTTTCACTCAAATATGGAAATTCCGGCGACTTGCGCCTTAAAACCCGGACAAAAAATTTGGTGTGGCTCAAAAACGGCAGCACTTGATCCAAATATACACAGATCAAAAACGGGCTACACGCTCAATTTCACCTTCAAGATTTCATTAACTACTTTCGGATTCGCCTTGCCGCCCGAAGCCTTCATCGTTTGCCCGACGAAAAAGCCGAACAATTTTTCGTTGCCGCCGCGATAAGCCGCTACCTGATTCTCATTCTTTTCGATTATTTCGTCAACGATTTTCTCGATTGCCGACCCGTCGGAAATCTGCTCGAAACCTTTTTCCGCGATCACTTCCGCCGCCGATTTTCCATTCGCAAACATTTCGGTTAAAACTTCCTTCGCCTGGTTATTGTTGATTTTTCCCGCGTCCAAAGTTTTGATAAGTTCCGCGAAATTGTCCGCCGAGACGGGCGAATCGTTTGCCGTCTTTCCGGCGTTGTTCAGTTCCCGTGTCAATTCCGACAAAATAAAATTCGCCGCCACGCGCGGATTGCCCGAAGCCTTCGCTGCCTTTTCGTAAAACGCCGCTAAATCTTTATCGGAAACCAGTTGCGAAGCGTCGTTGTAGGAAAGTTCGTAACTTTCCATCAATCTGTCGCGCATCGCGTCCGGCAATTCCGGCATTTCAACTTTAATTTGCGCGATAAACTCCGGCGAAACTACGAGCGGCTGCAAATCCGGTTCGGGAAAATAGCGGTAATCGTGCGCGTCTTCTTTGCTTCGCATTATCCGCGTTCGATTGTTTTTCTCGTCCCAAAGTCTGGTTTCCTGATTGACCGTTTCGCCCGTTTCGTGGGCTTCGATCTGGCGTTCGATTTCATATTCAATCGCCTTCTGCATAAATCTGACCGAGTTCAAATTCTTCAATTCGACTTTCGTTCTAAACTTTCCTTCCCCGATTTTCCTGACGGAGACATTCGCTTCGCAACGCAGATTTCCCTTTTCCATATCGGCATTCGAGGCTCCGACCCATTGCAGAACGCGGCGCACGTGATTAACGTAATCATACGCCTGCCAGCTCGAACGAAAATCCGGCGCGGTGACGATTTCGCCGAGCGGCGTTCCGGCGCGATTCAAATCAACGTAAGAAAACCTGTCGGTTTCCGGCAAACCTTCGTGGACGTTTTTGCCCGCGTCTTCTTCGAGGTGCATTCGCTCGATGCGAATCGTCATCGGCTTAAACTCTTCGGCGCGTCCTGTTTCGTCACGCTCCGCCGTCATAATCGTCAGCGTTCCGTCAGACGAAAACGGCTGGTCATACTGCGAAATCTGATAGCCTTTCGGCAGATCGGGATAAAAATAATTTTTTCGGGAAAATATCGAAGTCTCGTTGATATTCAAACCCAACGCCAACGCCGCTTTCGCGCCCAAATTAACGACCGCTCCGTTCAAAACCGGCAGCGCACCCGGCAAACCCAGACAAACAGGACAAGTATTGGCGTTCGGCTCGTCCCCGAAATTCGCCGCGCAGCCGCAGAAAATCTTCGTCTCCGTCGCCAACTGCGCGTGAATCTCCATCCCGATAATCGCTTCCCAACCGTTTTTCATAGAATTTTAATCGTCTAAATCGAAGCCAGACTTTCTTCGACGAGTGAATTTAAACTTTTTCCGCTGTGTTTTGCTTTTCGGTTCAGATGCCGGTGCAGTTCCGGCGAAATCCGCACGACGAGTTCACCGGAAAAAGGCTGATTCGGCGTTTCGCCGCGCTCGCGGCAAAATTCCAGATAATCTTCGACCGAATCCTCAAATGCTTTCTTCAATTCTTTTACGGAACTTCCCTGAAAAGTTATGACATCGCGCGTGTTGACGACTTCACCGTGAAAAATTTCGGCACCCTCGTCAAAATTAACCGTCGCTTCAAAATTTTTATAATTCATTTAATGTCTAACGATGTTTTTTGTTCACAAAAATAAAACGCGGATTATTCTACAATCATAATCCGCGTTTCCTCTAAATTCAAAATTATCGGCTTTCTAATTTCGCCGTCCGCCGTTCGTTTGACGCGGCGCAAAAATCGGCGGCGGCGGCGGTTGAACGACGACGGGCAGATTGTTGCGATATTCGATGCGCGGCTGATTATTATAATTTCCGCGATAACCGCTGCCGTAACCGTTTCGATAACCGCGATTCAGACGATAATTTTGATAGCCGTAATTTGAAATTCCGTCGTAACCGTTCAATCCGAAGTTTGAATAATTATCGTCGTCACGCCGATTATTGTTCGTTTGATATTGCAGATTCCGGCTGCGTGTTTCGGATTCAGCGCGTTGTCGCTCCAAATTCAACTGTTCGCGCTGCAAGTTTTCGAGTTCCAGACGCGCCGACAACGCGCTGCGTTCGGCTTTGTTCTGCTCGATTTGCTTTTGCATTTCGGTGGGCGACGGAAAGCCGAGCCGCTCGTAATTTTCGCGCAAATCCTTTTCCGCCGCGACCCGTTTTTGACGATATTTTTCCAAATCTTCGTTCGTTACAACGCGGTTCTGCGCCGCCGCCGCATTCGCCGAAACGAAAATCAAACCGATGAATAACAAAATTCCGTTTCTCATATTCTCAATCGCTCCTTGTAACTTTATTCGATTATAACGACAATCATTGAATTCCAAGCAGATAAGCAAAAATTTTCAGGCATCACAAAATACTTCAAGTCAAGATATTTCCCGTCTTTTGCCTTTTTACTTTTGCCTTAAATGTCAGACGGCGTGAATCTTGAACGAGATGTCCACCGCTTTCGCCGAATGCGTCAGCCGACCGACCGAAATCAAATCAACTCCGGCTTCGGCGAACAGGCGCACTCGGTCTAAATCCATTCCACCGGACGCTTCGAGCAGCACGTTCGGATTGAGCGAACGCGCCATCTCGACCAATTTCGCGGCTTCGTCGGGCGTTTGATTGTCGAGCATCACGATGTCCGCGCCGGCTTCGATGGCTTCTCTAAGTTGCGCCCAGTTCGAGATTTCGACTTCGATTTTATGCAGATGACCGATTTTTCGTTTCGCCGCGACAATCGCTTTGGTGATGCCGCCCGCCAGCGCGATATGGTTGTCTTTAATTAAAACGCCGTCGTCCAAACCGTAGCGGTGATTTTTCCCGCCGCCGACGGTAACGGCGTATTTTTCCAGCATCCGCAAACCCGGTGTAGTTTTGCGCGTGTCAATAATCACCGCGTTCGTGCCTTCGATTGCCTTGACGTATTGCCGCGTCAGCGTCGCCACGCCCGACATTCGCTGAATCAAATTCAACGCAACGCGCTCGCCGGTCAGCAAAACGTCGGCGTAACCTTTTAAAGTGGCGAAAACCGTTCCCGCTTCAACCGCGTCGCCGTCGTTATAGTTGGTTTCAATTTCTCCGGTTTCCGGGTCGAGATGCGCGAAAACGGCTTCGGCGACTTCCAAGCCGCAAATCACGAGATTTTCTTTTGCCAAAAACTTGCCTGCACCGCGCGCGTCCGGCGAAACGATTGATTGCGTCGTGATGTCGCCGCGCCCGATGTCTTCGCGCAGATACTCGCCGATGTCGCCTAAAATTTCGCTGTTTTCCAAAAAGTTCATAATTCGTTTCAATTTATGGTTTTTGTGAGATTATAATATCAAAAAGTCTCGCTCGAAAATTTATTATGTCTAATTTGTTCTGGCTGATAACTTTAGTTCTGCTCTTGACGCTCGCCGGGACGCTCGCGCTCGGCTTGACGGCGAAATACTATTATTGGGGTTCAAGAAGTGCGCCGCCGCCGAAAAAAGAGCGCGAAAAAGCGAAGAAAGAGTAATCATCAGCTAAATCAAAGCCTCCAAATTTTGCTTCAAAGTATTCGCCTGAATTTCAATTTCCGCCACTCGCGTTCGAATTTCTTCAACTTTTTCCGTCGGAGCGCGTTCGATAAAACTCGCGTTTGAGAGTTGTCCGTTCAATCTTTGCTGCTCGGTTTCGAGTTTATTAACCTGATTTTCGAGCCGGGTGATTTCCTTTTCAAAATCAATCAAACCTTCGAGCGGCACGGCGATTTCGGCGTTGGCGATAACGGCTTTTGCCGACGCTCGCGGCACGTCCAAAACTTCGCTCAAAACCAATTTTTCGGCGCGGGCGAGTTTAAGAATCTGCGCTTCGTTCGATGCAAAAATCTCGTTGGTCACGGCGTTCGCCGCAACGTGAATCGCCGGTTTGTCGCCCGATTTGATATTCATTTCGGCGCGGATGTTGCGAACTTTGGAAATTAAATCAATCACGGCTTGCATTTCCGTCTCGCTGCGTTCGTCAATCAAAGCCGTTTCGCCGCGCGGGAAGTCGGCGAGCATAATCGTTTGTTTCGCGCTTCGATACGCCGCGTTGTGCAGTTCGTTCGAGACGTTCGGCAGTTTACCCCACAATTCTTCGGTCAGATACGGCATAAACGGGTGCAGCATTCGGAGTGCCGATTCTAAAATCGTGACGATTCTCGTGCGCATTTCGTCGCGCTTCGCCGAACTTTCTTCCGCCGTCATTTCGTCTTTGACCAGTTCGATATACCAATCGCAGAAATCGTTCCAGAAAAATTGATAAAGCAGGCGCACGGCTTCGTGAAAACTGTATTTATCAAGCGATTTATTTAACTCCAAAGCCGTTTTATTAAGGCGCGAAACGATCCATCTATCGGCAATCGAAGCGTTCTCGTCCAACGTCAGCGACGACGAATCAACCTTCGCGCCTTCGGAATTAAGCAGACAAAACCTGGTCGCGTTCCAAATTTTATTGGCGAAATTGCGATAAGTTTCGATTTGCGAGTCGTTCCATTTGATGTCCGCGCCGGTGGCGACGCTGGCGAGATAAATGCGCGTCGCGTCCACGCCGAATTTGTCGAACATCTCCAACGGATCAACGCCGTTGCCGCGCGATTTCGACATCGGTTTACCGTCTTTGCCCAAAACCGTTCCGGTGATAACGACATCCGCAAACGGTTTTTCGCCCGTGAATTTTTTCGTCAGCATCACCATCCGTGAAACCCAGAGAAAAATAATATCGCGTCCCGTCACCAGAACGTCGGTCGGCAGAAATGTCTCTAAATCTTTGGTTTCTGGTTTCTGGTTTCTGGTTTCTGGTTGTTCGCTATCTTCACCCGTAGCATCTTCGCCCGTCCAGCCAAGCGTCGAAAACGCCCACAAAGCCGACGAAAACCAAGTGTCGAGAACGTCCGCGTCTTGAGTCAATTCGGCTGTTCCGGCTTTCTCCGACGCTTCTTCAAAACTTTTGGCGACGAATGTTTTGCCATCTGCGTCATACCACGCCGGAATCTGATGTCCCCACCAAAGCTGCCGCGAAATCGTCCAATCCTTCAAATTCTCCAGCCAATTGGTGTAAACTTTTTCGTTCGGAACCTGCGGGTAAAAATGCGGCGCACCTTCGCTTTTCATCAACTCCAAAGCCGAATCGCGCATCTCGTCCATTTTGCAAAACCACTGTTCCGACAACAAAGGCTCGATGATATTTTTACAGCGTTCGCAAACGGGAAGCGAAATATCGTAATCTTCGATTTTTTCGAGCAAACCCAATTCTTCAAATTTTTCGATAACTTTTTCACGCGCTTTAAATCTGTCCAAACCTTCAAATTCCGCGCCTGCTGCCGCGTTCATCGTCGCGTCGTCGTTCATTATGACGAGTTGTTCGAGATTGTGCCGCAAGCCGACTTCGTAATCGTTCGCGTCGTGAGCGGGCGTGATTTTGACCGCGCCCGTGCCGAACGCCGCATCAACATATTCGTCGGCGATAATCGGAATCTCGCGGTTCGTCAGCGGCAGTGTAATCGTTTTGCCGATAAATTCTTTGTAGCGTTCGTCATCCGCATTAACCGCGACCGCCGTGTCGCCGAGCATCGTTTCCGGGCGCGTCGTCGCCACCGTAATGGTCGCGTCCGAATCTTTCACCGGATAACGCAGATAAACCAATTTTCCGTCTTTGCGCGTTTCCTCTTTGACTTCCAAATCGGAAATCACGGTTTTATCTTTCGGACACCAGTTGACGATGCGCTTGCCGCGATAAATCCAGCCTTCGTCGTATAAAGTCACGAAAACGAAACGCACGGCTTTCGACAAACTTTCGTCCATCGTAAACCGCTGGCGCGACCAATCAACCGACGCGCCTTCGCGCCGCATCTGTTCGGTGATCGTGTCGCCGTATTTTTCCTTCCAAGCCCAGGCGCGTTTCAGAAATTCCTCGCGCCCGACATCCTGCGGCGATTTATTTTCATCGCGGCGCAGTTGTTCGACGATTTTTCGCTGCACCGAAATCGAAGCGTGATCGGTTCCCGGCAGCCACAAAGTCCGAAATCCCTGCATCCGTTTGCGGCGCGTCAAAACGTCCATTAAAGTATGCTGAAGCGCGTGTCCGATATGAAGCGAACCCGTGACATTCGGCGGCGGAATGACGATTGAATATTTCTCAGCGTTCGGGTTTTCGTTTATTTCCGGCGCAAAACAGCCGTTTGCCTCCCACGTTTGATAATGCGTTTCTTCGGCTTCTTTCGGATTGTAGGCTTTGGCGATTTCCATAATTTTTCCGCCGCGAACAAACACGAAAGAACACGAAAACTTTTAGATTTTGTTCGTGTCCTTTCGTGTTTGTTCGCGGCTGATTTCCCTTTTTTCTCTCTCGTTTACCGTTTACTTCTTTTTCGTCATCTGCGAAAAAACTTCGCGGACGATTTTTTTGATTACTTTGTCCGAAAGTTTTTCAACGACTTTATCGGCGATGGCTTCGATTTCTTCGAGCGACAAATTCCCCGACGACGGCTGTCCGCCGGCAACGCTCGATTTGGCGGCGGAGATTAGCGGTCTTTCGCCCTTAAACTTTTTCGACTGCGGCAGTTCGAGCAAATCAAAATCGTCGAGTTCAAATCCCGGCACCGTTTCAAACGTCGCCGACGGGTCGCTTTCGTCGTTATGAGGCGGCTTCATTTGCTCGCCGATGGCTTCCGCAGTTTCGTTTTCCGGCGCATATTCCTGCCCGGCTTCGACCGTTTCAGATTCTTCCGTCAAAGGTCGCTCCGTTTCGATCCGGCTCGTTTCGTCTGGCTGCACCGAATCTTTTCCGTCCGCCGATTCCTGTTCGCTGGCAAACTCGTAGATATTTTCGTGGCGCGGCAAAGGTTCGTCGTCATCAACCGCATCGGCGGCGATTTCAGCGGGATTTTCGACGGGCGAAAATTCGTTTTTCGGGGTAATTTCTCCCGTTGAAGTTTCTTCCGCCGAAGTTTCGATAAAGTCTTCGTCAGCCGCTTCCGCTTCAGAACTTGAATATTCGTCGGCAGACGTTGGCGAATCCGGCGCGGGTGATTCAAATTTTTGCGCCTCGTTGACCGGCAGACTGCCGATTTGACTCGTCTGAATCATCTCGTCGTCCATCGCCGCGTCGCCGAAATCTTCGACTTTCGTCGTCTCTTTGATCGGCGGAATCATCTCCAAAATATCGTCGAAACTGTTGACGGCAATCGCTTCGTCGCTAAAAGTATCGCTTGTTTTGCCGTTCAGCAAGTCGGAAACTTTATTGACGAGTTGGCGAATTGATTGAAAAGGCTTGGTTAAAAAATCGTCCGCGCCGACGCGCCGCGCTTCCGCTTCATCGAACGGCTCGAATGATCCGACCAGCAAAATAACGGGAATATGCTTTGTTTCCTCGTCCTGCTTGATCATTTCGCAAATCCGATAACCGTCAACGCCCGGCATATTGACATCAACCATCACCAAATCCGGCACGGATTCGACGAACTTCTGCATCGCCGCGTCGCCGTCGCCGACCGCCGTAACTTCGATGCCTTCGTCGGCAAACGTCAGGTTAACGACTTTTTGAATCGTTACCGAATCGTCCGCCAAAAGTAATTTGTGCTTTGCCACAGGTGGAATTTTCTCCTTGTCGAACGCCGATTTTTCGCGGGAAATCGTTTGCCTTCGTCAATACCGGATCGCTGCAAATCTCGTTGGACAAACCTGCTTCGAGAAATACCTGCCCGGATGTTTATTCTTTGTCTATTTTATGATCGCCGTCCGACAGCTAAGATATTCTGGAACTCGAACCCGAAAATCGTTTCTTTTCTATTTGCCGTTTTCCTGGTTTTTCTGGACAAACATTCGCAACATCGTCTGCATTTGTGAAGTCGTAAAAGGCTTCGGCAGAAAGGCAACCGCGCCCGCCGTAAAACTCTCCGACGACAAGCGCGGATTCTGTTCCGCCGTCATTATAATCACCGGAATTTTCATCAAACGCCGTTCCGACTGCATATAACGAACCAGTTCCGTGCCTTGAATATACGGCATCACGACATCGAAAATCGCCGCCGCCAACGGTTCATTCGACTGCAAAAATTTATAGGCTTCCTTGCCGTCGCGTGCCGCCAGAACCGTAAAACCCTCTTTTTCGACAATCGCTTTGACCAGGCGCAAAATCGCCGGATCGTCGTCGGCAACTAAAACCTGTGCTTGTGCGCCGCTTTGTTCTTCATTCATTATAAAAACTCTCTTCTTTTATATCGCACTGCTTTTAGTTAATTTCATTGCGCTCGATAAACATCAATTGCGTTTATTTCGCTTGCGACTTTCTGCAATTATTAAGAACAACCGGCAAAAACATCAGCGGAATTCAACTTCTACTAATACGGAATTCCTGTCGTTCGGCGATAGCTTACTAATATAGTAGCAAATTTTCCGGTTATTTTACGAACCCGCCGAAAGTTTTGCCGCTAATTTTATCGCCGCCCGCATACTCGAAGCGTCAGCGATATTTTTCCCCGCGATGTCGAACGCCGTGCCGTGGTCAACCGAGGTTCTAACAAGCGGCAAGCCGAGCGTGACATTGACCGACGCGCCGAACGACAGGCATTTCACCGCAATCGTCGCCTGATCGTGATAACAGGAAATCACCGCATCGAACTCGCCTTTGAAACCGCGCAAAAAAATCGTGTCGGGCGAGTATGCGCCGAGAACTTCGATGCCGTATTTTTCGCGGCATTCTTCTATCGCCGGAACGATTTCGCTCTGCTCTTCGGTCCCGAACAGTCCGCCTTCCGAAGCGTGCGGGTTAAGTCCGGCGACGGCGATTCGGGCGTTTCTTTTCAATAATTTGGAAACTTCCCGGTGCGAAAATCTGATCAGCTCGACCAGTTTTTCCTTTTTGACCAACTCAATTGCCGCGCGCAGCGCAACGTGCGTCGAAAGCAGCACGACGCGCAGGTTTCCGGCGAAAAAGCTCATTGCAAATTCCTTCGTGCCGGTCAATTCGGCGAGGAATTCCGTATGTCCAGGGTAATTATAGCCGCCCATTTGAATCGCTTTCTTGCTGATCGGCGCGGTCGCTATCGCATCAATTTTCTGCTCGCGCCAAAGGTTAACAGCAGTTTCGATATATTCGGCGGCGGCACGTCCGGCGATTGGCGAATCTTCGCCGACGGCAACTTCTTTCGGAAGATTAGCTAAATCGTGAACGGCGATTTGATGCGAATCAGCCGGAGAATCCGGCGCGTCGGGAACAAAATCGAATTTCAGATTTAGTGCGGCGGCGGTCTTTTGCAGAAAAGCCGCGTCGCCGATGATAACGGGAACGCAGATTTGTTTGAGGCTTTCGTCGGCGAGAGCCTTGAGCGTGATTTCCGCGCCGATTCCGGCGGCATCGCCCATCGTAATGCCGATGCGCGGCAAGGTCGCCGTTTGACTTTTTTCCGTTTCAGATTTCCCGATCACCAAATTATTTTATTTTACCGCCGCCGATTAGTCGAAAACAAAAAGGCAAAAGCCTGAACGCGGAGTTCCGAACTTCTACCTTTTGCCTTTTACTTTATTGCCTTTCTATTCTTTATCTTCGGCTTTATACATATATTTTATATTGTGTTTGAGCAGCAGAATGTTCGGCGCGTCGGCGCGGTTGATTTTCAGCGCGTCAAGGTCATACCACTCGATTGTTCCGGTCAGTTCCTCGCCGTCCGACAGCACGACGACCATCAGAGTATGCGAGTCAATCTGTTTTTTGTAATAAAAAGTCTCAGCGTTGGTTTCGACCGGCGGCGGTGTTTTTTTGCGCGATTCGGCGGTCTCCGGCGGGCGTTGAAAATTCGGCATATTGTTTTATTGGTCTCCCATTTTTAATTAGTCGAGAGTCGAGAGTCGAGAATTGAAACTCTTTTGCTCTCGACTCTCGACTCTCGACTCTTTAATCTGCCTGACGGCGAATAAACGTGGGAACATTTATATCTTCCTTATTGGCATCCGCCGCATTAAAAGCCGACGAATTGTAATTTCCGAGACTGCTGTTGTTGTGCGTTGCGGGAACTTCCGGCGCGGTCGTCGTGGGCATCGTCATCTGCGATTGGTTATCGAAGCCGGTGGCGATCACGGTAATTTTCACCGCGTCCTTCATACTTTCATCCAAAACCGTGCCGAAGATAATGTTGGCATCTTCGTGCGCTTCCTGGTGAATCAGCGAAATCGCTTCTTCGATTTCGTCGAGCGGCATATTTTCCAGAGACCCGGTGATATTGATAAGAGCACCTTTCGCGCCTTTGATCGAATTTTCTTCAAGCAGTTTCGAGTCAATCGCCATCTTCATCGCTTTGATCGCCGCGCCGTCGCCCGAACCGTGTCCGATGCCCATCAACGCCACGCCCATTCCCTGCATCACCGATTTGACATCGGCAAAGTCGAGATTGATAACACCGGAAACCGTAATTAAATCGGAAATTCCCTGCACGGCTTGGAGAAGAATTTCGTCGGCGCGGCGGAACGCTTCCATAATCGAAATTTTTTCTTCGACTTCTTTCAGTTTCGAGTTCGGAATCGTGATAATCGTATCTACGCAGCCGCGCAATTCCGCCAGCCCTTCTTCGGCTTGGCGCATTCGTTTTTTGCCTTCGACGGTGAACGGCTTGGTGACGACGGCGACGGTCAAAGCTCCCAATTCGATGGCGAGCGCGGCGATCACCGGCGCGGCTCCCGTTCCCGTGCCGCCGCCCAAGCCGGTGGTCACGAAAACCATATCCGCGCCCTGTAGAACGTCTATAATTTTATCGGTGTCTTCGATGGCGGCGTTGCGCCCAATGTCGGGGTTCGCGCCCGCGCCCAACCCGCGCGTGAGTCCGCTTCCAAGCTGAATTTTGACCGGAGCTTTTGAATCGTTCAAGGCTTGCAAATCGGTGTTGACGACGATGAATTCGACACCTTTGATGCCTGCGTCAATCATTCGATTAACCGCGTTCCCGCCGCCGCCGCCGACCCCGATAACGATTATTTTTGCGCCCGTAATCGGCGGCTCGTCTAAAAACATTTGCAGGTTGTTATTTTTCATTATGGAAGACCCGTCCGTATCTTATAAATTTAAATTATGAATGCTTTTCAAGATTTTTAAACGCCTGAAACTCGTCGTCTATTGTATTTTCGAGAGATTTCCGATTTCAACAAGATATTGTGCCGTTGGGAATTCAGCATACAACGATTTGCGGTGGAAAATCCAGCGCAGACGTTACATTTATCTAAATTTTTCTCGAAAATTCTCAAACCACTCCGCTACTTTCCGCGTCGGCGATTTTCCGCCCGCCGAATGCCCTCGAATCTGCGTTCTGAGGGAAGCCAAAGCCAATCCGCCCGCGACCGCCCATTCGGGACTCTGCACTTCGTCGAGCAGTCCGCCGAAGTGTTTTCCCTCCAAAAAACCGAGCCGCGTCGGGGCATCGAAAACCTGTTCGGCGATTTCGACCATTCCGCGACTCAAAGCCCCGCCGCCGGTCAAAACGACCCCGCTCGAAATCTGTCCGCGATTACTGAAAACCTCGTGCGCGATGTGCTGAAGCAGCTCTACCGCTCGCGGCTGCATTATGTCGCATAAAATCTCTTTTGAAAGTTGTCGCTTTTCCTGTCTGCCAACCGGCGTAATTTCGATCACGCTCTGCCGTTCTTCTTCGCTCATCAAAAAACCTGCCACACAGCCATACGAATGTTTGATATTGGTCGCTTCGGGAATCGAGACACGCAATCCGTGTGCAATATCTTTGGTCAGATGCAGCCCGCCGAACGGAAAAACCGCCAGATGCTGCACCGCGCCGCGTCCGAAAATCATCAGGCTGGTTACTTCCGCGCCGATATTGACGAGCGCACAGCCGTATTCGCGGTCGTCGTCGGACAAAGCCGCCTGCGCCGCCGCGAGCGGCTCCAGCATCATATTTTCAACTTCCAGACCGGCGCGGTGAATCGCTTTGACGATGTTCTGTTTCCCGGCACTCGGACTTGAAACAACGTGAATTCTGCTCTCTAATCGTGCGCCGCGCATTCCAACCGGCTCGACGATTCCGTCCTGCCCGTCAATGATAAATTCCTGCGGCAAACGGTCAACGATTTCCCAACCGGCGGGCAACTGCATCGCGCTCGCCGATTCGACGGCGCGTTCGACATCTTCGTTTGAAATCTCGCGTCCTGCGCCCGCGACGGCGACGACTCCGCTTTTATTTTCACCGCGCAGATGTTCGCCCGAAAGATTAATCGTCGCCGAATCAATCTCCAAACCGCTGACGCGCTCGGCTTCTTCGACGGCTTTGCGAATTGATTCGACCACCGCGTCCGTCGTCGTGACGATGCCGCGCCGCAAACCGCGCGATTCGGCTTGCCCGATGCCGACGATATTCATTTTCCCGTTCTCCGACGGTTCGCCGATCAAGCACCGAACGCGGCTCGTGCCGATGTCCAAACCAACCGAATGTATTTCACGATTCACCATAAACAGTTAGCAGTTAGCAGTTAGCAGTTAGCGGTTATCAAAATGGCAAAATTGATGACTGATACCCGATAACTGTCAACTGTTCCGATATTTCAATACGACATTTTGCCCGTTGGAAATTATGGATTCAATTTGATTTCCTTTATTCGCTATGACTTCCAGAGCCTTTTGCAGACGTTTGCCGAAATTTTCCTTGCCCAGAGAAACCGTGACGAATTCGCCCGAATCCTGGACAATCGCCTGCGGGTCCTGCAAATCCGCCAGATTAACCGAACTGACGCGACTGGCAAGGTCATAATCTTTCCATTCGTTCAGCATTTTCAAATAAATTTTTACGCGCTCCTGATTTTCTTTGATGGATTTCTCGCCCTTCGATTCGTCCCAGCCGCGCAGCACGAACGGCGGGCGCGTTTCGTTTTCGGCGACCGAACCGAGCATCGTCGAATCTTCGTCCGTCCAGACATCGCCCGACTTCATTCGCACCACGACGCGCGGCACACGCTCGTTGACGCTGACCCGCAGACCGTCGGGCAGAACCCGCGAGACGACCGCCGATTTGACGAACATCAGTTTTTCGACATCGGTTTTTATACCGGCTAAATCCGCGTTCCACGCGCCGGATTTTTGGGTTTGCAGACGAACGATGCGCTCGATGTCGTCCTTTGAAGCGCGTAAAACACCGCGCACGTCAATCGTTTTGACATCAAAAAACGTCGAAGCCGTCGCCGTCCGGTAGCCCATTACGGACAAAAAACCGAGACAAGACAAAATGCCGACGATAAAAAACAAAGGAAGTACAAAATTCGCCAACCTTCCGGCGTTTTGACTGCGCCTGACGGCGGTTCGCCGGCGCGGTCGCTTCGCCGCCGCGTTCGTTTTTCCAATCATTACCGGTCTTTTTCGTGGTGCCATATTTTTAATTTCTGGTTTCAGGTTTCAGGTTTCAGGTTCTAGGTTTCAGATTGAAAATTCAAACCTGGAACCTGGAACCCGGAACCCAGAGCCAGAAACCTGAAATTCACCCCTGTTTTAATTTGTCCAAAATCTCATCCGACAGTCCCGTAATACTTCCCGCGCCCAGAGTAATTACCAAATCGCCCGGCTGCAAATTCTCGACGACTTTGGCGGCGGCGGTCTCGATGTCGCCGATGTAATTGACGTTTTTGTGTCCGAAATCGCTGATTTTCCCCGCCAGAATTTCCGCCGTCACATTTTCTATCGGCGGCTCGCTCGCCGCGTAAATATCCAATAAATAAAGCACGTCGGCGTTATTGAAACAGCGGGCGAAATCTTCCATCAACTCGTTCGTCCGCGTGTAGCGGTGCGGCTGAAAAACGACGACCGTCCGCCGTCCGCCCGAACCGTCTTTTGCCGCCGCCAGAGTCGCTGTAATCTCCGTCGGATGATGACCGTAATCGTCAATAATTGAGATGCCGTTGACTTCGCCTTTGAACTGAAAGCGGCGGTTGGCGTTTTTGAATTTGGCAAACGCTTCCGCGATTTTCTCGAATGAAACGTCGAGTTCGAGCGCGACCGTCGTTGCCGCCAAAGCGTTATAAACATTGTGCCGTCCGGGAACGGGCAAATTTATTTCGCCCAAAACTTCCGCGCCGCGCAGAACGGTAAAAGTCGAGCCGAACGAATCGTTGGCGACGATGTTATGCGCCGAAACATCCGCCTGCGCGGTAAAACCGTAGGTTACGCGGCGGCGTTTGATCGCCGGAATAATTGACTGCACGTTCGGGTCGTCGAGACACAAAACACACGCGCCGTAGAACGGAACTTTGTTGACGAAATCGGTGAAACACTGCGTGACATCTTCCATTCCTTTATAGGATTCCATATGCTCGCGGTCAATGTTGGTGACGACGCAAATCGTCGGCGAAAGCATCAAAAACGAGCGGTCGCTTTCGTCCGCTTCGATGACGAACCAATCGCTCGTCCCCAAACGCGCATTCGAGCCTAAAGTATCAACCACGCCGCCGACAATCGTCGTCGGATCAACGCCCGCGTGTCCGAGGATCGTCGCCACCATCGAAGTCGTCGTCGTTTTGCCGTGCGAGCCGGAAATGCCGACCGAATACGGCTTCAAAGTCATCAATTCGGCGAGCATTTCGGCGCGCGGAATCACGGGAATTTTCTTTTCTCTGGCGTAAACAATTTCCGCGTTATCGTCTTTGACCGCCGACGAATAAACGACGACCTGCGCGTCGCCGACGTTTTCCGCCGCGTGTCCTTCACAGATTTTCGCGCCGAGTTTTTCGAGCCGATTGGTCGTTTTCGACTTTTTCAGATCCGAGCCGGAAACCGCGAATTCGAGATTGCACAAAACCTCCGCGATGCCGCTCATCCCGATGCCGCCGATGCCGATGAAATGGATTTTCTTAACGTGCCGAAACATATTCTTCAACTTCAATAATTAAATTTCCGTCTTCGTTCAGAGTCCAAACTTCAGTTTGCAGCCCGCCAGCGAAGCGCGGCGGGAACACGCTCAAGCATGAACTCTGAACGAAGAACGCTCATTCAGAAACTTCAATTATCAAGCACTAGACTTTCTATCAAATCAGCCGTCACTTCCGCCGCGTCCGCTTTTGCCAATTTTTTGGCGGCGTTTTCCATCGCCGTAATTTTGGCGGGCGAGTTTATCAAATCTAAAATTTCGCTTGCCAAGTTTTCGCCGCTCAAATCCTTCTGTAAAATCATTTTCGCCGCGCCTGCCCGTTCCAACGCTTCGGCGTTTTTTCGTTGATGATCGTCGGCGGCGGTCGGCAATGGAATCAGCAAAGCGGCGCGTCCGGCGGCGGCGATTTCCGCGCAGCTCGTCGCGCCCGCCCGACAGATTATCAAATCGCACTTCGCAAACTCTTCGACCATATTTAAAATATACGGTTTCACTGCCGCGGCATCGCCCCAACCAGCGCGATTGTATAATTCTTTTATATTTTCAAAGTCGCCTTCGCCCGTTTGGTGCGTGATATTTAATTTATCGTGCGATAAATCTTTCAACGCTTCGACCATCGCGTTATTGATCGTTCGCGCACCCTGCGAGCCGCCGAAAATCAACAGGTTTATTTTCAGATCTTTCTCATTGCGCTGTTTCGCCGTGATTTCAAAAAACTCTTTCCGCACCGGATTTCCCGTCACGACTCCTTTTTTGCCGAAATACGGCAAAGCTTCTTCAAACGTCAGCGCGGCTTTAGTCACGAACGGCGCGAGCCTCCGATTCGTAAATCCCGGCAACGCGTTGGAATCCATCACGAGCGTCGGAATTCGCATCAGGCTCGCCGTCAAAAGCACCGGACCCGAAACATAGCCGCCCGCGCCAATCACGACATTCGGCTTGAAACTTTTGATAATCGCCCGCGCTTCCAAAAAACTTTGCGGCAGAATAAATAAACCTTTCAATTTCCCGATCAAGCCGACGTTTTTCAAACCCGCGCTGTTTATCAAAGAAAGCCGAAAGCCGTTTTCGGGAACGATTTTATTTTCCAGCCCGCGACTCGTTCCGACAAATAGTATTTCCGAATCGGCATCACGCTTCAAAATCTCTTTGGCGACGGCGATTCCCGGATAAATATGTCCGCCCGTGCCGCCCGCCGCGATTAAAACTTTCATATAGCAAAATTACTCGCCAATTTTTATGACTTTCATTTCATCAAAAATTACATCTAAAATTCCGCAAGCGTTGAAACAGAACTTATAGTGTTTATATTTTTCAAAATCTTCTGGTATTTCCTTATACTTCAAGAGAGAACTTGAATTTATAACCTCATAAACACAGTCATCACTCATTCGTTTGTGATTAAGTTCTTCTTGATTCCAACTAAAGGCAATAACATCTGAAAACTCAACCTGAATTTTTTGCTCTTGCCAATCCAAAAATTTCAATCTTAGGATTGAACCAGAAGAAAAAAAGATTTCTACTTTCTCTGCATCAGCAGTTGAAAATCCTAAATGTTTTAGAAAAAGTTTTTCAGACATCCTTTACTTCAAACCCGTTCGATTCTTCTTCCTTCTAACGGGCGTTTCCGCTTCAAATTTTCCCGTTGAACTTGTTCCCGCGTGTTGCGACAGGTTCAACAAAACGCCGACCGCGCACAACGTAATAATTATCGAAGAACCGCCGTAGGAAATGAACGGCAGCGGAATTCCTTTCGCGGGCAGAATCGAAATCACGACCGAGATATTAAACAACGCCTGCACGACGATTCCGGTGATAATTCCGATGCCCAAAAGCATCCCGAATCTGTCCGGCGCGAGCAGCGCGGCACGAGTTCCGCGCCATAGCAACAACCCGAAAGCGACGACGACGGCGAGCGTTCCGAACAAACCCAATTCTTCGCCGACGACCGCGAAGATGAAATCGGAATACGGATACGGCAGATAGAAAAGTTTCTGCTGACCTTTAGCAAACCCCTCGCCGAAAATCCCGCCCGAACCGATGGCGTAAAGTCCCTGCACCACCTGATAACTGCCGTCCGCCGAATGTTCCCACGGGTTTAAAAAGGCGAATAATCGTTTCATCCGAAACGGCGACAACACCAATGCCGCCGTGCCGAGCAAAAGCAAACTTCCTAGAGTCAG
>JAYVKL010000174.1:0-17655 GCA_043768465.1 Pyrinomonadaceae bacterium
TGGATCAACGGTGAATCTTTAGTTAATCAGGATGTGGTAGTTTGGTATTCGGCGCATCAGTATCGGGTTGACGACGCGAGCCGCGCCGAAAAGCCTGAGGTTATCAACGGAATTCACGTTGTCGGACCCGACCTCAGACCCGTCCGCTGGTGATTGGATTTAACGACGGATGTTACGCAAAAACGGAAAATAACCCGGAACGCCGACAACCCGCTTGCCAAAGAGCAAGTCACGCCGGCTAATAAAATGATGGAAGGCGACGATGGTTCAATCATTGTCGCCTTCTACTATTAAATGTTCAAATTTTAGTCGGACAGGTTGCCGCTTTTCGTCGTCGGCTGATTTGTTTTTCCAATATCGCGGCGAAACTGCAATCCTTTCCAACTGATTTTGCTGACGGCGCGATACGCTTTTTCCAACGCTTCGTCCAAATCTTCTCCGCCCGCCGTCACACCCAAAACTCTGCCGCCGGCGGTGATAAAATTTCCGTCAGCGTCTTTTGCCGTTCCCGCGTGAAAAATTTCCACGTCTCCAAAATTAGCGTTCAAACCCGTAACAATATCGCCGATTTCGGGTTTATTCGGATAATTTTCGGCAGCCAGAACAACGCACGCCGAACTTCCCTTTTTCCATTTGATGTTTACCTCGTCAAGCGTTTGATTAAGCATCGCTTCGCAGATTTCGACTAAATCGGTTTCGAGTCTCACCAGAATCGCCTGCGTTTCCGGGTCGCCGAAACGCACGTTATACTCCAAAACCTTCACGCCCGTTTTCGTCAGCATCAAACCTAAAAACAAAATTCCGCGCAACGGAAAACCTTCGGCGCGGCAGCCTTCCAAGGTCGGTTTGATGATTTCTTCGATAATTTTCGCGGTTTCCGCTTCGCTCAAAAGATTCGCGCCGGTAACGGTTCCCATTCCGCCGGTGTTTGCGCCGTCGTCATTTTCGTGAATCCGTTTGTGGTCTCGAACGGGCGGCATCAACGCGAAGTTTTCGCCGTCGGCAAACATCAAAAGCGAGATTTCCCTGCCGAACAGATATTCTTCGAGAACGATTTTTTCGCCCGCTTCTTTGCCTACCAAGCTTTCTAAATTCTTGACGGCAAGTTCGGCTTGCCGACGATTGACGGCGACGACGACACCTTTGCCCGCCGCTAAACCGTCGGCTTTAACGACGACCGGCGAGTTTTCATCACCGAATTTTCCGCTTCGCAAAATTTCGACGGCGGCTTGCGGCGAATCGGCGGTTTGATATTCGGCAGTCGGAATGTCGCGGCGCACCATAAAATCTTTGGCGAAAGATTTACTGGCTTCAAGTCGCGCTGCATTCCTGCTCACGCCGATTATCTTCAAATTCCGCTTTTCAAATTCGTCAACAATTCCCAGTGCCAGCGAGATTTCACCGCCGACAAAAGTCAAGTCAATCTCGTTGGCAGCGGCGAAATCGGCGAGTGTGTTTATCTCGTGCGGATTGATGCCGACGCATTGCGCGATTTGCGCGATTCCGGCGTTGCCGTCGGCGCAGAAGATTTCGGACACGCGCGCGCTTCGTTTAAAAGCGCGGCACAGAGCGTGTTCGCGCCCGCCCGAACCGATGATCAAGATTTTCATAACTTTGGAATTATAACAAAACACTTGTAAAACTTGACACTGCCAACCGATAGTTATAATTTCAAAATACTGGTCAAAGCAATTTTTGCTGGAAAGCGCATCTCCCTGAACAAAAAAACTTTTTAACTTTATCTTGACCGGAGTTTTGAAAACTTATTCAGTGTTTCGTTTGAAAGGTTTAAAGGCGGCACTGTTTTTAAAACTTACAAAACAAAAGGAAGTAAAGGATCGTGTCTGACAATCTCAAAGAATTTAACCAAACGACCTTTGCGGACGAACCGAGATTGGAAGACACTCAAATCTCCTGCATTGATTGCGGAGACGCTTTTGTCTGGACGGTCGGCGAACAGGTATTTTTTCGCGACAAAGGTTTGCAGAACCCGCCGAAACGCTGTAAGGACTGCAAAAAAGCCAAAAACGAACGCCTCAACGTAATTCTCGCCGCGCACGAAACAGGAATCAAACAAAAAATCGAAGTCGCCGTTTACTGCGCCCGCTGCAACGGTTATACGACCGTTCCCTTTTATCCTTCGCAAGGTCGCCCCGTCTATTGCCGCTCCTGCTTTCTGGAAATGAATCCGCTGCCGAAAAACGGCGATCACAATAATTAACGGATGATCCGCAAAACTGCGCCGCGCATCATCAACAACTAAAAAGGCAAAAGTCGAGAATCTTTAAATGAATAAGTGATTTTTTGCTTTTGCCTGAGAACGTGTTTGGAAATTCAAAAAAGCCCGGCAAGTTTACATTCAATATTCTAAATTTTTACCGGATGAAAATTAAAGATGTCGAATGCCGAAGGTAAAATTAAGCCGTCATCTCGCCGCCCGAATGACTTTCCAAACACGCTCATAATAAATTAACGAAGCGAATCTAACCGCTGTAAACGCCCGGACGCGACCTCAGATCGCCGCCGAATCCGGCGTGTTCGTGTGCGGTGTCGTCCTCATCGAACAACTCACCAATCGTGCCGAAAATTTCGCCGAGTGCCGGGTGAGTTATCTGATAGATTAAGCAGTTTTATGGAAATTGGACTTGGAAAAGGTTAAAAGGGCGACGTCTCCCACACCGTCGCCCCTAGGTCACAAGTCCTCACCCCTCGTGACCAGTTTGTTCACCGGGGAGGTGAACAACTTCAATTATGCACATTGAAAACCAAATTGCAACTGCCGTATGTTTTTTTCGACGGTCACTCATTCGCCCCTAAAAAGTAACTATTCCAGGGATTGACGAACTGTTCGACCGTCAGGCTGCCGACCGCCGACTGCGATTCCCCGTTGACCGTTTGCAGAAAAAAACTGTATTCACCCAAAGGAATATCGGCGGACACTTTTACTTCAAAACTAACCACCGAAATATCATCTCCGTAGTTGTGGTTCATCAAACTTTTCGGCGAAACTTTCAGATAAGGAGAGTCGCAACCGACCGTCAATTTATCGGCATTCAAATTTTGCCCGCCGACGTAGATGATATAAGATTTGCCGCCGTTAATCGGGACGGCTAATTCCGAAATTTGCCCGTTAAAACCGACATACTGCAAGTCGAAACTCTTTTTGCCGCCGCTTAATCTTCTGACTAAGTTTTGAGTTTTCCCCTTAAAAACTTCGACTTCACCGAGTTTTTCGGCTGAAGAAGACCTGCTCAAAACCTTCACGCCGGATTGTGTATAAATCTTGTAGCGTCCGACCGCGAGACCTTCGATTTGAAAAACGCCTTCCGGGTTCGTCAAAACTCCGGCGGCAACGCGCCCGCTGTCTGATTCTTCCGCCCAAACTTGAAATTCCTTTGCCGATTTCCCGTTCGGCATCGTCAGTTTTCCATTGATGGTGCCGCAACAGTTACCGTCGGCGTTATTTGCGCCGTAGAGCGCGCGGAGACCGGCAATGTCGTCTTCGGCTAGTGTCCGCGCACTGAAACCGGGCAGATTATAAACGCCGTTCCTGCCCGTCTGCGCGTGCATAGTCGCGCCGGTTACGGAAGTATGCTCAAGACCGAGCAGATGCCCGATTTCGTGAGTCAGCGTGGCTTCAAGATCGAATGTGCCGATTGAACCATCGGTGGAAAATTGTTCGTAAGGATTAAGCACGATGTCGGCTTCCGTGATATTTCCTTTGCGGTTGAAAAAAATTCGCGTGCGGGCGGAAACTTCCTGCGCGTCGCTGCCGAACAGCAGCAGATTTTCGGGCGTTGGCGCAACGGTCAAAAGACTCGTACCGTCGCCGGATTTTCCCGCCGGACTAATGGTTTGCTTGTCCGTCCAGGAAACCTGAAATTTGATGTCGGCGGCTTTCTCCCAGGTCGCCAAACTTCGCTCAATCGCGCCGGCAACATCCGTTTCGGGTTTGATATAAGGATTCGATCTGGTCAAAGATGTCGAAAGCGCAATCGAAATCGAATTGGTTTTCCAGCGCAGACGAAGTGTTTGAGATTCGTCCGTGAACTGCGTCGCATACGCCGCCGCCTGCCCGAACGAACTGATCATCAACAGCCAAACCGATAAAATTTTTGCCAGTTTCGACATCAAAAAAGGTCATTTCCAAACTATCCGCCAAAACCTTCGAGGTCTTCGGTCCCGACTCTTTCCAAATCCGCGAAAGCGACCGTCAAAAGCAGCGCGACCAGCGAAAGCGTCGCCAAAACGTATAAAAGGGCGATTCGCTCTGAGTAGATCAAAACTCCGATTACGATACCGACCATCAGCAGCCAAAAAAGCGCGATGGCTCGCCGGCTGAATCTATTCTGTGTTGCTGCCATAATTTTTTATAAGAATCCGTTCAGGAATGTCAATCCGAATTCTAATTGATACCAAATTTTTCAGTTTCAGACAATCAAAACGAGCTTTATTCAAGGAAATTTTTTCAGTCAATGATTCGCAAAGGAAAATTCGACGCATTTTTGTTCCCGACTTCGGCGGCTCTGAGAACCGGCGGAAATTTTCGTTTTTTGCCGCCGCGTTGAGCGACTTCGACAATATCGAACGCCTTGAGGATTACATCGTCGGCTAGACCGCTTTTGATTTTTTCCAAATCGGCTTCAATGATTATGCTTTCGCCCGCCGTGCGCCGGAAAATCGTGATTTTTTTGGCATCGCCGCCTTTAATTACGCCGCCCGCGCTGGCAACGGCGCGTGAAAGCGTCGTTTGCGTTCTCGAAGAAATCTGTCCGGGATTAACCACGCCGCCGATCAGATAGATAGATTCGGCTTCCTGAACCGTTATCACATCGCCGCTCAAAATCTGCGGATTGGCTTCTTTTTTCCCTTTTAATAAATCAACAATTTTGACGTTGATATAGTTTGAACCGTTGTCCCGGCTGGCAGGCACGAATCTTTCGCGGTTCTCTCCCGAACCGGCTGAATCGGCTGTTTTTTCGATTTGCTGCCGGCAGCTCAGACTCAGCGGGCGAAAAATTTCGATCTCGCCGCTCGCTCTATCGGTCAAACCGCCTGCCAGAATTATCAATTCATTGAGCAGAACCGGACGCTTTATTTGCAGCCTCTGCGGATTTTTGACGGCACCGTAAAGCAGAGACAGCGGGCGATTCGAGCGGTCGAGAATTTTAACGACGATTTGCGGGTCGCGCAGAATTTTGCCGTAGGCTTTGCCGACCGCCCCGGCAACCGCTTCTTCAGTTTGGCAAAGTCCGTAAATCGGATTTTCGACAAACTCGATGCCGTCCAAAAAACCTTCCGGGTTGAGTTTCCCGCGCCAATCGTATTCGATGCTGCCGATCACGTCAACATCTATCAAATCGCCCCGATGAATCAAATTGACTTCGGTTTCCTGAACGGAATCAGAGACGATTTCGGGAGTCGGAGTTTGAGCCGAAAACAAACCAGGCAGAAAAAATATGCAAAAAAAAATAGAGGCGGAGAGATATAGATTACTGTCTTTCATTATTCAAAACTTTTTGAAGTTCGGGTTGCGCCTTCGTGTTCCGTTCGGCACGGGCGCGTTCAAACGATTTGGTTTGAGCCGCGTCAATTTATTTTCAACGCTCTGGCTTTATCATCCTCCGCCGATTGCTCCTTTTTCCGTTTTTTCGTCGGTTTGGTCGAAACCGTTCCCGGAATCGCAAAACCTTTAAACTCCCAGTTACAATTGTCGCACAGCAAATTGTATCGAAAAATAAATTTCAATAGTAAAGGTGTTGGACGATAGCCGCGCCGCACGCGGTCGCTGTTACATCTTGGACATCTCTGAGTACTCATTTCCCCTTTTATTTTTCCCCTTTTTAAGTCTAAATTCTTTTTTCCCGTTTGCCGCGAGACCGCGCAGTTTTTCGATTTCCGCGTTTATTTTTTCGGCAGCCGATTCCCGTTCAGCGGCGTTTACGTTCTCGCGGGCGAGAAAAAACAGCGCATCTCGATAGAGGCTGACGGCGCGTTTGTAGCTGCCTTTAAATGCCGCGCGTTCGGCTTGCTCAATCCAATGAGAAACTTTTATCGAGGCGATGAAGTTTTTTATCGCCGATTCCGATTCAGTCAGGCGCGGCTCGCTCGGATAAAACTGCAAAGCGCAGTCCAGAATGTTCAGGGCTTCCTGCGCCGCCTGCAATTTTTCCGACAGCGCGGCATAGTTGCGGGCTTTTTGCGACCACGCGCGGGCTTCGATCTCCGC
This sequence comes from Pyrinomonadaceae bacterium, assembly GCA_043768465.1. GTDB lineage: Bacteria > Acidobacteriota > Blastocatellia > Pyrinomonadales > Pyrinomonadaceae. The sequence continues at coordinate 6,230 of JAYVKL010000174.1, forward strand.
CCAGGTCAGCAGATGAAAATGATGCAGTTCGCCGACGATTTCGCGCCCGCGCCGCAAACCTGCCAGACGCGGCGAACCGAGCCGCACGGTTTCCATCTGTTTTTCGACCACGGCAAGATATTCGCCGCACGTTTCCAGAACGTCCCAGTGTCCGTTTGAAAGATTGCCCAGAATTCGCGCCGCTTCGGATTTTCTTTTGATTTCCTTGATAATTTCCGCGTTTTTTTCGAGCGAAAGTTTATCCGTTTCGCCGTTGAGTTTCGCTTGAAGCGGAATGCGGCTCAACGTGTAATCGAGTTTTCTCTCGGCTAAAAGAAACTGTTGACGGGACTTTCTGAGGAAAACCTCGCGCACGACAATCGCGCTTCCCAGCACGAAACTCGCCCCGATTCCCGCCCCGATAACCGGAGCTTCTTCATTTCCTTCCCGCAAAATTCCCCAGATAAAAAAAAAGAGGATCGTTGAAGCCGCCGCCGCCAGCGAGTAATATCCGGCTACCGGCAGCCAGAACGGACGACGATACGGCACGTCTGAACGCGACGTGATGGTTCGGGTAATTTTTTTGGTTTGGGGCAGTCGGCTAATTCGCTCGTTCAATTTTTGCTCCTCAAATCTTATTATCGGACTTTGCCAATTTGCGTAAATTGCAAGCAAAAACGTATCTCCATAGTGAAATTTTCTGCCGTCGTTGTCAATGTTAAATTTTTCTTAATGACAAAGCGGAAGATTCGCGGTAAATTTTTAGATATTATGTCCGTCAGAAAAAAGAACAAGCCGGAACGACCGGTTTTCGATTCGATTCGCAAACCGACCGCGCCGCCGGGTCAGAAATTCGGCGGCGACAAACCGGATGAAAAGGCAAATCCGGCGCGGCGAAAAATCAAACACAAAAAACCGGAGGCGGCGGAAAATTAAAATGAAGTTCTTCAAAAATAATCAGGAAGATGCCGCACTGAATGTTTGGGCGCGACCGGAAATGGCGGTAATTTTTCGCGCCGAGGTGATGCCGGGTAAAAACCGTGAGCAAAGAACTTTTCGGATTCGGGAGGTTTTCAGAAACGGGCGGGTCGCGCTTTACGATTTCGCGGGCGAACACCGCGAGAACGAATTTGAAGCGATTGTTTTCAAGCGGTGAAAAATACACCGGCGCGGAAACGATTTGATTTTCGCGCCGGCAGTTACCACCGGTAAATCCGCCCGACTTCGAGAATCCGCAGGTTCTCGATTTTCAATTCCTCGATCTGCCTGACGACATCTTCACGATACGTCGGTTTGATGTTGACGACGTAAACGGCGCATTCTTTCCGGTCGAATTTTGCCAATTCCTTTTGCAGATTGCGCGGTGTCAGATGATGCGAAGTTTCGGCTAAGTCTTCGAGTTCGTTCGGAAAAGCGCATTCGATTAAAAGCGCGGAAAGATTCGGCTCGGCGTTCGCCGCCCGCCAGAAATCGCTCATCTCCGCCGTATCGCCGGTCAGTGCGAAAGTCGTTTTGTCATCGGAGATGATAAAACCGACGGACGGCACTTTATGATTGACCGAAATTGATTTTATCCGCAGGTGTTTGACGAAAAATTCTTTTCCCGCTTCAAACGGCTGATACCGCATCACCGCGCCGTTTTTGTTTTTCAGTTCGGTAAATCGCGGGTAAATTTCCCAATTGAAAATATCGCGCTCCAGAGTTTCGATCACCTCGGTCGAACAATGAACGCACACCGGCGCGTCTAGAATCGCAAATAAATCGTCAATAAACAGCGGCAGCCCGGCGACGTGATCGAGATGCGCGTGAGTTAAAACGATGTCCCGAATCTGTTTTTTCTGTGCTTCGGTCGCCGCCATCGCCAAACTTCCGGCATCAATCGCCACGCAGTCGTCCACGACGAAACACGACAGATGCTGGCGGCGCGAAGCCGTCCCATTTTCGTCAAAGGTGCTGGGAAGCAGTTGAAACTTCATACGATTGAAATTTACCGGGCGCAGGTTTGAGCGCGTCCGCCGTCAATTTCGTAAGTCGCGCCGGTGATCCACGCCGCCTTTTCCGATGCCAGGTAATAAATCAATTCGGCGACTTCGCGCGATTCGCCGACGCGCCCAATCGGGTGCGTTTTTTTCGAGTTTTCCAGAAAGTTTTGATAATCTTCATCCGCCATTCCGCCACGCTTGTGCAAACCCGTCACAACCACGCCCGGATTGACGGCGTTGACTCTGATGCCTTTCGGCGCGAGTTCGAGCGCGGCGCAGCGCGTCAATTGGTCAACCGCCGCTTTTGAAACGCAGTATGCCAGCACGTTCGGAAACGAGCGGGTTCCGGCGACGCTCGAAACATTGACGATATTTCCCTTCGTTTTTTCGAGATGCGGCAGACATTTCTGCGTGACGTTGAAGACGGCGCGCAGGTTGATGTTCATCATTTTGTCCCAATCGTCGAGCGTAGTCGTCTCGATTGAACCGTTCAGAATGATGCCCGCCGCATTCACCAAAACGTCAATCTGACCGAACATTTCAATCGCACCGGTAACGGCTTTTTCGATTTGCGTGGCTTCCAGAACGTCGGCGAGCGCGGGTTTCAGCGTGCCTTCAAAAGACTGCGCTTCGTCGCGCAAAGAATTTAACTCCTTTTCGTTTCGGCCGAGAGCGACGACTCTGGCACCGTTTTCCGCGAACAGCAAAGCGGCGGCGCGTCCGATTCCGCTGCTCGCGCCCGTAATAAGACAAACTTTTTCGCGCATATTTATTCCACTCCCCAACTTTCAGTGCAGTTTATCACAATCATTTAGCTTTGAGATCGTCCAAAACGGGCAATTCACGACGGAATCTCGACTCAAGACGTTTAAAAACCAAAAGACAGCCGGTTGATGACTGTCTTTTGCTGCATTGAAAAATGCCGTTCTCGAAAACTCTTTCGGAGTTTTTGCTTAGGCAAAACTACACGCCGTTGGTTTGCGGCTGCGGCGTAAAAAACTTTTCGATTGCCTGTTTCGTTTCGTCGCGGCGGCGTTGCTGAAATTCGTTGACCCAAGTGGAAACCGTCGAAACCATTTCACGCGCCGCCTGTTTTGATTTTTTTTCAATGACGGCGGATTTTTCCGTCGTCTGTGCGGTGACGTTCAACTCGCCTTTTTTGATGATTTTTATTTTTGCTTTTTCGCTCATTTGTATAATGTTCCTTATGTATGAATCCGATACTAAAAAGATTGTTTTCGGTTTTCTCGTCTTTCCTCCACGCAAACCGAATGCCAGATTTAGACGTTGGAAAAAATTCATTTTGCAGCCGTTCATTCAGATATATTTTTGTTTGGCATTCTGCAAAGTTGTTGGATTATTTTTGCGCTTTGCTAAGTTTAGATAACGCCCGATGATTCGATTTTGTTCCAAGTATTTTTTAAGAGGCTTTTGCTGAAAGGCATTTCGAGCCAATTTCCAGCCAGCCGAAATCGAATCGTCAAACGGCACAAACATTGCCCTTGTCAATCGCAGATGGATTCAACCGATTTATTTATTATTTATCTTTCCGGCGGCGCACCGCTCGCGGTTTATTATTTTCTGCAAAACCGCGACGGCGGCAAAACCGCTTTATTCCGGCTGAAAACTTCGCTCGTCTTTCTTTTTTGGCTGCCTTTCGCCGTTTTCCTGCTGCTGAGAAATCAAAACCGGCGCGGTTTTTTTGATGGCAATTTTTCCAGTTCAAAATTCGCTCAAGATGTCGGCGCGGGAAAAATTTCCACGCTTCAAAAACGTCTGGAAGGCATTTTGCTGGATAGCGACTCGAACCGTTCGGTTTTTGATTTTCGTGAAACCATCGAGCGTTATGTCGGTTTGACGCTCGCCTCTGGAATTGACGCGAACCGCGATTCGGCGCGGGAAATTTTCCGCGCGGCGAAAAACAAAAACGACGAACTCGGCGCGATTTGTCTTAACCGACGCAACCGAAACAAACTCGTTCGACATCAAACCGAAGCACGTCGGGATTTTCTGCAATTGGTCGAACAAATATTCGACTCGATTTCCGATGCGCGAGTATTGCAGCATTTAACGGTCGAAATCGTTAAAATTCTAAAAGACGATGAGGCTCAACAAAGTCTCGAAAAAACATTTGCGGGAAATCTGCAAATCGGAAAACTTTCAAGCGTCGAATACCCGGAGAAAGATTTATGGAAACCGCAGGAACGCAAACCGCTACGCGCCGAAACAATTTCAACCCGTTGATCAACGGCGGCGGAAACGACGAGATGACTTTACAGAGATTGGACACATTGCTGGCGGTCAATGCGGAAACCGCCCGCGAAAAAGCGATGTTTAGGTCGGAGCGGGAGAAAGCCGAAGTCTCCGCAATGTCGAACCCGCTGACCGATAAACAGGTTTTCGCCTATTTCGGACTGCTGCTCGGAACCTTTCCGCCGGCGGCGATGTTTGCGCGGTTTTTCATCGGCGAAGGAAATTTTCGGGGCGATGAGTTTTGGATTCTCGGCGTGATGGCGATTATCAATTTAATCTCGGCGGTAGTCGGTTATTTTTCCGGCAAGTTTATCGGCAAAATCGTTGGCGATCTCGAAAAAGCATCCTGGACGAAAATGCTTCTCATTCTGCCGTTCATCGGAATCGTGTGGGGAATTTTGGCGGGCGGCGCGGGCGGCATCATCGTTTTCGTCATCGGAGCTATTTTCGGCGCGTCATTGGGCGCGGCGGTCGGCAGTGTCGCTTTGCCGATCTTCGCCATCTTTCACCGTCTCCTCAAAAAAGGCGAGGTCATTGAAACGAAGCAGTTTCTGCCGCTCGCTTTCGGCGTTGCCCTGGTAATCTGCGCCTTCATTCTCGGCTTGTAGGCGCGTCTCGAATCTTGAAATCCCCCTTTAATAATTGTCTGCAAACTGTGACCGCTGAACCACTTTTTTGACAAAACGAGATGGTTCAACAATTTGTGGTTTAACTTCAATTGAAATAAACCAATCCTCAAATCCGCCTGTGAAGCGCGGGCGGACTGCCGGTAAACTCCTATCATATCAAAGACAATTGCGTTCAGTTTCAGTTGCTTTCGACTGGCGGGATTCCGATTTTTTCGTTCTTAAGAGTCAGCAGTTTTAAAATCGCCGGGCAGTTACGGTCACGAACTTCTTCCGGGCTAAAACCCTGCACAGGCGTTTTACGCCGGTTCGCAGGTTAATAATGTTAACGAATCAAGTAAAAAATTAGGTTTCAAGGGAAAAGCTGCCGCAGTAATTATTAGAGCGGCGGTTTTTTTTGTTTGGTGATTTATCGGTCGAATGCCGGAACTTATAATTTTGCTTTTGTCCGATTTTAAAGCTACAACAAATGTAAATGCTCGTCTCGCTTCATTTATTTGCGCTGTTTCTGCTGGTTTCGCTGGGATTTTACGTTTTTGTGGCGAATCCGCGCAACCACGCTCATCAGACTTTTGCGGCTTTTATCGCGTTTCTGGTGTTGTGGACGATCAAGGATTTAGTATTTTGGAACTTTCAAATCGAGACGATGCCGGCGGATTGGTGGGCGGCGGCGAGCTTTATTATTGCGCTTTTAATGCAGTGTGCGCTGGTCGTTTTTGCCTGGGTTTTTCCAAATGATACGCGCATTCCAAAAAAGCAGACCGCCGTTTTGTTTGCGCCGAGTCTGGTTCTGGTTCCCGCCGCTTTCTTCGGGCTTTTGTGGCACCGGGTCGGGTTGGTCAACAATCAATTCGCTATTGATCTCGCGCCGCTGGCGTATGTTTTCGTCGCTTACGTTTACTTTGTTTTCGGCTTCGGCGCGACGATTCTTTTCAACAAATACCGTAAATATCGCGGGACTCAGCGCGGTCAGCAAGTCGGGGCGATTCTCTGGGCGGTCGGCATCACGGGAATTTTTAAAACGCTGGCGAACATCATTTTGCCGTTTTTCGGAATTTACGAACTGCTTCCCTTCAGCACGATTTTCGTGCTGCCCGGCGTGTTGATTTACGCCTATGCAATTTCCAACTTCAAACTGTTTTCGCTGCAAACCGCTCTCGATCAATTTCGTTTATTTCCGATTGCCTACAAAATCGCTCTGAGCATCGCGTCGGTGGCGATTTTGAGTTTTATCATTTTTCAAATCCCGATTGTCTGGTGGGCTTTTCAGGATGGAATGACGTTCGAGGCGTGGCGCAGATACCTGGTTTTCAGCGTGATTTCCGCGCTCGTCCCGAATCTCGTTCTCGTGCTGTTGATCGTGCGAACGATTTCGCGTCCGCTGCAAAAATTGACCGTCGCTGCGGTGCAGGTGGCGAACGGCGGTTATGGAACGGAAGTTGATTTGCGAAAAAGCAACGACGAAATCGGTCTGCTCGCCGATTCGTTTAACGAGATGAGCCGCAAGATGGCGGACGACATCGAACAACTGCGCCAGCTCAACGAGCAATTGATTCGCACCGAAAAACTCGCCGCGATGGGAACTCTTTCCGCCGGTTTAGCGCACGAGGTCAACAATCCGCTGGCGGCGATTTCCTCTCTGATTCAGATGATGCAGGCGAAGAGTGATTTGACCGCCGATACTTCCGAAAAGCTCAAACTGATCTCGACGCAAATCAGCCGCATCACGCAGGTCACGCGCGATATGATGGATTTCGCACGGATTCGCCCCGCCGCCAAAAGCGAAATTGACATCAATCAAGTGATTGATGCGAGTCTGCGTCTGGCTAATTTCGACAAATCCTTTCAGCGTTTGAATCTGAAAAAGACGTTCGCGGAAAATCCGTCGAAAGTTTTCGCCGACCAGGATCAACTGCAGCAGGTTTTCTTAAACTTATTTCTCAACGCCCGCGACGCGATGCCGTCCGGCGGCGATTTATGCGTTGTAACTTCCGAATCGAGAAAGGAAATCGTTATCGAAATCGCCGACAGCGGCAGCGGCATTGACGAAAAAAATATCAAGCAAATCTTCGATCCGTTTTTTACGACGAAATCAGCGGGCAAAGGAACGGGTTTAGGTTTGGCGGTTTGTTACGGAATTATCACGGCGCACGGCGGGCGCATCGAGGCGGCGAACGGCAAAAACGGGACGACTTTCTACATCATTCTGCCCGTTAACCTTCCATCGAACGCCGGATTTTTTACTGCGGCTTAATAATCAAAAGCGGGTGAAAAATCCGAATGGCGATTTTTTACCCGCTCAATGACGTTCGCACTGAATTTCGTGAACGATTAAAAACAATGTTCCGGCACGTTTTCGAGCGTATTTTTAATCAGCATATCCACGACCGGCTCGAATTTTTCGCCCGCTTCAAAATAGGTTTTCAACTGCGCGTCGGCGGACGTGCCGCGTTCGAGAATCGTGTGAATATGCTCGACTTCGTGGCGCGAACCCAAATCGTCCAGCACGTCGTCCACGAAATCAAGCAGCTCCCGGATCAAATCTTTGGTCGGAACTTCTTTTTGCTTGCCCAAATCAAGCAGTTTTCCGTCCAAACCCCAGCGCACCGCCCGCCATTTATTTTCCTGAATATACATCCGGCGATAAAGCCGGAAGCCCCAATTTTTATCCATCATCCGGTTGAGTTTGCAGATGATCGCCTGAAACAGAGCGGCGACGGCGATGGTGTCGTCAACGCGCGTCGGAATGTCGCAGATGCGGAATTCGAGCGTCGGGAAAAACGGGTGCGGGCGAATGTCCCAATAAATCTTTTTGGCGTTGTCAATACAGTTCATTTTAACCAGCGTGTCAACGTATCGCTCGTAAGATTGGTAATTATCGAAGTGATCGGGAATGTCGGTGCGCGGAAATTTTTTGAAAACTTCCGAACGATACGATTTCAAACCGGTGTTGTGTCCGAGCCAGAACGGGCTGGAAGTGGTCATCGCCAGAACGTGCGGCAGAAAATAGCGGGCGGCGTTCATTAGGTGAATCTGCCGGTCTTTGTCGGCGATGCCGACGTGAACGTGCAGCCCGAAAATCAGCAGCGAGCGCGCCACCATCTGCAATTCTTCGACGAGAAACGCATATCTTTCGTCATCGAAAATTTCTTGGTCGCCCCAGTGCGAAAACGGATGCGTCGAGGCGGCGACGATTTCCATCCCTTTTTTGCGGGCGAGCATCGAGATAATGCAGCGCAGACGGGTCAAATCTTCCCGCGCTTCCTGAATGTTGTGGCAGATTCCCGTGCCGACTTCAATCATTGACTGAATCATTTCGGGTTTGAGTTTCTCGCCGAGAATCAGTTTGCCCTCTTCGAGAATCTCCGAAACGTGCGATTTTAACTCGCGGTTAATCGGATCAACAATCTGAAATTCCTCTTCGATGCCGAGCGTGTATTGGTCAAACATAATGTTTTGAGTCGAGAGTGGAAAGTCGAGAGTCAAGAGTAAATACAAAAAACTCTCGACTCTCGGCTATTCCAAATGTAATTCTCGTTTTAAGATTTCTTCGTTGGCGGGCGACATCGCTCGAAAACGAACGCCCATTCCCTGTTCGGGGTCGGCGTAGGTAACTACGCCGTCAATGCCGATTTCTTCGCCGCCGATAGTCATTCGCAAAAAAATCGGCGTTCCGATTTCCAGTTCGGCGTTCGTCATCATATATAAACCGCCGATGCCGATGTCGCGCGTGTTGGCGATGCCGGTGCCGTCGCCGCCTTCGTAATTGACATTGATAATCAGTTTTTTGCGGTCTGCCTGTCGTCGCTCCGAAGGCGCAAGTGCTTCATCCGGGTCTTTCGGTAACATTGGCGTGTCCTCTTATTGGTATTGGTGTCGGGAAAAACTTCAATTCCATTTTATCTATTTTTCAATAATTTGAAAGAGGAATTTGCCGAATAATGTTTTTTTGTCCGGCTTTTCGATGTTTTCAGTCGAACTTCGGCCTCTTTTAATGGAATTTTATCTTTCATTTCTAAATCTCGAACGATTGCCGGATAAACGCTATTCATCTTAAAAACAAGCGTTTCCGTATTTTTTATGTTTGCTTTTTTCTTTTTCCCAAGTTACCATAAATTCTCGTAAAAATAAGGTTATTATTGGACAAATCCTCAAAAGAAACCGCTTATTTTTCTAAATTTATCAACGCTTTGAGTTATGGGATTTTCAACGACGGCAATTCACGCGGGCAACGAACCGGACAGCGCGACCGGCGCGGTTTCGGTTCCGATTTATCAAACTTCGACATACGCGCAGGACGGTTTAGGCAGCCATAAAGGTTACGAATATGCGCGGACGCAAAATCCGACTCGTGCCGCGCTGGAGAAAAATATCGCCGCGCTCGAAGGCGCGAAATTCGGTTTCGCCTTTGCTTCGGGAATGTCAGCGACCGACGCGGTTTTAAAGCTCGTCAAAGCGGGCGATCACGTCATCGTCGGCGACAACACCTACGGCGGAACTTATCGTTTATTCAGCAAAATACTATCGAATTACGGAATCGAATTCGATTATGTTGATACGTCTGATGTGACGAACGTCGAGCGGGCGTTCAAACCGCAGACGAAAATGGTTTTCGTCGAAACGCCGACTAATCCGATTATGACCGTGACCGATTTGAAGGCGGTTTCGGATGTTTCACACGCGCACGGCGTGCGCGTCGTCTGCGACAATACTTTTATGTCGCCGTATTTGCAGCGTCCGATGGAATTCGGCGTGGATATTGTCGTTCATTCGACGACCAAATATCTGAACGGGCATTCGGACAGCATCGGCGGATTTGCGGCGTTGAATAACGAAGAAGATGCCGAATGGATCAAGTTTGTCCAGAATGGCATCGGGGCGATACTGTCGCCGTTCGATTCGTTTCTGGTTTTACGCGGCACGAAAACTCTCGCCGTCCGAATGGAAGCCCACGATAAAAACGGGCGCGCCGTCGCCGCTTTTCTGGAAGAACACCCGAAGGTGCAAAAGGTTTATTATCCCGGCTTGCCGTCGCATCCGCAGCACGAATTGGCGCGAATACAACAGAAAGGCTTCGGCGGAATGGTCGCGTTTGAAACCGGCTCGCTCGAATCGGCAAAAAAGGTGTTGGAGAACGTCAAAGTCTGCACATTGGCTGAAAGTTTAGGCGGCGTTGAAAGTTTGATTTCGCATCCGGCGACGATGACTCACGCTTCCGTCCCGTTTGAAAAACGCCAATCGCTGGGAATCACCGACGGCTTGGTGCGCGTTTCAGTCGGCATCGAAGACATCGAAGATATTTTAGAGGATTTAGATCAGGCGCTAAGTTAGTGGAGAGTGGAAGAGTGGAGAGTTTTTCCGTTGGTTTCACTCTCCACTCTTCCACTCTCCACTCTTAAATTATGTTAACTGTTGAAACACACGCTACATCGCACATTGGGCGCGTCCGCAAAGGCAACGAGGACAATTACCTCCTGCTGAGTATTTCCGACGCGAAAACCTGGATGAGTTCGCAGGAACCGGACGAGTTCATCGTCGAATCGCAGAAATTCGAGATCACCGGCGACGGCATCGTTCTCGCCGTCTCGGACGGAATGGGCGGCGCACTCGCCGGTGAAGTCGCCAGCAAAATGGCGGTCGAAACCGTCAGCCAAAGGTTTCTCGACGAAGACTTAGACAAAACCATCGCGCCGGAAAACCACAACGATTCTTTAATTTCCAAGCTCTACGACGCGACCGTCTATTCCAACTATCTGATTCACCGGCAGGGGCGCACCGACCCGCAGTATCAGGGAATGGGCGCGACTTTCACCGGCATCGGCATCACGACCGAAGCCGTTGATCTGGTGCAGGTCGGCGACAGCCGCGCCTATCTGGTCAGAAATAAAAAAATCTATCAGGTAACCAAAGATCAGTCGCTCGTGCAGCAATTGATTGATGCCGGACAGATTAAGCCGGAAGAAGCCGAGACCCATCAACTTAAAAACGTCATTTTGCAGGCACTCGGAGCGCAAAATGAGATTTTCCCCGTCGCTTCCCGTCTGATGCCGCGACGCGAAGACGTGCTTTTGCTGTGCAGCGACGGTTTATCAAACAAAGTCAGCGGCACGGAGATGCAGCGCATCATCCTGGAAAATTTCAATCAGCTTCAAATAGCGGCGGTCGAACTCGTCAGAGTCGCCAACGAAAACGGCGGCGAAGACAACATCACTTTGATTTTGGTGAAACTGACCAGCGATTCGCTGCCCGAATCGGATAGCGGCGAAATCGAATTGCAGTTACTGGATTTGGGAAACATCCACGACACCGCTGACCAGGATACGGCGGAGATTTTGTAGTCGCTCACCGGTAATTTTCTTTCAGGTCTCAGGAGACGATTGATTTGCCCGGCTGAATCAATCGTCTTTTCATTTTAGATTAACCTGAGTTTTAAGCTGCAATGAGAAAGACAATCAGTTCGAGAATACACGCGGATTGTAACGAATTGAAACGGATTTTCCATTTAATCAGAACGCTGGCATAAGTGTAGTTTTGTCAGCACACGGAAGCGGGCGCGACCGGGTTTTTATTGGTGTTCACCCGGTCG
>JAYVKL010000175.1:0-4597 GCA_043768465.1 Pyrinomonadaceae bacterium
GCCCTGCACTGGCAGCATCAGAATTACGATTATGCTCTGAATCAATACGCCGAAATCACCCTGTTTTTTATTATCGGGGCGGTCACTGGCTGGCTCGGCGACCGAAAACGGCGCGAAAGCGAGCGGGCGGAAGCGATCAACGACGAACTGCAAACGGCTTATACGGACTTGCGCCAAACCGTTAATCAACTGCTGCAAGCCGAACGACTTTCTTCGCTGGCGGAAATCGCGTCGGGCGTGGTTCACGAAATCCGCAATCCGCTCGGCGCGATCAAAGGCGCGGTCGAAATTCTCGAAGACGAACTGGCAGCGGACAGCCCGCGCCGCGAATTCGCCCGGATCGCCAAAACCGAAGTCGAGCGGATTGACAAACTGGTGCAGGAATTTTTTCATTTCGCCCGCGCCAAAGCACCGCACAAACAACCGGCTGACGCGAACGAACTGGTCTGCGCCGTCAAACTTTTAATCGCTCATCAAGCCGCCGCGCAATCGGTGGAAATCGGCACGGAGTTAGCCGCTCAGCTTCCGCCCATCTTCCTCGATGCCGAGCAAATCAAACAGGTTCTGCTTAATCTGGCGATCAACGCGCTCCAGGCGATGCCGGCAGGCGGCACCCTCGTTTTCCGCACTTTTCAGAAAGGCGGCAGCCTGCACATCGAAACCGAAGACACCGGCGGCGGAATCGGCGAAGCGGCGCAAGCGAAAATTTTCGATCCGTTTTTTACCACCAAAGACAAAGGTTTGGGACTGGGTTTGTCGGTCGTCTATAAAATCGTCAATCAGCACGACGGGCGAATCGAGACGTTCGATACGCCGCGCGGAACGAAGTTCGTGCTGACATTCGACTACCCGAATCGGTAGCGGGACTGTTCCGATAAGCCCCGCCGGAAGTTTGGCGGGCTGTTTGACCGCCGCATCTTTAAACGACGCGGCGGCAGGCGTATAATCAGGACTATGAATAATTCCAATTACTCCGACCTCGATGCCGAAATTATAAACGTGACACCGAAACAGGAACGCGGGCGCGGACTAGGAAAGTGGATCGTCTTCGCCGCGCTGTTATTACCGTTCGCCGCCGCGTTGAGCGGTGTCGGCATTTACACCGAATCTCTGTGGTTCGAGTCAATCGGCTTCGCTTCGCGTTTCTGGGCGGTTTTTGCGCTCGGCTGGATTTTGTTCGCCGTCTTCGGGATTTTGACTTTTCTGATTTTGCGCGGCGGCTTTTTCGCGCTCGAACGCTGTTTCGGGTTGAACAAACTCGCGCCGCGCCGGATCATTATCAACAAACAGCCGGTTGACGTTAATCCGTCGCGCATTCTGCGACCGCTCGGCTGGATTCTGGCAATCGTCTTCGGCTTCAGTTACGCCTTCGGTCTAAGCGGCGATTGGCAAACGTGGACGCTTTTTCTGCACCAGCCGGTGACGACGACCGCCGACCCGATTTTCGGCAATCCCATCGGCTTTTATTTATTTTCGCTGCCCGTTTATCAGGAACTGTTTTCGTGGCTGACTTCGCTCGCCGTTATTCTGCTCGTCGCCGCAATTGTTTACGCGCTGTTATCCTCGATTCCGCCGCCGGCGATCATTGACGAGCCGCCGAAAAGTTTTGACGGCTTCGGCAGCCGCGCTTATTCCGCCGTCTCGACGGCACTCGGCGCACTTTTGGTTTTTATCGCGGGACAGGTTTACCTTTCGCGCTACGCTTATTTGTGGAGCGATCATTCATCTTTCAGCGGTGTCACTTATACCGAAGACAATTATTTAATTCCGGGTTTGACCGCCGTTTCAGCGGCACTTTTAATCGCCGCGCTGCTGCTGTTCGGGAACGCTTTCACTAAAAAAGGCGGACGACTGATAATTCTCGCGCTCGGCGTTCCGATTGCGGTTTTCGTTATCGCCACGATTTTGATTCCGTCCTACGTTCAAAATTTCGTCGTCAAGCCGAACGAACTCGGGCGCGAAACGCCGTATATCGAACACAACATCAGCGGCACGCGGGCGGGTTTCAACATCGAAAAAGTCGAGTCGCGCGAATACGCGGCGGAAACCTCGAACGCCGCTTTTAATCTTGCCGCCAACCGCTCGACGCTCGCCAACATCCGGCTCTGGGATTGGCGGGCTTTGCAGGACACTCTGCGGCAGATTCAGGAGATTCGCACCTATTACGACTTCCCGGACGTGGACGTTGACCGCTATCGCATCGGCGGCGAAATGCGGCAGGTGATGATTGCGACCCGCGAATTCGATGTTAATAAACTGCCCGAACAATCGCGCAACTGGATCAACGAACGGCTCGTCTATACGCACGGCTACGGCGTGACGATGAACGCGGTCAACGAGTTTACGACCGAGGGTAAGCCGAAATTCATCCTGTCGAATATGCCGATTGAAGCGAGCGGCGACCTCAAGGTTTCGCGCCCGGAAATTTACTTCGGCGAGCGCACCGACACGGATGTTTACGTCAACACGAAACAGCGCGAATTCGACTATCCGCAGGGTGAAAACAACAATTACACCAATTACGAAGGGAGCGGCGGTTTTGCCGTCGGTTCCGGTTTGCGCCGTTTGGCGATTGCGTGGGAAACCGGCGATTTGTCGAAACTGCCGTTTTCCGACGACGTGACGGCGGAGAGCCGCGTTTTGCTGCACCGCAACATTGCGGAGCGCATCAACCGCGTCGCGCCTTTTTTGAAATACGACTCCGACCCGTATATCGTCGTTAACGACGACGGGCGTTTGCTCTGGCTGGTTGATGCCTACACGTCGAGCAATCGCTTTCCGTATTCGCGCCATTACGACGCGAGCGGTCAGCGCGTCAATTACCTTCGCAACAGTGTGAAAGTTTCGATTGATGCCTACAGCGGCGCGGTCAATTTTTACGTTTTCGACGATGCCGACCCGATTATCGCGGCATACCGAGCGGCCTTTCCCGAACTGTTTAAAGATGCAAATGAAATGCCCGCCGGACTTCGCGCTCACGTTCGTTATCCCGAAACCTTAATCAAAACGCAGGGCGACGTTTTCGGGCTTTATCACACGCAGAGCGCGAAAATGTTTTTCGGGCGCGAAGATGTCTGGAGCATCGCCCGTGAAGCGGCGATTACCAACGACGCGAATAAAACAAATTCGCCGCCGCCGTCGCAGCCGCTCGACCCGTATCAGGTTTTGATGCCGCTGCCCGGCGAGCAGTCGAACGCCGAATTCGCGCAGGTTCTGCCGTTCACGCCCGCCAATCGCAACAATATGATCGCGTGGATGGCGGGCAGAAGCGACGGCGCGGCTTACGGGCAACTGCTCGTCTATAAATTCCCGTCGTCGCGCGTCATTGATGGACCTTCGCAAATCGAAGCGCGGATTGACCAGGACGCGCAGTTATCGGGGCAAATCACGCTATGGAATCAGCAAGGCTCGAAAGTCAAACGCGGCAATTTGATAATAATGCCGATTGGCACAGGGCTGCTTTTCGTCGAGCCGATTTACCTGCAAGCCGAACGCAGTCCGATGCCGGAATTGCGGCTCGTCGTTTTAGCGACGCAGGAAAAACTGACTTACGCCCCGAATTTTGAAACGGCACTGGCTCAATTGTTGGGCGAAGCGCCGAATTCCAAAGACGCAGCGAGCAAACCGGACACCAATGACGCGACTCAACCAACCGGCGTTCCGCAGTCAACCGCTGAATTGATAAAACGTGCCGGACAAACCTTTGCCGATTATCAAAGGTTGACCAGCGAAGGCAAACTCGGCGAAGCCGGGCAAAAGCTCGACGAACTCAAACGCGTTTTAGGAGAAATGCAAAAGCCGTAAAATCGTTGAGCGCGGGCGTTTATGGAGCGAGACGGCAAAGAAAAACCATTCTCGAATTGGCTTCGATACGCGGCGGCGGTCGGCGGCGTTGTTTCGGTAATCTTAACGCTCGAACCGTTTCACGAACAAGTTAATTCGACGACCGTGGCGTTCGCGTTTTTATTGGTGATTCTGCTGGCGGCGACTTTTATCGGCAGAAATCCCGCGCTCGCCGCTTCGCTCGCGGCGATGCTCGGATTTAATTATTATTTTTTGCCGCCCGTGCGAACGTGGACGATTGCCGACCCGCAGAATCTGGTGGCGTGGGCGATGTTCACCGTGACCGCCATCATTATCGGCGAACTTTCGGCGTATGCCAAACGCCGCGCCGAAGACGCGACGCGGAGCCGTCGGGAAACCGAAAGGCTCTACCACGAACTGCAGGCATCGTTCGAGAACGCCAGTGAAGCCGAAGCGTTGCGGCGCAGCGAAAAGTTGAAATCCGCCCTGCTCGACGCGGTGACGCACGATTTGCGAACGCCTCTGACTTCGATCAAAACTTCGGTGACGACGCTGCTCGACGACGAAAAAATTGCCGCAGGCAGATTTCAGCTTGAGGCGGAAGGACGACACGAATTTTACGAAATCATCAACGAAGAAACCGACCGCCTGAATCTGTTTATCGAAGGAATGGTGCAGTTGGCGCGGATCGAAGCCGGTGAACTGAATTTGCGTCAAACGTGGTGCGAAGCGAATGAAATAATCCAAACTGCGCTGACTCGCGCCGCGCCGCTACTGGAAAATTACCGGATAA
>JAYVKL010000176.1:0-4668 GCA_043768465.1 Pyrinomonadaceae bacterium
ACGCAGCCGAGCCTGTTTTAATTGCAAAATTTTATTCGGCTTTTTCTATTGAAAAACTGATTCGGCGTAAAAACTTAGACGCGAAATTACAGCCTGCATATTCGGATTTAAGGAAAAACAAAAGCGGCAAGTGATGATGCGTAATTTATTAAAAAAAGTATGAATCAATCAATGAACACCTCCTTGGACGGCGAACAACTGGCAAACGACATTTGGGCAATGTTCGGCGCGGCAGCACCGGTGCCTCCCGACAATCGCACCGCCGCGCCGGGTAATCAGACAAACGGCGCGGCACAAAACGAAATGAGTAACATTCCCGATTTGGCGAGCGAGATTTTAAGCAAGCTCGAACAAAAAAAGGAAACGGCAGCCGCTCACTTGGGAATCTCGGCGGCGGAAGTCGAGACGATGCCGTTCGATTTAACTGCGCTCGAACAGGCGGGAATTTTTCTGAATATTGACGCGACCGGATTTTCGGTGTTGAGCCGCCAACTCGAATGGCAATCTTTGGGTATTGAACTTCCGAAAGAACAAGCCGTTTCCTTAAGCCCGCCGCGCACCGGACTGCTTCCAGACAATTACCGCAAACCGCTCCAGCGCGCGGCATCCAGGGCGCACAACGCTCTCGACCGTTACAGCTTTCGTTTCGCGCTGTGCGAAACGGTGCTGGGCAGCAGCGAATATCGCTGGATTCCGTTCACCGCCTTTGAAGCGTTTGAAAAGGAATTCGCCGCCGCGTGTGAGACGCTCGCCCGCGCCAAAGCCTCGGTAATCGAGAATTATTTTGAAATTCTCGAAACGCTGCGCGGAACTTTTCGCGCGCTGGCGAAGGATTCCGCCGAACGTCTGGCGGCGACGATGAAGGACGAGCCGTTTGACCGCGACGAATTTATCAACAGAACGGTTCAGCGGGCGATGGATATGGTTCCGACCGTCGCGGCGATCCGCGACGGGATGCGAATCGAGATGCGCCCGAAGGTCATTTTGTTGGGTTCGGAAATGCGAGCCGAACAAACTCGCGTCGCCAAACTAGAACTTGATAAGCAAATCGCCGGCAAAGCGCAGACCGAAATCGCTATCGAAATCGAAGCGCAGAAGGAAATCGCCGCAATAAAAGTGAAATCCGTCGCCCACGACGAAAAGCACGAGCAGGAATTAAAGGAGCGCATCCGGCAAATCAAAATCGAAGCGGTGAAAAAGGAGATGGAAGCGAGCATTTCGCCGCTCAAAGAAGGTCTTGACCAATTAAACAGCACGATTTACGAAGCCGCCAAAGAAATGGCTGAGAAATTGAACGATTCCAAGTTCGTTCCCGGCGGCACGGCAAAAAAGGCGCGCGAAATATATCGCTGGTTCAAGCTGATGAATTTTACCGGGGACGCGGAAGTCGAAACGGTTCTCGCCGAACTCAACAAAATCGCCAGCCGCGACGCGAAAACCCGCACGGCGGCGGAAATGAAAGAAGCTGTTGATGCGGTGATTATCGCCATGTCGAAACGCGCCCGAAAACTCCTCAAGACCGCACAACTCGACGCGCTCGAACTCTAAAGCGCGTCAGCCGCACACTTAATTCTATGCCCTTTATCATCAAGAAATGCTTTCTTTTCCACTACGACCCAAATATCAATTCGGACAAAGTTTTCAACATTTTTCTGATTGACAATCAAAACGGCACTTACAGCGCAATCAGCGAACACGGGCGCAACGGTACAAATCTAAACGTCAAACCACTCGTCGAAAACTCTTCGCTCTCCGTCGCGCAAAGTCGTTATTCAGCGAAAATTGACGAAAAGGTTTACCACAAAAAAACGCCGTATAAATACACCTTGAATGCTTCGAACAGTCCGACTTTCAAAAAGTTCGGCGTGGCAACTCAATCCGTCAATCCGACTGAAACGGCAAAAATAATTAATTTCAAATCGGCTCAACCAAACGCGAACGTCACGCCGCCCGCTGAAAAAGGAAGCGGCGAGCAAAGTGCGGCAACGGCGGAGGTAATTGAGAGACGTTCAAAACGAATCGGCGTTTTGAATCTCGACAGACTCGACGCGCTCGAATTTTAAAAAATCAGTTTTCAAAAATTCCTATTCACTATGGAAAATCAATCAAGCGAAGCGAAACTCTTGGAAGAACTCGACACGCTCATCCGGGCGCGTTACACCCTGCTCGCCGTCAACACTTACGAAGAAGAACGGCTCAAAGAATGCCTGCTCGAACTCGTGACGCGCGAGAAACACCGCGAAAAGCCGCTTTATTTCTGGAGTCGCACGAACGGCATCGTCAAAATCATTGACGAAAAAACGAACGGCGTTCCGCTCAAAGAAGCGAAAACGATTCAGGAAACCGAAGACCCGATTTCGGCGCTCGAATTTATCGCCAAACAGGAAACAGGAATTTTTCTGCTCTGCGATTTCGCGCCGTATATCGCGCCTTACGGACAGGAAGACCCGGTGCTGGTCAGACTTCTGCGAGAAGTCGCGTGGAAACACAAAATTACGACCACAACCGTGCTTTTTGCCGGACCGCATTTTCCCGACATCAAGACACTCGAAAAGGAAGTCACAAGCGTTGAACTCGATTTGCCGCAGGAATCGGAAATCGTTGACGCGCTCGACATTCAGCTCGAAAAATTCGAGAAAAAAGGTATTAACACAAATGTCAATGCCGAAACGCGCGGAAATCTCGTGCAGGCTCTGCTCGGACTGACGAACGACGAAATCTCGAACGTCATCGCCAAGGCGACGATCAGTTGCAACGGTCTTACCGAAAACGCGCTGTCAATCATCCTCGACGAAAAGAAAAAGGTCATTCGCGGCAGTTCCGCGCTCACTTATGTTCACCCCGAACCGGCAAACTCTCTCGGCGGCTACCAACATTTACGCGAGATTTTGAAAAAAGCGGCGCATACTTTTTCGCCCGAAGCGAAAGCCAGACACGTCGAGCCGTGCAAAGGAATTTTGCTCGTCGGCTTGCCGGGCTGCGGCAAGGATTTGTGCAAACGAGTCGCTTCGAGCATCACGAATCGCGCACTGCTCGATTTAGATTTCGGTTCGATTATGGGTGAAGGCGGCGGAGTCATCGGGCAGGCGGCGATTTCGGTCAAACGCGCGCTCTCGATTGCCACGACCGTCAAAGGCATTCTGGGAATTTCCGAGTTTGAAAAAGCCGTTTCCGGAATGAAATCTTCGGGCAAAACAGACGGCGGCGAAACGGCGCGAACAATCTCATATCTTTTGAACTGGATGCAGGACAACAAAGAAGTTCTCGTCTTTGCGACCGCCAACGACGTGCGCGACCTCGAAAGCGAGCAATTCCGCATCGGGCGTTTCTCATACATTCATTTCGTGGATTTGCCGACCAAAGAAGACCGCCAAGAAATTTTTCGCGTGCATCTCTCCAAACGAGCATTAAAACCGGAAGATTTTGATTTGGACGTGCTGGCGGAAAAGTCAGAACAGTTCTCCGGCGCGGAGATAGAAGGCGCGGTCAGGGACGCGGTTCTCGAAGCGTTTATTGACGGAAATCGCGCCGCCCAAACCAAAGATGTCGTCGCGGCAATCGGCACTATCTCACCGACCGCCGAGATGATGAAAACCAAGATTGACGAAATCCGCGAGTGGGCGAAAAACAACATCAAAGGCAGCCGCGCTGCCGCAGGCATCGGGCAGACGACAAACACTACGGGCGCGCGAGTTTTGGAAATGTAGTTTGTCGCGCTTTCAGCGAAAAGCGCGTCTAATTTTTCCTGCCGAATTTATTCCGAAAACAAAGCGGCGAATAAAAAGCGGATTGTTAGGATATTTTTTCGAGTGAAACGGAGAAACAAGAATGTCAAAATATATGACTTTTACCGGCACGGCGTTCAAAGACCGCGAGTGTCTTGTTCAAGCACTCGCCGAGTGCAGTTACGGAACGGTCGAAGAAGGCGAGTCGCTGTCGCTCTATGGTTATCAAGGCGACCGCCGAGATGAGTCGGCGCAGATCGTCGTCCGCCGCAAATTCATCGGCAGCGCGTCGAACGATTTGGGCTTTCAGAAAACCGACGCGGGTTATGTTGCGGTCATCAGCGAATACGACCAGCAATATATGATGCAGGGCAAATTTTTAACGAATTTGCGAACGAACTATAACCTCAAATCGGCGGAAAAACTCGCTCGCAATTTGCGCGGCACGCTCACCCGCGAGCGCGTCGGCTCAACGATTAAAATTCGTATAAAATATTGAAAATTTATGCCGCACATTATCGAAGTCCTGCGGGACACGAAAGCCGAAGCGCGTTCATTTCTGGACGCGCTTTTTTATTCGGACTCGGTTTCGGCAATCGGTCATCGCCCGGACGGGAAACAGACCAGAGCCGTTTCCGTCAACTGGGATGCCGACCAGGAAAGCGAGATTGACGAGCGAATTTCGCAAATGGTAACGGACGCGATTAAGGCAGACGATGATTTGGACGAGATAGCGGCTTATTGCCGAATATTTCCCGAAACCGTCCTTTACCAGCCGGAACTGACCGGCATTGAATAAAACAAACAGGAGTCAAAACTAAATGCCGGAAATCGAAATTGAAATAAACGCGGAAACGGGCGAGATGGACACGACCATCGGCGGCATCGCCGGACCTCTCTGCGAGAAAACCGCCGAAGCCATCAAACAAGTCTTCGGCAAGCC
>JAYVKL010000177.1:0-14250 GCA_043768465.1 Pyrinomonadaceae bacterium
CTGCTTTCCGATTCACAATTATTTCTTTCAGAAAAGTTCAACCTTCATTTTGCGCGTGTTTGTTGAACCTTGAATTTTTATAGGAAAGCCCTGTTTCTATGTTGTTGTTTCGTCATTTAATTTCACCTCAAAAGTCAAGTTTAGTCGTAATCGTAAAAACCTTTGCCTGATTTACGTCCCAACCAACCGGCATCAACCATTTTCACGAGCAGCGGACACGGACGGTATTTCGAGTCGCCCAAACCTTCGTGCATTACTTTAAGTATTGCCAGACAAACGTCTAAGCCGATAAAGTCGGCGAGCGTCAAAGGTCCCATCGGATGATTCATTCCGAGCTTCATAATGCCGTCAATGCTTTCCTTGGTCGCCACGCCTTCGTAAAGCGCGAAAATCGCTTCGTTGATCATCGGCAGTAAAATTCGATTGGCGACAAAGCCCGGAAAATCCTGACAGTCGAGCGGCGTTTTGCCCATCTTTTCCGACATCTCTTTAACTTTGGCGTAAGTTTCGTCGCTGGTTGCAATGCCGCGAATGACTTCGACCAACTTCATCAGCGGCACGGGATTCATAAAGTGCATTCCAATCACTTTGTCCGGTCGTTTGGTTACGGCGGCGATTTTCGTGATGGAAATCGAGGAAGTGTTCGATGCCAGAATACATTCGGCGTTCGTAATCTCGTCCAATTTTTCAAAAAGCTGTTTTTTGATGTCGAAATTTTCCGTTGCGGCTTCGACGATTAAAAAGCAATTTTTCAAATCTTCGAGGTTCGTCGTCGTTGTAATTCGTCCAAGAATTTCCGCCTTGCTCTCTTCGGTCATCGTTTCTTTTTTCACGAAACGGTCGAGGCTTTTGCCGATTGAATCGTAACCTTTACGCACGAACTCGTCTTTGATGTCGCACATCACGACCGCAAATCCTGACGCGGCGGCGGTCTGCGCGATGCCGTTGCCCATCGCTCCCGCGCCGATAACTCCGATAATTTCACTCATTTTAAATGTTCCTTTTCAGTAGATTTGGCTTGTCACCTTTCTTAAAATTTAACCAAAATCGCCGCGCAAAACAAACGGGCGACGAGCATTAAAAATCTCGTCGCCCGTTGATGCGGATTTCGTTTTTCAATTACTGCCAATGATTCGGCGGCGGCGGCGAATAATCGAGGCGCGGCTGGCGTTCCTCCTGCCCGCCGTTCAGATAATACTGTTTCCCTTCGTCGCCGAAAGTGAACCACAAACCGTAAACGCCCAGAGCCGTTCCGAGCGGAAAACCCGGCAGGCAAACGATGCTGGCAACGATTGCCCAAGTCCTCGCGCCCGGCTTTTCTTTCAACATTTTGTAACCGGCGGTGATATTAATGCCGGCGAAAATTAAAACCAGCGGCGCGACCACGAAGGCTAAAACGATAAGGAGCGTTCCCATAAACTGCTCTTCCGGTCGGTGCGCGTTTGCCGAAAACAGCACTCCCAAAATGCCGTAAACCAACCCGACGACAATTCCGCCGAACGCCTGCAAGCCGCCCTGCACCAAATGAAAAATACCCAAAAGTTTGTTGTGATCTTTTCCCGTCATACTTTTCAAGTTTTCAACTACGAATTACAAGATTTAAATTACAGATAGAATTATGAACTTAAATCTGCTTTCTGACAACCATTTTTTCTCTCCGCGTCAATTCGTCATCAAATTTTTGTGCCGGACTATTTCAACTCTGACTTATGTTTGATTACGCCGTTCGTCATATTTTCCGGCGGTGTTGCGCCGACGACAAAATAAGTTCCGAACGCGATTATCGCCGCCGCCAAAGCAATGATAATCCAGATATTGAGGCTTTTGTTTTTGACGACCGCCGCCGCCGATTCGCCGGCTTCCCGGCGGAGTGATGGGTCGTCACAGCCGGACATATCTTCGATTGATTCGGGCGCAGACGACTTTCGGCTGAGCAGTTCGACGAGCGACATCGTTCTGCCCGTCGTTTCTGAAACCGCGCTGTCGTCCATCGCGCCGTATTTGTGTTCGACCGCTTCGATGCCTTCTTTTTCCCGCTCGCGTTCCAGCAGTTCGACGTAGCGATTGCCGATTTTGACGTTCAATTCGATGCCGGCGGCGGCGACCGGCGGCGCGTAGAAATCTTCATTGGCACTTTCTTTAAAAATCCGCAAACGATTGAAAAAGTTGTTGTTAATCAACGCGTCGAAGTTGTCGGCGGCGTTCGCCTCCGTGGTAAATTCGTCGAACTGCCCGACGGTTTGCCGAATGCCTTCGTCGTCCGCGTCGGTCGAATACATCGGGACGCTCGACCATTCGGCGTATAATTCCTTGATGTAGCCGACTAATTCCTCGCGGCTGAAGCCGAGTTCCCGCTGGCTGCCGCCGATTTCCTGCGAAAAAATTCGCGTCATCATCAAATCGAATTTGCTGCGAACCGCTTCGGAATACGGCGAGTTGCGATAAAATCTGGCGAGAGCGATCAGCGCGGGCATACTCAAAGGCGGGCGCGAAGTTTCGCAGTAGCGGCGCAGATGCGCCGCCATCATTCGCCGGTCGCGGTGCGCGAGCGTCGAATACCAGCCTTCGGTTGCCTGCAAAAGTCGAAATTCTCCCTGCGAATGCTCTGCGGCGGAGGCTTTCGGCGAAAGCTGCAAAAACGAATGCAGAACTTTCTTGACTTCCAAATCGTCGTAAAAGGTCGGCGCGATTTTCATCTGGTCGCGCTCGACACCGCCGAATGCCGATTCGACCATTTGCAGGAAAGCCACTTCTTCCAGCGCCCGCCGGCGATAAAAATCATTTTCACTGACGGGTTCCGTTTCGGCGACGGCGAGAGTTTTCGCCGGCGAGGGTTTTGAATTCGTCGCATCAGCGGAAATTTCCGCCGCTAAAGTCGGAGCCGCCGGCGCGACGAGTTCTTCGGCGGCGACTGTTTCACGAGCCTCTAAAAACGGGGTTTGAACGGCAGCGGCGGCAACCGTTTCGTTTTCCGAACGCGCCGAGGTTTCCTTGTTTTTCCTGGCGCGGCTGGTTTGGATAACCGTTTCTTCAATCAGGTTTTCTTCTTTTAATTCGTCTATCAAGTCTTCAAATATGTTCATATTGTTTACCGGATTCTTCATAGATGTTTTGGCGGGCGGAAAGCGGGTCGGGTTAAATTGCCGGTGAAATGCCAAATTGCGGCACTCCGGTTTTGACAAACTGCGGCACTTCTCGCCGAAATTTTCTCGGCGTGTTTGGTGTTCGGCGTTGTCTTATCGGGGAAATCGCTGCTCCAGCGTCGTTTCGAGACACTGCTTCTGCGGCGATTTCGAGCAAAACTTATGCCACCGAATGAGAATCTCACTTTGCCGGTCAACGGATAAATAACCGCAGCGACCGCATTTTTTTTATTTATTTTCGGAAATTGTAAATTTTTCGATGTTTTTTCGGTTATACTGAGTCAGACATTTATTTACGGAGAACAGAAGATTTGAGCGCAGTCATCGAGCAGACGGTTGAAACCTACGGCATTGAAAATTGGGGCGCGGGCTACTTCGGCGTTAATCGCAAAGGAAATCTCATCGTTCGCGCCGCCGAAAACGATGTTCTTTCGGCGGATGTCAAAGAAATTATCGAAGATTTGAAAAAGCGCGGAATCAACACGCCGGTTTTGCTTCGCTTCCCGCAACTGCTCGCCGGACAGGTTCGCAAACTTCAGAAAGCCTTCAAAAATTCCATCAAAGAATTTGAATACAACGGCGGTCATATGTGCGTTTATCCGATGAAGGTCAACCAGAATCGCGCCGTCGTCGAGGAATATCTGCGCGAAGGCAAACGCTACAATTTCGGACTCGAAGCCGGTTCCAAAGCCGAGCTTTACGCCGCGCTCGCGCAGGAACATTCGGACGAAAGTTTACTCGTATTAAACGGCTTTAAAGACCGCGAATTTATCCAACTCGCGTTTGCCGGAGCGCAAGCCGGAAAGAACGTCGTCATCGTGATCGAGAAATTAAGCGAACTCGAAAATACGATTAAAATCGCCGCCGAAGCCACCGCCGAAAACCCGGAAACGAAACTGCCGATGGTCGGCGTGCGCGTCAAACTTTACTCGAAAGGTTCGGGCAAATGGGAAAAATCCGGCGGCGAAGCGGCGAAATTCGGTTTGACGACGACCGAGATTTTAGAATGTATCCGCCGTTTGAATGAAACCGGGCGGATAGATATGCTGAAGTTGCTGCACTTCCACATCGGTTCGCAGTTGACCGACATCAAGCGCATCAAAAACGCGATGAAAGAGGCGGCGCGAACATACGCCAAGATTCGGCAGCTAAATATCCCGATTCAATACCTCGATGTCGGCGGCGGAATGGCGGTTGATTACGACGGCTCGAAAACTTCGTTTGAATCGTCGGCAAACTACAACGCGCAGGAATTTGCCAACGATGTCGTTTACGTTATTAAAACCGTTTGCGACGACGAAGATGTGCCGCATCCGACTTTGATTCAGGAATCGGGACGCTATTTGTCGGCATATCACGCGATTTTAGTCACCAATGTGCAGGACGAAATCGAAACGGTTGTCGAAGATTTGACTCCGTTGACGATGACGGCGGACGATCCGCCGGTGGTGCGCGAACTCCACGATTTGCGGGAAAGCATCAACGGGAAAAATTACGGCGAATACTATCACGACGCGCTGGAAAACCGCGAAGAACTTTTTACGATGTTTAATCTCGGCTTGATTTCCCTGGAAGCCAAAGGCAAGGGCGAAGTTCTTTTTTGGGATGTCTGCGAACGCGCCGACGAATTCGCGCAGCAGAAAAAATACGTCGCCGAAGAATTCGACGATTTGCGGAAACTGCTGTGCGCCAAATACCTGACGAACTTTTCGGTGTTTCGCTCGATACCGGATAATTGGGCGTTGGAACAGTTGTTTCCGATTATTCCGATTCACAAATTAAACAAAAAACCGACTGAATACGCGACCCTTTGCGACATCACCTGCGACTCGGACGGCATCGTTGATAAATTCGTTGATCTGCACGATGTCAAAACGGTTCTGCCGCTGCACAAACTCGAAAAAGGCGAGCCGTATTATCTGGCGATGATGCTCGTCGGGGCATATCAGGAAGTAATGGGCAACAATCACAACCTGTTCGGCGTGCCGCACGAAGCGCACATTCACATCGGCGAAGACGGTTATATTATCAAAAAGGTGATTCAGGGCGCGACGCTCGGCGACTCGCTGGCGACCGTTCGTTTTGATACGGCGACGTTGCACGATCAATTTAGAAAAATCGTGATGCAGCGCATTAAAGACGGCGAAATTTCGTCTAAAGAAGGCGACAAACTAATCGAATTTTACGAAACGCAGTCCGACGGATACACATATTTATCGCCGAATGGCAAAGAATAATCTATCGGAGAAAGGTTTTATGGCAGATACTACGCAATGCCTGAAGTGCAGCGGTATCAGATTACGCGACGGGTTTGTTCTCGACCACATTGAAGCAGCTAAGAACCAACAAACGTGGATCGAAGGAATTCCTGAACCGTCCACTTGGTCGGGTATGAAAACTTCCAACCGCGCAGCATACAAAGTGCGGGCGATGCGTTGCGCCGAGTGTGGATTTTTGGAATTTTACGCTGACCAAAAAGATGAAAACGGCGGCGAATTGATTAGTATTTTTTAATAGATTTTTATTTTATAACTTGGAGAATTTTATGGTAGCTCAAAAAAAATCGAAGGCTTCAAAATTTTTGACCGTTCCGACTCGACCGATTCCGGTTGATCGGGATCGGTCGGTGGCGGGGCTTTTGGAAAAGATGGAAGGCGCGGGATTCGGCGCGAAACAATTGGCGGAAGCGCATCGCATCTGGCTCGATATGCTCGACGATAATTCGACGATCTACCTGTGCGGCTCGGGAAATCTGATTCCGTCGGGAATGCGGCGGCTGCTGGCTTACGTCATCAAAAACCGCTTCGTGGACGTGATCGTAATGTCGGGAACGGTTTTGTTTCACGACATTCACGAAATTCTGGGGCGCAATCATTATCAGGCGCATCCTTCGATGTCCGACGAAGAACTCGAAGCGTCCGACGTTTTCAGAATCGGCGATTTGCTGGCGAATGTTGACGAATATCACGAAGCCGACGAATGGGTCGGCAGCGTCATCAATCAACTCGACCTTTCGCGTTCGTATTCGGCGCGTGAATTTCTGCATTTATTAGGGCGCGAACTCGCCGAAATCGCGCACGAAGACGGCATTTTAACCGCCGCCTACAAATCGCGTATTCCGGTTTATTGTCCTGATATTTTGGCGAGTCCGCTGTCGGTCGGCATCGCCCGCAGCCGGTTCGAGAAGAAAAATCAATTTAATTTCGACATCACGCAGGACACGATGGAAATGATGATGATCGCTCAAAAAACGCGCAACTCCGGCATCATCACGCTGGGCAGCGTGTGCAGTCAGAATATGGTGAATATGGCGGAAATTTCGTCGTATATCACGCGCACCACGCCGCGCGGACATAAATATGCCGTTTCGATTACGACCGATTCCGTGCCGCTCGACACCCGCACGCCGTCGTTCAGCGGCAGTCACACGGGAACTTTCGGCAAACTTCTAAAAACCGCGACGACCGCCTATGTGCCGAGCGATCCGTCAATCGCGCTGCCGATGATTATCACGGCACTATCGCAAACCGCCGCCAAATTTATGAAAGGCAGAAAGCGTCCGACATTCAGTTTTCAAGGAAAGGAATTAGGAATTGATGTCCCTTAAATGAGTGGAGAGTCAAGAGTAGAGAGTCGAGAGTCGGAAATGATTCTTTACTCTCGACTCTCTACTCTCGACTCTCCACTTTTTTATGTCAGAATCTGCTAGTTTGCCGATGAATTTCGGCGGTATCGAAGAAAATGAATTTTGCGATTACGAAACGTCGCAGGTTTTGATTTTTCCGGTCGCCTACGAAGGCACGGTTTCATTCGGGGCGGGAACGGGCGCGGGCGCGATGGCGATTGTGGACGCTTCGCGCAATATGGAGCTTTACGAAGAGGAAACCGACGCGGAAGTTTATAAAATCGGGATTCACACGTTGCCGGAATTTGCGCCGCGCGAAACGCCCGAAGCGATGATGAACGCGCTTTACACCGAGACGAAAACGCTTTTGAAAAGCGATAAATTTGTTTGTCTGCTCGGCGGCGAACATTCGGTTTCTGCGCCCGTCATTCGCGCTCACGCCGAGAAATATCACAACCTTTCGATTTTGCAGATTGACGCGCACGCCGATCTGCGCGACGAATACGACGGCACAATACATTCGCACGCTTCGATTATGGCGCGGTCGGTCAAGGATTTGAAGATTCCCGCCGTGCAAATCGGCATTCGTTCGCTTTCTTCGGAAGAAGCGCGAAGTCTGAGCGAGATTCCGACGAAAATTTATTGGGCGCGGGATATTGTCGGGCGCACCGATTGGATTGATTCGGCGATTGATAATTTGACGGAAAACGTCTATTTGACGATTGATATTGACGGACTCGACCCGTCGCTCGTGCCGACGACCGGAACGCCCGAACCCGGCGGACTCGGCTGGTATGAAGTTTTGACTCTAATCAGAAAATTAACGGAAAAACGCCGCGTCGTCGGAATGGACTTAGTCGAATTCGCCAAAACCGACCACTCCGACGCGCCCGCCTTTCTCTGCGCCAAACTCGTCTATAAAACGCTCGCCTACATTTACCGGAAAGATACGCCGAAAGTCATCGGCGGAAAATAATACAAACAATTTAAGTCGGCGTAGTTCGCGGCTGAATTCCCCGTCTTCGTTCAGAGTCCACGCTTGAGCGTGTTCTTCCGCCGCGCTTCGACGGCGGCGACAAAAGGCGTTCCGCCTCTGGAATGTAAACCAATGCCAATTCGGTTTATGACTTTCCTGTCAGAACCGTCGGCGGTAGCCGATGGGTTAAACACTATCAAGATTAACCCATCGGCTACCGCCGACGATTCTGACAGATCGAGCATCAACACGCGCCTTGCATTTTGATTGTGGTAAAACTTTCTTCCTCCCGCTCGACTCATCTACGGAGGTGATGCGGAACGCTCGTCACCACGATATTTGGCGAAAATAATAATTTGCCTTTAATCAGCAGCGTCGTTTGATTATGCAGAAGCTGCTGCCACCAGACTCGCGGCACGAATTCCGGCAGCACGACGGTGGTAATCGAATTTTTATGGCTGGCGGCTTCCTCGTTGATAAACTTCAAAAGCGGCGTAGTCACCGAACGATACGGCGATTCGATAATGTGCAGCGGAATCCCTTCGCCCCAAATTTCCCATTGCTGTTTTATTTCCTCGGTGTTGGCGGGATTGATCTCGACGTAAATCGCCGTAACGGTCGCGTGTCCGTTGCCGTTCAGACTTTTCGCGTATTTCAACGCCGGCAGCACTCCGCGATGAATGCCGGAAACCGGAACGATAATGCGATTCTCCATCGGCGCGGTATTTTTCGGCTTGTCGGCGGTATCGAGCGACAGTTGCGCCGCAACCATTCGATAATGCCCGTGAATCGCCCGGAACATCAGCACGATCAGCGGAATCAAAACGATTACCGCCCACGCCCCGTGCGTAAATTTCGTGACGGCGATCACGATAAACACGACAAAAGTAATGATCGCCCCGACTCCGTTGATGATTATTGACGACAGCCAATTGCCGCCTTCGTCACGCTCGATTGCCCGCAACCGGTCGCGCGTGTGCAGAGCCGCGCTGGGGTCTTCCGTTCGGTGAACCCGTTCGGCTTCCTCTTCGGCGAGAATCCGCGCTTTGGCTTCTTCCACTTTGCGGGCGCGAAGCCAGTGAATGACCATTCCCGACTGCGATAAAGTGAACGAGAGAAACACGCCGAGCGCGTAGAGCGGCAGCATTGACTGTTCCGAACCTTTGAAAATAATGATTAAAACGATGGAGAAAACCGCCAGCAAAATAACGCCGTTCGAGAAAACCAGACGGTCGCCGCGATTGGCGAACTGGCGCGGCAAAAACCGATCCGCCGCTAAAAGGCTGGCGAGTCTGGGGAAATCGGCGAACGAGGTGTTCGCCGCCAAAACTAAAATCGCGGCGGTCGCGGCTTGGACGAAATAATAAAAAACTCCTGTGCCGAAAGTGTGGCGCGTCATCACGGAAACCAGAGTTTCATCCGGCAAAGGATGCGCGTTGATTTTATAGGCGAGAAAACCCGTTCCTAAAATCAGCACGGTCATAATCACCGCCATCCACGTCAAGGTCGCGGCGGCATTTTTCGATTCCGGTTTCTGAAACGCGGGAATGCCGTTCGAGATGGCTTCGACACCCGTCAAAGCCGTGCAGCCGGCGGCAAAAGCCCGCGCCAGCAGCCAGATCAGCGCAAAGCCGGTTAAGCCGCCCTGACCGATGGTTTCGATTGACGTGTCGAAATGGATTTGATCGGCAGCCGGTGTCGGCATCACGTCGCCGGTGGTGAAATAATGAAAAAATCCGACGATGACCAGTGCCAGCATTCCG
This sequence comes from Pyrinomonadaceae bacterium, assembly GCA_043768465.1. GTDB lineage: Bacteria > Acidobacteriota > Blastocatellia > Pyrinomonadales > Pyrinomonadaceae. The sequence goes on from JAYVKL010000177.1 coordinate 9,508, forward strand.
AAAATAAAAAGATACGTCGGTCCGGCGAAAATTGCGCCCGATTCGCGCACGCCGCGCAAATTGACGAACGCGATTAATATCACGAGAAAGATGCAGATGCCGACGCGGTGATCCTGCAAAACCTCAAAGCGAGTTCCCTGCACCGCCGAGGTAATCGCCGCTACGCCCGCCGAAATCGAGACGGCGACGGTCAGAATATAATCAACCAACAGCGACGCGCCCGCCACCAACCCGGACTGCGTTCCCAAATTATCTTTGGCGACGATATACGCTCCGCCGCCCGACGGATAAGCGTGAATCGTCTGCCGGTAGGACAGAGCCAGAATGCCGAGCAGAACCGTGATGCCGACCACTATCGGGACGAGATAGCCGGTCGCAATGCTGCCGGCGGCGAGCAGCACCAGCAGAATCGCTTCGGTCGAATAGGCGACGCTGGATAGCGCGTCTGACGAAAAAACAGCCAGCGCGGTTTTTTTGTTCAGTCGTTCGTGCTGCGCCTGTTCGGTCGAGATCGGATTGCCGACGAAAAAACGCTTGAGTGATTTCAACATATTTTTATTCTTCAAACATACCGAGCCGAAGGCTGGCGTTTTGTTCGCAAGCATTTATTATGCTTTATTTTTTCCGATTGTTAAATTTTGCGGGCGCAGAAATTTCGATGCCGATTGTTTCAGGATTCGATTCGACAAATGCCCGGCGCGATAAATTTCAGAGCAAGTTCTCCGCCAATCGCCGCGCCGAATTTCAGCCAGCGAGCGGGCGAAAATAATTCAGGCGCGGTTTAGAACTTTATTTATTATTTTCTCGTAACTGCTTTTACCAACTTCCGACACTTTAGAGTAAAATTTAATCGAACGTCAGCAAATTTTTTGGAGAAATAAATGTTTAGTAAAATAATTGGGCAGATCGGAAATCACCGATTTTTAAGTTTTTTTCTGGCTTCGTCGCTGCTCTTGACGGCGGGCTGCAAAACGGGGTTTCTCGGCGAACAAACCGCGCCGACCGCGCCAAATCAGCCGCCGGTGCCAACCGCGCCGATGCCTTTGGTCGTTAACGGAATGCGGACTTCTTACGCCGATGTAGTGGAGAAAACTTCGCCCGCCGTCGTCCGCATCGAATCCGACATCAAAGCGCGGCAGACACCTCAGGGACAGATGCCGTCGTCGCCGTTCGACGACTTTTTCAATAATCCGCAAATGCCGCCGGGCGGACAATCGCCGCAACCGCCGCGTCAGCCGATTCAGCGCGGACTCGGTTCCGGCGTGATCGTCAGCGCGGACGGTTATATTCTGACGAACAATCACGTCGTCGAAGATGCCGAAAAAATCACGGTTCTGATGAGCGATAACAAATCCTACACGGCGAAAGCGGTCGGTTTGGACAAGCCTTCAGACTTGGCAGTTTTGAAAATCGAAGCGGCGAACCTGCCGTTTTTGAATCCGGGCAATTCCGATAACGTCCGCGTCGGCGACATCGTGCTGGCAATCGGCAATCCGCTCGGCATCGGACAGTCGGTGACGGAAGGAATTATTTCCGCCAAAGGTCGCCGCACGGGTTTGAGCGACGGCAACAGTTTTGAAGATTTTCTGCAAACCGACGCGCCGATCAATCGGGGAAATTCCGGCGGCGCGCTCGTCAATTTGAACGGCGAACTGATCGGCATCAACTCGCAGATTTTATCGAGCGGGCAATCCGGCGGCAGCATCGGCATCGGGTTTTCGATTCCGTCGAATATGGCGAAAACCGTGATGGAACAGCTTATCCAAAACGGCAGAGTGCGGCGCGGACTGCTCGGTGTCAACATTCAAAATATCAGCGAGGATGTCGCCAAAAGTCTCGATTTGAAAGAAGCGAAAGGCGTGATCGTCAGCAACGTGCGGGCGGGCAGCGCGGGCGAAAAAGCTGGAATCAAACGCGGCGACATCATTTTGGCAATTAACGGCGAAGCCATCGAAGACAGCAACGTGCTTCGCAACAAAGTCTCCGGTTCACAGCCCGGTTCGGAAATTAAAATTAAAATCGTGCGCGACGGCGCGGAACAGGAAGTTACCGCCAAACTCGACGAATTTGCGGTCGAAGGCGAAAAAGCCGACAACAAATCCGGCGACGGCGGGCAAAACGGCGAGAAGCAGAGCGAAAGCGGCAAACTCGGTTTGAATTTGCAGCCGCTGACTCCGCAGATTTCCAAACAACTGCAACTGCCCGCCGACACGACCGGTGTCGTCGTCGTCGAAGTTGACGGAAACGGCGCGGCGGCGGCGCAGGGAATTGATCGCGGCGACGTGATTTTGGAAATCAACCGGCAGCCGGTCAGTTCGCTGGAAAACGTGAAAACCGCACTCGACAAATCGGGCGATAAACCAATTCTGCTCCTGATTTCGAGAAAAGGTCAGACGATTTATCTGACGGTCAAGCCGAATTAAAGAAGGAAAGAAGGAAAGAAGGAAAAAGGCAAAAGGTAAAAAGCACCGGCGAAAATAAAAAAGCCGACGAGTCAAACGTCAATGTTTGACTCGTCGGCTTTCTTTTGGTGTTGGTCTCTAATTTCTAAAAACTAAATCGCGCTTGCAGTTCGATGCGGCGATTGCCCGCACCGCCGCCGCCGAATCCGCCGGCGGTCGAAGTTGACTGCCCGAAACGGCTTGAATTCACAACTCCGACCGGCGTGTTTAGGTTGACGTTATTGAGCAGATTGGAGAATTGCAGTCCGAGCGTCAAATTGTAGGGACTGTTACCTTCGCGCCCGCCGCCGCCGAAGCCGCCGAAGCCGCCGCCGTTACCGCCGCGTCCGCCGCCGCCGACACCGGGAATTTGCCCGCCGCCGCCGCCGGGGATTTGTCCGCCGCCTGGTCTTTGCCGGTCGGGAGTAGTCGCCGCCGCCGAACTTTTTGAGCCGCCGAAGCCGAATGTTTTATCGAGCCGCAGATTGACGTTGAACGATGACGGTCCGCGTCCGTAGTTGCGCGGAATGATCGTCGTATCGGGATTGGCGATGCCGCCGGGGTCGCAGAAAGAATCGGTCAAGCCGCGCCGGGTGCAGGCGAGGCTCAGAGCGGCGTAAGTCGGTCGTTCAGTAAATAAGGTGTCGCCGTTCGGGTCAGTGCCGGTCGTGATATTGAAAGGTCTGCCGGAACTGGCGAGAATAAACGGACTCGCCCGGAACTTCCACGGCAGCGCAATCGAACCGCCGACGAAAAAGTTATGGCGCACGTCGAGTGCCGATCTGCCGTATTCGCCGCTCAAATCGTAACTGTACGACGGGAAACTGCCCGCTCCGTCGGTGTCGCTTTTAGCGAAGCCGAGCCGATAGTTGCCGAACAGGGAAATTTTCTGGCTCACCGTCGTGCGGAAATTAAGAATGAACTGCTGCTGGTTCAAAACGCCGCTCGATTCGTATTCGTAAAGATTACCCTGTCCGGCAAACGGGCGCGGAGCGTTGTTGCAGTTGGCGTTTTCCGGGCAGATCGGGGCGTTGATGTTGCGCGTCCGAAGCAGGTGCAGATTTCTCGACGCGATATAAAAAGCCGTTAAAGTCGTTTTAAACGGCAATTGACGTTCGACTCCGAGCGCGGTCTGAAACGTGTAGGGCGACTGCAAATCAGGCGCGACCGAGCGAATGATATTCGACTGCGGCAGTCTCGCCAGAATCTGTGCCGCCGTCGGCGCGTTGGTGACACCGCCGACGCTGAATACCGGCTGGCTCAAAAGCGCAATCGCCGCCGCCTGCCGCAGCGGGTCGGGATCGTTCGCGCTGACGATTAAACTCAGTTGATTGAAACCGTTAAAGCGATTCGCCTGAAGCGTCAGATTTTCGCTGAAACGGTCGTAGAAAACACCGATGCCGCCGCGAAAAACCGTTTTCGGCTGACGCGCTCCGCCCGCGCCCGGCGAATAAGCGAAATTAAAGCGCGGCGCGAAATTCAGACGGTCGCTGATGTTCGTTTGATTTTCGTAGCGCAGTCCGAAACCGAGCGTCAACTGCGGACTGATCCGCCAATCGTCGGTGACGAACGCGCCGACATCATAGCGCGAAACCTTCGCCAGAGGCTCGCCGGTCGCAATCGAAAACTGGTTCGGATTAAACCGCGCATCGTTGTTTCCCAAAACCTTTTGCTGATACTGATTGATCGGCAAAACGGCGGCTAGAATAACACAAGTCGAATCTTCCGACGGATTGCAGGTCGCATCGCGCCTGACTTCAGCGGCTCCCGGAAACGTAAAACTGCCGCCGTAATTCGATTCCGAACGGTCGTTAATCGTCAAACCGCGCAGTCTGAAGCCGAACTTTACCGAATGCTGGGAAGTTTTGCCGAGCGTCGTCGTCGTATAATTTTGCAGCTCGAAACTTTTTTCACGATTGTAATTATTGCCGATTTGCGCTCCGCCGCCGGTGAATGCCGTGGCGACGTTAATGGTCGGAATCGAATTATCGCCGGTTTGGGAATTGTTATCGAGGCTGTATTCAAAGCGCGTTTCGTTGATGGTTTTCGGATTGACGATCATCGTCTCGGTCAGGCGAAATTCGTGTTCGGTATTTTTGGTTCGATACGCCCGCGTCGGCAGTGAAAACTCGCTGATGCCCTGATTATTCAGCGACGAGCGCGTAAAACTATACCGCGCCACCACGGTATTATTAGTTCCGATCTGATAATCGAAACGCGGGCTGACGGACAGCCGCCGGTTCGGAACGGGAAATTCCTGTTGGAAAGGAACGATGCCCGCCGCCGAATTCAGAATCAAGGC
>JAYVKL010000178.1:0-5625 GCA_043768465.1 Pyrinomonadaceae bacterium
AACATCCGCGAAAAACTTCTGGATTATCAAAGCACGGAAGGCGTAATGCCGACTTTGAAATCTGAAGAGATTAAGGCTGAAAAAGTTGACGCGATTAAATTCAGCCCGCTTCCAAACTGGCTGGAAAACTTAACCGTCAATTATCTGGCAACTAATGATATTAATTTCTCGCGTACTCCGAACGGGCTGCAATTTCGAATTCCGGGTTTTAATGAAAACGTCTTCACTTTCGACATTCGCGCTAGCATTAATAACCCGATTCCCGAACCGCTCTCAATGCAGCACGAGATAATTCAAAAAATAATTGCTGAAGCCGTTCCATTTACCGCTTCTCAACCGATTCCCCAAATTAAATTAACCTCAAGCAGCAGTCAGCCTGGTATTTGGAGTTTGTGGTTGTTACAAATAAAGAATGAATTTGAAACGCAAAATCTCATTCAGCCGATTTTTAATTCCGACGATGGGCAAAACTTTCCGGCGTTTGCTCAGGACATCTGGTCTAAATTGATTGCGCCGGGAGATTCTTTTTATTGCTGCGGTGCGCTGGATTCGGAAGAATCTAAAACTCTATACAGTCAAACGCTTGAGAAAGCCGAACAATTTTTGCAGCCCAAATACCTTGAGATTGAAGAGAAAATCAATTCAAATACCGTAAAAATTAAAACTAATAAAGAGAAAGCCTTCGATTTTCAAGAAAAACAAATCCGTCGTATTGGAATCGAGAATATTCGCGCATCGAGATTGCAGCGTTTAGCTCAGGAAAGAGAAAGTTGGTATGTTAATTTCGATTCGGCTAAACAGGTTATCCCTAAATTGTCTTGTCTGCTAAACATAAAAATTGTCAGTGAGTAATCTGGTCAGCAAATTTTTAAGTTTGATTACCTCCAGCTCAAAATCCTTAGTGATTGCGGCGGGAGATGACCACATATTTGATTGCCCTGAAATAACCCTGATTTGTGAGGAACAGGGATTTAAATTGTTCAGAGCGGAAGACAGCTTATCCGTCCGAATCAAGTTTGAACTGGAAATGAGAGACTCTTCAGAAAAGATTCTGCTCGTTGCACCGCCTGATTATTATCCTCTGCCTGATATTGAAAAATGTGTTCACTTTACACAAATCAATTTGGAAGAATTACTTCCGCGTTTAAGTCCGAAAATGATAAAAGGCTTGAGTTTTGAATTGCTGAAACAGTTATCTGAAATTAGGCAGTATGAAAAGTTAAGCGAGGAAAAAACCTTACGATTCCTCTTTGAAAGTCTTTATCAAATCAATTATGACAACCTAAAAAAATCTTCCGGCAAGGAGTATTTGTTGTCAGTGCTAATTACCGTATTGCTGGAAAAAGAGGGCGCAAATGCGGTTATTATTGATTTACTACTATCTCTATCACAAAAATTCTTTTCCGAAATAAATGCGAGTTTGTTAGCGGAACATAATTTTCTTTCATTCTTACAGACAAAATGGGAATCGTTCCTGAATGGGTCTGATGAAATAGATTTTACGGTTTACGAACTTAAAAACAGCCTCAATCACCTTTTTGCGATTGGAAAACTGTCTGCCGTTTTAGTCAATGAAGAAAAGTTTCTTGCTCGCGTCCAATCCTTTCCTTTCGGCGTTGATACCGATGCGAATAAAAATACGGATGAGCAATTTTCAAATTTATTATCTTATCTGGAAAGTGAGAAAAGTAATTTAGAAACTTACGAGCAATGGTTCGGGTTAATCCCTGTTTTATCGAAAACGATGCTCGTTTCTTTTGAAAGTGCCGATCATGAACTGAAAGAACGCTTCAAAAAGGTCGGCGATTTTGTAAACCGCAAGTTTCAAAATTTTATTGAAAATAAATACAAAGGATTGTTTTCTCTAAGCGGTGTAAAAAAACCGGTAGTTGTGTCTCGAATCCTGGAGCATATAAAGTTCAACGCGTCTCCCAAGAAAGTTCTTTTCGTAGTTGACGGAATGAATTACTGGCAATGGTTAATTATTGAAAATAGACTCAAGCGAGAAGAGGTCGCTTTCAAATCCGGCGCGATTTTTGCCTTTATCCCTTCGATTACAGCTTGGTCGAGACAATCTATATTCAAAGGCTCTGAACCTGACTTAACGGCTAATAATTCTCAGGAAGAAAAGCTGTTTCGCCAGTATTGGGGACATTATGGAATTAGTGATTTTCAAATTGAGTTTATAAAATCAGGGATGACCGGAGAGTCAAGCAGTTTAGAAATTCCCGATTTCGTTAAGATACTGGGAGTTGTCACTAATGATCTAGATGAATTGATGCACGGAACCGTCATCGGCAACATTCAATTAAAACAAAATACCGACCTATGGTTGGAGAAAGGCAATTTTATTGACTGTATAAAACAGTTGAAGAAATTGGGGTTCACGATATTTATTACCGCAGATCACGGAAGCGTTGAAGCAAGAGGAATAAAGAATTTTAAGCTTAAAGATAAACTAGGATCACTTTCTCGCAGCAAAAGACACATTCATTTTAGTAATCAAACTATGCTGATGAATTTTAAAGAGCAAAATCCGGCGATTGATTTTGGTATCTCCGGTACATCCGTATATTTGAAAAATGAAGAAGCCTTCACTACTGAAAACACCTCGGTAGTAACACACGGCGGCTCACACTTTTGGGAGGTTTTGATTCCATTTATTGAAGTATGATAGACAAGACAAAAAAGATAATTGGTTTCAGGCAAAAAGTTCCATACCAAATCCTCGAAAATGGTTTGTATCTACTCCTGCGCGACGGAAAGTTAGACGATGAAGAAATAAAGCGGGATTTGCAGCAATACTTTAAAGGCGCAAACAGATTGTCAAAAGCATTCACCACCGTCAATTCCATTCTCACAAAGAATAACTCGGTAATCTTAAAATTAAGAAAAAAGCTCAATGCAGAAGATTTTTTAGGATTAGCCGAATCAGACCGAGCCGCTATTTTAATGAGTTTGTTATGTTTGGCTTATCCATTTGCGTATGAAACATTGATTACAGCTGCCACCGTTTTTAAAATTCAGGATTACGTGACCCGTGATCTACTGCATCAAAAAATGGGCGCGGTTTACGGCAGTAATCGCGCAATTTATATTGGAATTGGAGAACTGCTTCCAACATTCATAGAGTTAGGTTTATTCAAAAGAGACAAAAAATCTCTTTACTCAAAAAAGGAACAAAAACCAATTTTTAATCCTATTGTGTCAGAATTATATATATACTCGGATATTAAAGCTTCCGATTCTAAATCAGCTCTAGTTGAAGATTTAGCTTATCGTCCTTGGTTTAGTTATTACTCGATTGAATACAAGCCGAATTCCTTCAATAGTTTTTTACAAATGTCAGAAGGAATAGTTGGCGGCGGCTATGTTACCGCTAAAAATAATAGAATTTAAATTTCCGATTTTTCGATTTCTTTTACATTTATTAAACAGGAGAATTTGAATGACCGTGCCGGACGCAAATTCAACCGACGTAAAACCATTAACCAAGCGAAAAAAAGACACACGGGAGCTTTACGCGCGCCGTCCCGAGGCGGAGCTGCAAATCGAGAAAGTTTTAGCGTTAGAACCGGCACAGATTTATGAACTTCTGAAAATCCGGCAGCGCGACGCGGCGGATTATCTGCTTGACGAAACGATTGTTTATCTGTTGAGAGAATCCGGCGCGGAAGCAAGTTTTCTGGAAATTTTATACGCGGAGCTAAACCGCCGTATCTGGAAACTCTTAAAGAGGTTCTACAAAAGATTCGCTAATCCGGCGGATTTTGAAGACTTCGGACAGAAAATCGAAACTGCTATTCTCCAAAAGATTTTTGATATAAATACGGATTCCGCCGATTACGCGCAGGTAAATTTCGGCGATTTTGTCATAAAAACGGCAAAAGTCATCTGGCGCGGAGAATTGGTGAAAATCGAGCGGGAAAAAGAAATATTTTATGCCGAGCGTGAAGGCGACGATCAAGATAACTTCAATCAACTTGAAAACAGAGCCGCTGGAGACGCGCCAACCGATTATACGATGATGCTCAAGGAAGGATTAGCAAAATTGCCGCCGCACATAATGATTGTCGCAGAACTGCTGCTCGACGGCTGGCAGATCGAAAGCAAAGTGGTAGACGAGCCCACAATCAGTAAAAAACTCGATGTCAGCTCCCGCACGATTAGAAACTGGCTCAAGGAAGCGCGCAGGATTTTAGCCGATTACAACGCGGAGGTACGAAAATGAGCGAACCCAATTTAGATGAAATTTTAGAAGAATATGCAGCGGCAACACCGACGGGAAACGATCTGAAAGTTTTAAGCGAAGTGTCTGATAAATACCCGCAGCACGCTGATGATTTGACTGATTTCGCTGCCGCCCGCGCCGTCGTCAAACACGCTCCCGAAGAAAAGCTTTCCGCTGAAGAAGAACAGCGGTTCTCGGAAGCCGGATTGAATAATCTGCGAATGGTACTTGGCGCGTTAAACGAGTTGGGCGCGACAGCCAATGCGCTGGATAGTTTGGTTGACGCAGCGAAGGCAAAAGGATTAAACAGAAAAGGCTTTGCCGCTGCCATTGGACTTAGCACGTCGCTGGTGATGTATCTAGAAAAACGGCGGCTCGATTTTGCATCAATTCCGAAAACAATTGTTGCAAAAGTTGCCGGGGTATTGGAAACAGGCGAAGAATTGGTTTCATCATATCTAAGTCAGCCATCAGATTTAGCGACAAATATAAGCTTTAAAACAAACACCCGCGCCGAGGAATTGCCGCCGAAAAACTTTAGCGATGCCGTGCGTGAAGATCAGCAGTTATCGGCGGAAGAAAAAAGAAAATTGCTTGAGTTAACCTGATAGATTTTAAGATTCTTCCCAACAATGTAAAAAATGATTCGAGCAAAACGAATAACCCTATCCTCTCTAAAATCATATGAGTCACTGGCAAAAAATACGCGATGCCGCAAACGCCCTGCGAAGTGAAGTATGTGCGGCAACCAATCTCAATGAAAATGAGTTGTATCCGGCTCAACAGTTTCTGGAACACTCCGCCGAATATCTTGAACTGGAGTTTATCCCTGAACATCCCGATTCGGTTAATTTATCCGGCGCGCTCGCGGTTCTTGAAGACGACTGCGTTTATTTCAATAACCATCTGAAGAAGTGGTATAAGACATTTTGTATAGCGCACGAAGTCGGTCACCACCGTCTGCATCACCGAAGCGTCCACTGCACACAAAATGAAATTCAGGATTTTGAAGGCGAAGCGGATTCAAATTCAGCCACCGAAAAAATCGTCGGCTACGGCGCCGGAGACAGGCGCGAACGCGAAGCGAATCTTTTCGCGCTCGAACTGCTTCTGCCGTGTGATGTCTTGCGCCGCATCTTTTTGGAAGATGACTTAAATGCCCGACAAATTAGCGATATAACCGAAATGCCGACCGAGGTTGTCGCCGGACAGCTTGCCCGCGCTCTGCTTGTACCAAAAGCCGAAACCAAAAAGATCGAAACCGGAAGGGAAAAACACGAATTAAACGTGAGTCAAAAACGAGCAGCCGAAACGACGAAATGCCCGACGCTCGTTTACGCCGGACCGGGAACGGGAAAGACGCAAACTTTGACCACGCGCATCAATCATTTAAT
>JAYVKL010000179.1:0-2635 GCA_043768465.1 Pyrinomonadaceae bacterium
ACCCGACGGCTTATCGCAAGCTATCGAATTCAGACACAAACAAAGGCAGTCGGACATCGTTCGCCGACTGCGAATTTAATCTGACAAAGTAGAATTAAGTAATCGTTCACAATTAAATAAGGGCAAATCGCGTTTTGAGTTCACGCTTTAGCGTGTCTTTTCGCCAGCGAAGCGCGGCGGCGGCAAAGTGCGTTCCGCGTTTGAACTCAGAACTTGACGCACCTCTTAAACTGAATTGATATAAGTCGCCCGAATTTTTTGTTTGTAATCTGTTTCATTTTTTATCATCTTTCGGAATTCCTGCCGTCAAAATCTTCCTTTCATTTTGACAAACCGCCGCTTGGCTTTTTTAACGACCCGGCATATCATTTCACAACTGCTCCCGCAATAAATTTATGCTGCGAAAATTTGTCTGCAAATGTTTTTGGGCGATGATTTTGTCCGCGTCCGTTTCAAATATCTCCGGGCAGGCGAATTGGATGACCGAGAACGCCGCCATTTTAGGTAATAAACAATTGAACGAAATCGCTCTGCCCGGAGCGCACGACGCGGGAACCTTTGCCATCGAGTCGGCGAAAAATTCAAACGGCAATCGCCGTGACGAGGACGGACTTTCTTCGCCGGACAACAAAAATCTCAAGCGGTTTTTGTCGCTCGTTCCGATTTTTAACGATTGGGCGAAAACTCAGCAGCGCACGACGACCGAAATGCTCGACGACGGCATTCGCTATCTGGATATTCGCGTTTGTGTTGACGGCAAAGGCGTTTTGATGACTTGTCACGGGCTTTTCGGAGCTTCGATTATTTCTATTCTCGACGATGTTAAAAGATTTACCGATGCCAATCCGAACGAACTGGTTTTACTCGGCTTCAATCATTTTTGGGATCGTCAATATCAAATCGAACAAAACAAAAAGCCGGGCGAAATCGAAGGTTTGACGAAAGGGAATTGGACGAAGCTGATCGGTCTGCTCAAAACCAAACTCGACGGCAAACTGGTCAACGGCGCAAAATTCAGCCCGAAAAGCAAATTCAGCGAATTGCGGCAGTCGAAAAGCGGCAATCAAATCATCGCGCTTTTTGACCGCGCAGACGCGCCCGACGACGATTTGATCTGGAAGCAGATGGAAGAAAATACCTGGGTCACGGGTTGGGAGATCGAGACGTTTAAGAGCGACACGCTGAAGATTTTACAGAACGCTCGAAACAAACGCTACGCCGACAAATTCTACGCCGTTCGCTCGTCGGTCACGCCGGACGACGACGGAAAGCTGATCGGGATGAGTTTTTTATCGGATGTTTATCCGACTTCGGTCGGCGAACTGGCGGATATGACCAACCCGATTGCGCTCGGCTGGATAAAAAACGAGTGGGCGGGGAAATATCCGATAAATCTTATTTGGGCGGACTTTTACGACCGCACCGATTTGGTCAAATTAGCTAAACATCTCAACGGAATAAAAGTTGATTTCAAAAACTCAAAAATCGGCGCGGCGACGAATTGGACGCGCTGGAAAAAATCTGGAAATGCCGAAAAATAAAGTTTTTAAGCGGTGTCGTTGAACCGCTAAACCGCAAACAGTTTTTTCTCAAGGTTCAGCCACTTTAAAGCCGCGCCGTGTAGCATCTGCGCTTTTGTCGGGTCGTCAAAATCAACCGATTCAATCAAACTGCCCGCGACTTCTTCGCCGAGCGGAAACGGATAATCCGTGCCGAGCGCAACCTTTTCCGCGCCGATGAGTTTAACCAGATATTCGAGCATCGCCGCGTCGTGAACGAGGGAATCGAGCCAGAATTTGCCGAGATAATTTCTCGGATTATGCGGATTATCAATCGCGCACAAATCGGGGCGAACTTCAAAACCGTGTTCGATTCTGCCCAAAGTATAAGGAAATGAACCGCCGCCGTGCGCGAAACAGATTCGCAGATTCGGCAGCTTTTCCAACACGCTGGAAAAAATCAAAGAACAAATCGCCCGCGAAGTTTCCGCCGGCATCCCGACGAGCCACGGCAGCCAGTATTTCTGCATCTCGCGTTCGCCCATCATCTCCCACGGATGCACGAAAACCGCCATTCCGAGCGATTCACACGCCGCGAAAAACTCGAAAAACTGCGGCTCGCCTAGATTTAATTGATTGATGTTCGTGCCGATTTGCACGCCGACCAAGCCGATTTTTTTACATCTTTCAAGTTCGGCAGCCGCCAGTTTTGCGTTCTGCATCGGAACCGTTCCCAAACCGATAAAGCGTTGCGGAAATCTGCCGACAATTTCGGCGATGCCGTCGTTCAAAAAACCGGCGATTTGCGCGCCGTCAGCCGCTTTCGCCCAATACGAAAACATCACGGGAACGGTTGATAAAACCTGCACATTGACGCTTGAAGCGTCGCATTCCTCGATTCGCCGTTCCGCGCTCCAGACATTATCTTCGACTTCGCGGAAAAATACGCCGTCGTCTTTGAGCATTCGGGCGCGGCAGGGTTTATGATGTTCGAGCGTAATAAATCCGTCGTAGCCGAATTTATCTTTCCAGCGCGGAATTTCCTTCGGCAAAATATGCGTGTGAACGTCAATTTTGAGCATTTACAATTTTACCACCGGCGCGTTCTTTTTCGCCTTCGCGTCCGATTCATTCCT
>JAYVKL010000180.1:0-3474 GCA_043768465.1 Pyrinomonadaceae bacterium
ACCAATTTCTCATAATTTTTATCGTCCAATGTTTTGATAAATTTATTTGGCATATTCATATTGCTATTATATTACAATATTTCTGCTTGACTACTTAACAATTCATCTCCCTGATTTTTGATGATTTATGACAAAACCAATGTAGAAAGTTGGCAAGTCTTAAAACTCAGTCCACATTAGTAAAATTATTTTCTATTCGACTTACTTAATTTGACGAAAGCGCAATTCTTAAAACCGGCTTTCCATTGACATTTTCAAGCGGCAAATAAACCCTGTGCGTTAAACTATCAACTGCTATAGTATGGGCATTTGCCGCGTAAAACTCTTTGCCAACGAGTTCGAGCGCATCTTTCTTTTCATCGAAAATTGTCAACACGCCGCTTTCCGCCGATACATAAAGCCTTTTCAGATCGGCATCAAATGCTAAAACATCCGGGTCGTCGCCGACTTCGTAGAGAGCAAGCATTTTCTTCCTTGTTAAATCGAACATTGCTAGTTTGCCGTTTCCTTCACAGGCGGCGAAAGCGAAACGATTTTTCTCGTCTATCAGTAAACCGTGACTATCCTTACAGCCCGGAAGCTCATAGCCGCCGGCAATTTTATCGGTGTTCGGGTCAATTTCGATTATCTGATTAAGTTTATGAACCGCCACAAAAATGCGGTCGCTCACAGCGTCATACTGAGTATTTCCGGCAGGGGCGTTGAGTTGAATCGTTGTTATAACTTTATTAGTGTTGGCATCAATTACCGTGTCGGTTTTTCCGCGCAAATCCGAAACGTAGAGCTTCTTTTCTTTTGCGGCGTAAGCGATGCCGTCGGGATAATCACCCGCCGGGACACGCGCCAGAATCTGTAAAGTTTGATCGTCAATTACCGCCAGTTCATTCGTGCCGGTTGCCGAAGCATAAACGCGGTGCAGCTCCGGCACGGCTAAAACTCCGTGAACGTGTTTTAGGTCTTTCACATCACCGACAACTTTTTGCGTTTTGGTATCAAAGACCGTCATCAAATCAGAACCCAAATGCGCGATGTAAAGCCGCCCGCTCGCCGCATCGAAACTCTGATAATCGAGCCGCGTCGCGCCGCCGGAAAGCGGCACGTCCATAATTTGTTTTAAGGGCAATTTTTGCGCGGTCGTGCAAGTGATACTGAGAGCCACAAAAAATATCGTTGCGAGTAACCTCATAAAAAACCGTCCTTACATCTTCATTCCATTCTGCTTTTTGCCTAATTCATTCAGCACCGTGCGGAAACCTGCCGCGAGCTTGGCAGCTTCACCGCGCCCGTAGTAATGGAGAAAAATTATTTTGGGAGTATCACCGAGCATATGGTGATGAAGCGCGACCACTTCCAAATTATTGCTTCTCAGCGCACGAATGACGGAATTAACTTCCGCCTCCAGCATCGCCACATCGCCGGCGATGTGCGCCGCGTCCGCGCTGCCAGCAAATGCCGCCCAAGTATTTAAGCCGATGTTGGGAGTCATTTCCGCACCCATCGCCGTAATCTTTTGATCGCTGCGTCCGATTGTGTATTTATAGGTTGCGCCATTAACCGCGCCCGTCGAGCCGACGATTTTATCGAGCGCGGGCAAATCGAAAATTTCTTTTGCCGTCCGCGTCGGAGCAGTTACCGCCGGTTGATTAGCCGGAAATAATTTTGTTCCCTTAATCGCCGCCGCGTAACTTTTCGCCAGAGTCGCCACGTCGCCCATCCCGTGCAGGTGCATATAGAAAATGCGCGGTTCTTCATAAAAGAAATGATTATGAATCGCGCCGATCTCCAACCCGTTTGCCTGCGCCGCCGAAATCAACGGATTAACTTCTTCCTGAAGCAAAACCGTGTCGCTCATTAAGACCGCGCTTTTCCCGTCCATTATTTTTTTGACGGAAACCCAACCGCCGAAACCGAACGAAATCGGCACGCTCTCGCCTTTAACCGTGATTTTCAAATCATTACGCGGGAGAGGAACGGTATAAACGCTTTCCGCCTCGACATATTTTCCTTTTTTCCCAATCGCAGTTTCAATCGCCGTTATCTCATCCGGCGAGAGCGCGGGAGTTTTAACGAAGCCGGAAGCCTCTGCTTTTGATTCAAACCCGTTGACGCTGATGACACCGGCAACGCCGAGCGCGGCGACCGATTGCAGCATTTGCCGCCGACTGATATTTTTTTCATTCATAATAAATTACTCCTTATAATTAAAAATTAACGTCTGCGCTAATCCGACCAAGCTGCATAACCCATTAACAAAATATTAAAACCTGGAAGAGATATGTAACGCTTTGGCAGTCAAGCACTCCAACAGAAATAGGTTAGACCGTCATTTGGCTGAAAGCGATTTTGTATTCCGATCCGATGCCGGTAAAAATCGCTTTGACCTTCTTCTTGAATTTGGCAAACGAGCCGTAATCAAGCGGGCGCAGCCATTCGTATTTGGCTTTTCGCCAAAAGGTTTCCGCGATGTTCAGATGGGGCGAATACTTCGGCAAAAAGAAAACGTATAAATCCTGCTCCATCCACTTTTCCATCTGCTCGATAAACTTCTGTGACCGATGGGTCGGCGCATTATCCAAAACCAAAACGGTC
Organism: Pyrinomonadaceae bacterium; assembly: GCA_043768465.1. Classification (GTDB taxonomy): domain Bacteria; phylum Acidobacteriota; class Blastocatellia; order Pyrinomonadales; family Pyrinomonadaceae. The sequence goes on from JAYVKL010000180.1 coordinate 2,590, forward strand.
GGTTTCTGAACATACCGGCAAAAATCGTTGATTGACTGAATTAAAAAATCCGCGTTAATGTTGCCGTCACTTTCGTAAGTGATACAGAAATTGTTAGGGCGAAACACGCCGAATAAATTCACTTTTTTATCTCTCTGCGGAAATATCTGAATGCGTTCACCTTTGGGCGACCACCCGTAGGGCAGTTTCGGATTCATCGAAAACGCCGATTCATCGCCGAAATATAAATCTATCCGTCCGCCCAAGTATAACCACCACAAAATCTTCAACTGCTTTTCTTTGGCTTCTCTTTCTTCGACCATCTGCCGTGGTTTGAGCCAGGTGCGGGCGCGACAGAACCGATACTCGTTTTTTTTAGAAAGCGTTTCAAGGTTTCCGGGTGCATCGTCAAATCCAAATCTTCTTCCAACACGGCAACGACCGTTTTGACCGAGTTCGGATGTTTCTTGATTTCCGCCGCCACCTTTTTCAAATGCACCGGATTCTGTTGAGACAAAATCGGCGGTCGCCCCCGCCCCGCCCGCGTTGCCAAACCTATGAGTCCTTCTTTTTGATAGCGCGCGAGCCAATTATTAACAACCATCTCGCAACATCCCAAAACTGCGGCGACCTCCATCGAGGTGCGCTTTTCACTTTTCAGCAAAATCATTTGACAGCGAAGACGAAAACAATGACTTTTCCCAATTCGATAACCTTTTTCCAACTCCGCACGTTGTTCGGCGGTTAATTCGATTACTTTTGTTTTACCCATCTCAGCACATAGTCTAACTTATTTCTGTTGGGGTGCTTAATTCTACTTTGTCAGATTAAATTCGCAGTCGGCGAACGATGTCCGACTGCCTTTGTTTGTGTCTGAATTCGATAGCTTGCGATAAGCCGTCGGGT
>JAYVKL010000181.1:0-4113 GCA_043768465.1 Pyrinomonadaceae bacterium
GAACACCGCGTCACCATACTGCTGGACAACGGCTATCACAAAGATTATTTGGAGCAAAAACTGGAACAGATCGAGCCGTTGCTGCGGACGCGAATTACCGTCGAGTTGTCGGCAAAAATCACACCGCGGCAACGGGCGGCGGCGAAAGCGGAGAATCCTTTGAAACAAGGCTTTGTGGCAGTTCCGAAAAGGTGGATAGTGGAGCGCACCAATGCGTGGATCAACCAGTGTCGGGGGTTGTGGAAGAATTGCGAAGGTTTATTAAAAACGAGCGAAGCGAAGATTCGGATTTGCGCGATTCGGTTAATCTTGCGGCGGATTGCCTGAAATAATTGCAAACAGGTTCTATATGTCAAATAACATTACCTATTACTTTTATCAAGTCTTTCAGGGGGTTAAATTCCTGATGGGCTTGAAATCGAGACTGCGGGCGGAGCGTTTGCCGATAAAGTTAAAAGAGATTCGTGGAAAACTCGGTCTTTCTCAAAATGAGATGTTGCAGCAAATCGGCTATGAAGAGAATTTTGACCGCTCAACTATCTCGCATTATGAAAGCGGCGAGCGCGAGCCGCCGTTGCCGATTCTTTTAGCATACGCGCGGGCTGCAAACATCTATGTTGATGAATTGATTGACGACAATTTGGATTTGCCAAAAAAACTGCCGAAGTCTGGAAAAAGATTTTAGCTGTTCCGTGAAGATTAGTAAATTAATTCGCCCCAGCATTTTAAATCACACTTTAACGACGACTGATTTCAACGATTCAAGACACCGTTTTTTAAAGTTCAATAATTAACGCGCGCTCGACGCGAAGCACCCTGAATCTTAATTGATTGATGCAAGGAGGAACCGCAACATATACTCAGCAGCTTTTTACGGTCCAACTGCATTTCCTCATCGGCTTTGAGCATTTTCTTAACACCTGAAAAAACTTCCGCCGCTCGCTTGTCTTTCGGCTCGGTAACGCGGTAGTGCATCCACTTGCCGTCGCGTCTTGCTGCAACCAAACCGGCTCGCTTCAAGTAAGCGAGATGCCGAGATATTTTCGGCTGGTTGGTTTCAATCACTTCGGCGAAAAAACAGACGCAGACCTCATCGCCGCCTAGCATATTGAGCAATCGAAGCCGCGTGCGGTCAGCCAGCGCCGCGAAGAATAATTCCATATCAAAATTGTTCTCTTTCGCCATAACAAAAAAATTATGCCATAAGACATTTACGTCTTGACATATATGATAACCGAGACTTAATCTAAATTTACAATTACGCCAAAGCGCATGCAAGCTAATTTTAATTGAAAAGGTGATTATAAAAATGTCTGAGAATATAGAACAAGCGGTCCGGTCGAAATACGGCTCGGTCGCAATTAGCAATTTGTCTTCGGAACAGCGCGGCGTGCGCGCGGTCGCCGAAGCGTTCGGTTACACAGAAGCGGAATTATCTTCGATTCCTGCGACGGCGAATATGGGACTCTCGTGCGGCAATCCGACGGCGACGGCCCATCTCAAAGAAGGCGAAGTTGTCGTTGATTTGGGTTCGGGCGGCGGGCTGGACGTATTTCTCGCCGCGCAGCAAGTCGGCGAATCGGGCAAAGTCATCGGAATTGATATGACACTTGAAATGATTGAGCTTGCGCGGCGGAATGCGGCTCAAGCAAACGACGGCAAAGGCTATTCAAACGTCGAGTTTCATTTGGCGACGATTGACAATCTGCCGTTGCCCGACAATTCGGTCGATTGCGTTATCAGTAATTGCGTTATCAATCTTGCGACCGACAAAAATGCCGTATTTCTCGAAATCGCGCGAATCTTAAAACCCGGCGGACGGCTTGCGGTGAGCGATATTGCACTGAAACGAGAATTGCCCGCCGAACTCGGCAACGACTTGATGGCTTACGTTGGCTGCATCGCCGGCGCGATTCCAATCGAAGATTACAAAAACGGATTGCTCAGCGCAGGTTTTTCAGGCGTTGAAGTGATTGATGCCGGTTCAGATTTGAACGCTTATGCAAAAGTCGAGAACCAAGCCGGATGCTGTCCGCCGGCGATGACGCAAATAGGAACTGCGTCAAAATCTTTGCCGACGCTTGATTCCGCCTGTTGCGCTCCTGCACCGGCGGCGAGCAGCGCGGACACGGAACTGCACGCCGATTTAGCGGAATTGCTGCGTCGCTACAACGTCAACGATTACGCGGCGAGCGTTAAAGTTTTTGCTGTCAAAGCAGTATAAAAACTATGTCCAATACAGCCAATCTAGCGCGGCGCGGCGCCGCTGAAGGTGTAGGCACGGCTATGTTACTCGCTACGGTGGTCGGCTCCGGCATTATGGCGGAACGGCTCGCGGGCGGAAACGTCGCCGTCGCTTTACTTGCCAATACAATCGCCACCGGCGCGGCACTCGTCGCGCTGATTTTAACATTCGGCGGAATATCGGGCGCGCATTTCAATCCGGCGGTAACCGTCTGCGATGCGTGGCAGAAAGGAATTTCCTGGACGGATGCGGCATTCTACATCGTCGCGCAAACCGTCGGTGCGTTTGTCGGAGTCGCGGCGGCAAACACGATGTTTGAACTGCCGGTTTTCTTCGCATCGCAAAAGGCGAGAACCGGCGGCGCACAGTGGTTCAGCGAATTTGTGGCGACGTTCGGATTGCTCGCCGTCATCTGGGGCTGCGTTCGTCTCCGCTCGACGACGGTCGTGCCGTTCGCCGTCGCTGCTTACATTACAGCGGCTTACTGGTTCACGGCTTCGACTTCGTTTGCGAATCCGGCAGTTACCTTGGCGCGCTCGATGAGCGACAGTTTTGCAGGAATTAGATTGGCGGATGTTCCAGCGTTTATTGTTGCACAGCTTTTAGGCGCGTTCGCCGCAACCGTGCTTTTTAACTGGTTGGTGCCAATCAAAACCGGAGACGCGGAAGCCGTTATCATTCCGCACGAAAAAGAAAAAACCGAAAACTTATGAGCGATAAAAAAAGAGTTTTGATTATATGCACGGGAAACTCCGCGCGCAGCCAGATGGCGGAAGGACTATTAAGGCACAACGGCGGCAGCAAGTTTGAAGTTGAGAGCGCGGGTGTTGCACCAAGCTCCGTGCGTCCCGAAGCAATCGAAGCGATGCGGGAAATCGGGATTGATATTTCCGGTCAACGCTCGAAATCGGTCGATGAGTTCGTTGGACAAAATTTCGATTTCATCATTACGGTTTGCGACAACGCCAATGAAAGCTGTCCTGTCTTTTCCGGACAGGCGACGCGCATTCATCAATCGTTTGGAGACCCGCCCGCCGAAACCGTCGGCGATTACGAATCGCGGCTGGAAATCTTTCGGCGTGTGCGCGATGAAATACGCGACTGGCTTAAAGAGTTTACCAGTGATGACAATAGTGAGTTTGCTGAATGGGACGAGGCGAATTTAAGTTCTTTCGACGAGAGCGAGTGAGCGTCAAGAAGATTTGAAGTCAACGGAGAATCAGCGTTATGATTATCGAGGTTGCCAGATTAGCCGGCGGAAACCGTATCGTTATTCCCGCAGCGATTCGCAAAAGTTTAGACTTACGGGTCGGCGATTCCGTCACGCTCGTTTTGCAGAATAGCGGCGAAGTTCGTCTTCTTCCTCAAGCCGAAGCCGTCCAGCAGGCGCAGAAGTTAGTGCGCTGCCACGTTTCGGGTAAACACAGCCTGATTGACGAACTGCTCGCCGAGCGAAGGATTGAAGAAATTGAGAATAAATCGGATGAAAATGCTCGGCGATAAAAAAATTATACTAACCGCTTCAACTGTGCCGGCATCTTCAGACAGGTGGTCAGGCACACAAAAGGTTTTTCGCTCATCGGTCGTTTTCAAGAAATAATACGGCATCTTCGGGATACACAAACGGGTAGTTCTGATTCCCATAAGCCAAACCCTAAAGTGAAATCACGCTTTTCATAATCATTCGATAACCCGTTTGACAACTTATCAAACCGTCAGTTAAATTTTAGGAAAAGGAAAGTATTCACAAAGTTTAATCAAGAAGACTGAGTAGTCTGTAATCTAAGTTTCTTGATATTTGATATTTTCAGAATTGACCTTTTCATAATGCCGATTGAGCTTTGTTCGAGCTTTTTCGATTGAAAATT
>JAYVKL010000182.1:0-6367 GCA_043768465.1 Pyrinomonadaceae bacterium
TTTTATAAATGCTTTTCATCCTTACTCAATAAATATCGAAAGATTGCGTGGATTCAAATTTGAACATTTATAAAATAATTTTGCCCACTTACTTAAATAAGCTCGTTCAATTAAAAGAAGATGAAAAAACCTAATTTCAAATTTACTCTTGCAGTCATCGTTTTATATTCGATGACATTGGCGGCAACGGCGAAAGCCGCGCCCGTAAAGTTCAATCAAGTCGTGCAGGTCGTCAACGCTAAACCGGGCAAAGCCAATACGGGCGGTTTCGCGCAGTTGCGTTTGGCGGGCGACCCTCCGAATGCAGGCGGCGATGACGATCCGAAAAAAGTCGCGCCGCCCCAGCAGGACAATCGCGTGATCAGCGAAACCCGCAGCGAAATCGTCGAAGACGAAGTTTGCGATTGCGTCGCGCCGACGGTCGCAGGCGGCGGTTTCCCCTACGGCTATCTGGCGTTGGGCGCAATTCCTTTGCTTTTCCTGATTCCGCACGACAATCCGCCGACCACGCCGACGCAAACGCCGACTCCGCCGACTACGCCGACGATGACCCCGACTCCGCCGACCGAACCGGTGCCGGAGCCGATGACGATTCTGCTGTTCGGAACCGGACTCGCCGGCATCGGACTTGCCGCGCGGCGCAGATTCGGCAAAAAGAGCGAATAAATCGAAAGCTGACTACAAAGGCGGAGAGCCGTTTTACCACAAAGATTTCAGAGGATAATAATGCGAAAATTCACACTTAATTTTTTGTTCGCGGCGGGCGTAATGCTGGTTTTGGGATTAACCAACAGTTTCGCTCAAAGAAATGACAACAAAAACAAAAGACCTAAAAATATGGGCATTCTAACGGTGCGAACTTCGCCCGCCGCCTATCCGGTCAGGGTCAACGATCAGGTTTTGGGAATGAGCGGAGTCGGCACACCGGCGGAATTCTATCTCACGCCCGGAACGCATCATCTCGTCATCGAAGGCCCGAACGGACAAACTTACACCAAAGACATCGAAATCAAACGGGACGCGAAAAATTGCATCTGTCTGAAAGTCGTCGAAGAGACGACGACGCGCGCTTGTCCTTATAACATCAGACTCGACGGACCGGAACGGGTGCTGGAAGGCGATTTAATCACTTTCGCCTCGTTTAACGCCGTTACCAGCAATCCGATTCCGGTCAAATATAATTGGACGGTGGCACCGAACAATCTGAAAATCACGAGCGGACTCGGAACGCCTTCGATCACGGTTGACACGACCGGCTTCGGCGGGCAGACCGTTACCGCCGACCTCGATGTCAACGACGGCGTTTACGACGCGACCTGTCGCCAGAGAATTTCCGTCCCGACCATTGTCGAAAACAAGCCGAAATTGCCAACCCCGCGCCGCTTTGACGAATTCGTATCGAAATCCTTCGACGACGACAAAGCCCGGCTCGACGCTTTCGTGATCGAACTGCAAAATAATCCCGATTCGCAGGGTTATATTATTATGTATCAGGGAACCGACCGCAACAGCGTCCGCGCCCGCCGCGTCGAAATTTTAAGCAAGCGAACGCTCGATTATCTGGTGAAGGCTCGCGGCATTGACCCGCGCCGCATCGTCATCACTAATTGGGGAACGCGGCTCCAGACGACTTACGATTTATGGATTATTCCGCCGGGAGCGCAGCCGCCCGTGCCGCAGGAATAATGGCAAAAAGAATTTAAGAAAAAGAGAAGAGGAGAATACGAGTTTTCCTCTTCTCTTTTTGTTTGAAATAAAAGTTGGAAACCGTCTCAAAAATCGGAAATTCTAAATTTTACATTCTTCATTCTAAATTTTTACGCGTAAAAATTTAGAATGAAGAATGTAAAATTCAGAATTTAAACTGACTCGCGGATTTTTGAGACGGTTTCTAAATATAAAATGCAAAGTTTGAACTTGAAACTTCAAACTCGAAACCCGAAACTTAATTTATGACAGCACCGAACATTGAAACAATCGTCTCTTTAGCCAAACGTCGCGGCTTCGTTTTTCCCGCCTCCGACATTTACGGCGGCTTGGGCAGCAGTTGGGATTACGGCTCGCTCGGTGTGGAGTTGGCGAATAACGTCAAACAATCGTGGTGGCGTTGGCTCGTTCACGAACGCGACGACATCGAAGGTCTCGACTCTTCAATTATTCAAAATCGTCTCGTCTGGAAATACAGCGGACACGAAACGACGTTTTCCGATCCGCTGGTTGACTGCCGAAATTGTCAATCGAGATTTCGCGCCGACAAACTCGATCATCCGAAAATTTCCGACGACGCGGATGTTCAGAAGGCATTTGAAAACACGCCGATTGAACAGTTAATAAAAGAGAAAAAGTTTCCGTGTCCGAATTGCGGCTCGAAGGATTTGACCGAACCGCGCCCGTTTAATTTGATGTTTCGCACGACGGTCGGCGCGGCGGCAGTCGAAGACGACGAATCGGCGTTGGCTTATCTGCGACCGGAAACCGCGCAGGGAATTTTCATCAATTTCAAAAACGTCCTCGACACTTCGCGCCGCAAACTCCCGTTCGGCATCGCGCAAATCGGCAAAGCGTTTCGCAACGAAGTGACACCCGGAAATTTTATTTTCAGAACGCGCGAATTCGAGCAGATGGAAATGGAGTATTTCTGCCGCCCCGAAGACGCGCCGCGCATTCAGCAGGAATTTATTGACGAGTTTCAAAAATGGTTTTACGGTTTGGGAATTTTGCCTGAAAACCTAAAGTTATATGAACAAACCGCCGCCGAACTCGCGCATTACGCCGAGCGGACGGTTGATATTTTGTATCGCTTTTTTCCCGAACGCGACGACGAAACAAAGCAGTTCGACGAATTGATGGGCATCGCTAACCGCAAAGATTTTGACTTGAAAGCGCATTCAAAAAAGCCGGAAGATGCAGACGGCAAACGTCTCAATCCCGATTCGACCGAAGATTTATCATATTTCGACGAAGCGACGAAACAGCGGTTTTATCCTTCGGTGATCGAACCGGCGGTCGGTGTCAATCGGACTTTGCTGGCGATTTTGATGGATGCCTACACGGAAAAAACCAACGACAAAGGCGAGATGCGCGTGATTCTCAAATTAAAACCGGAGCTCGCGCCGATTAAAGTCGCCGTTTTGCCGCTCGCCAAAAACAAACCGGAAATCGTGGCGATGGCGAAAGATTTGAAAAAACAACTGCTGCCCGCGATGCGAACCGTTTACGACGACACGGGCGGCATCGGCAAACTTTACGCTCGCCAGGACGAAATCGGAACGCCGTTCTGCGTCACGGTTGACCACGAATCGCTCGAAGACCACGCCGTCACCGTCCGCGACCGCGACACTTGGGAACAGGAGCGGGTGAAAATCGCGGATTTGAAAAGTCATTTGCAAACCCGTCTGAACTTTACGGAACGATGATTTTATGGGCGTTGTGAGCGGAGAAAATAAGCGACGAATTTCAATCGTCGGCGCAGGTCCCGCCGGACTGGTCGCCGCGCTCGCCGCGCAGAAACTGGGTTTCGGCGTTCGCGTTTTCGAGCAGGCGGCGGACTTCGCCCAGGTCGGCGGCGGCGTTCTGATTCACAGCAATGGTCAGCGCATTCTCGAATCGCTCGGCTTGCTCGAATCGTTCGAGCCGGAAATGGTCGCCGTCACGCGTGGAACGATTCAAGGCGAAGGCGACAAATTTCTAGCCGAAATAAATTTTTCGGAAATTGACGTTCCGCATAATCGCGTCGCCGTCGTTTGGCGTTACCGATTGCAGGAACATCTTTTGAAAGCCGCCCGCCAAGCCGGAATCGAAGTTAGTTTCAAATATCGTTTGAGCGATTTGAAAACTGAGAACGAACGCGCGGTTTTGAATTTTGAAAACGGCGCGAGCGCGAGCGACGAAATCGTAATCGCCGCCGACGGTATCAATTCCCGAACACGCGATGCCTGCGGAATCGAGTTCAAAAAAATCGCCATCGGCGAAGGCTGGATTCGCGGCGCGAGTCAAATCGAGCTTTCAAAAACGGCTTTTCGTGAAATTTGGGGCGACGACGGGCGGCGTTTCGGCAGCGCGCCTCTGACCGGCGGGCAAACTTATTTTTACGCTCGCGTTCCGCTCGGCGAATGGCAGGCGATTCGTGAAAATCAGCTTGCCGAATGGATTGAAAGCTGACGCGAATTCGGCGGCGACGCGCTCGACATTCTCCGACAGGTCGGCGATTGGGAAAAAATAAATTACAGCGAGCTTTTTGAAATTCACGCGCCCGTCTGGGCGAAACCGCCGGTTTTCCTCGTCGGCGACGCGGCGCACGCGATGACCCCGAACATCGGTCAGGGAGCGAACTCGGCGATGGTTGACGCGCTGATTTTAGTTCAAATGCTGAAGAGAGCCGAAAAAAGCGGGAAAAGTTTAACGGAAGTCGGCGGCGATTACACGAATCTGCGTCGTCCTTTCGTTGCCAAACTTCAAAACACGGCGCGGCGGAGCGGCGCACTGGCGGCGAAAACTTCTGCGTCGGCGCATTTTGCCCGCAACCTTTTGTTCGCCGCGTCAAAAAATCTGGGATTTCTGCGCCGGCAAAATTTGCTTTTGATCACGGGTTATAATCCGCCGGAAAACGAATACTTCACATTGCTGAACAATGAAAACCAAACTGCCGGATAAAATCGTCAAACTAGCCGAACAGGTAAAATCGAATGGCGGACGCGCGATGCTCGTCGGCGGCTGTGTGCGCGATGAATTGATGAACGTCGCCCCGAAGGATTTTGATGTCGAAGTTTACGGCATTGCGCCGCCGAAACTGCGCGAAATTCTCGACGGGTTCGGCAAAGTTGATGCCGTCGGCGAAGCGTTTACGGTTTACAAAGTCGGCGAAGATTTAGACGTTGCCTTGCCGCGACGCGAGCGGAAAACCGGACGCGGGCATAAAGGTTTCGTCGTCGAAGGCGATCCGCAAATGTCGTTTGCCGAAGCCGCCAAACGGCGCGATTTTACGATTAACGCGATTTTGAAAGATGTTTTAACCGGCGAAATCGTTGATTGTTACAACGGACGCGCCGACATCGAAAAGAAAATCCTGCGCGTCGTCTCCCGCGAAACTTTCGCCGAAGATTCGCTGCGCGTTCTACGGGCGGCGCAGTTTGCAGCGCGGCTCGGTTTTGAAATCGAAGCGGAAACCGTCGAGATTTGCCGCTCGATTGATTTGACCGACTTGCCGAAAGAGCGAGTTTGGGGCGAACTCGAAAAACTTCTTTTGAAAGCCGAAAAACCTTCAATCGGTTTGCGGTATTTTTACGATTTAAGCATCGCCGCACAGATTTTCCCGGAACTCGTCGCACTCGTCGGCGTTCCGCAACAGAAAGAGTGGCATCCCGAAGGCGATGTTGATATTCATACCTTGATGGTCGTTGACGAAGCGCGGAAACTGATTGACGATTTGCCTTACGCGAAACAAGTTACCGTAATGCTCGGCGCGGTTTGTCACGATTTGGGCAAACCGGCGACGACCAAATTTTTCGACGGCAAATGGCGTTCACACGCGCACGACGAAGCCGGAGTCGAGCCGACGATTTCGTTTCTGAACACGTTGGGAATTCACACGCTCGACGGTTTCGACGTGCGCGGGCAAGTCGTTCAACTCGTGCGGTATCACCTGCTGCCGGGAATGTTTTACAAATCGAAACCGGGCGACGGCGCGTTTCGGCGATTGGCGCGAAAGGTCGAGCCGGATTTGCTTTACCGCGTCTCGAAAGCTGATTCTTTGGGCAGAAATCCCGAATGGCTGCCGAAAGAGAAATGGTTTGACGCGGCGGCGCAGGAATGGTTTATCGAACGAGTGCGCGAACTGCAAATCGAGAAGGAAGCCCCGAAATCATTTTTGATGGGCAGGCATTTGATCGAATTGGGATTGAAACCTTCGGCGCAATTTAAGACGATTCTCGAAGCGGTTTACGAAAAACAACTCGACGGGCAAATCGTAAATTTAGACGAGGCGATTGCCGAAGCACGGGAAATGATAAAAGATGCTAAGTAGTTTTTATCAGGCGAAAAATCATTTGTCCGGTTAAATTTTAGGCTTTTTTCTGCGTTCTCTGCGCCTCTGCGTGAAAAATTCACTCGATAACGACATTTCTTTGATAGAAATCCAAAACAGTTTCACGCAGAGGCGCAGAGAACGCAGAGTGTTTTTAGAGCAGATTGCTAATCAGTGTATGGCAGACTTCAGTCTGCCGCCTCGCTCAGACCCGACTCTCGACGGCGGTGGCAGACTAAAGTCCATACATATGCGAATCAGTAGTTGAAAAGGCAGACAAATTGGCTGATTGGTAGAATTTTCTTACTTATGGAAAATCAACTAATTCAACTTTATCTGTTTGTC
>JAYVKL010000183.1:0-4189 GCA_043768465.1 Pyrinomonadaceae bacterium
CCCAAAAGAAATTGGTTTGCGAAAAATTTGAAAGCTAAGTCGTTGATTTTATTGAACTATCTAAATTATATTTTTGCAAACCAATTTCTGAAAGGTATATCAAGTATCATTTTGCAAGACACGGACGTGAAGTTTCCGCCGGCAGGGCTTTCCTATAAAAAATATGTGCTGCCATCGAAGCCGCTAAATCATTGCTGCTTTCCGATTCACAATTATTTCTTTCAGAAAAGTTCAACGTTCATTTTGCGCGTGTTTGTTGAACCTTGAATTTTTATAGGAAAGCTCTGGTAGTCGGAAGGTCATCCTTATCAAGACACTGAAGCAGCTATTGTGTTTGTCATTATGAAGAAACTTTCTCTAAAAAACTTATGTTGTTATTTTCTAGCTTCGCGGCAGTTTGGTTTTCTCGAAGTCGAGTTTAACGGTGCAGGCTGCTTTATCTAAAACGTATGGCGCATCGGTCGGATCAGTCAAATTATTTGCACTATCAAGACGAAAATCTTTCCCGTCAGTAAGTTTTCCGCTTTTCAAAAGTGATAAAATCTCGCGCAGATTATCGGCGCAGCGATTGTTTTTGAGTTTGAAATTATCTAAAGCCTTTTGAATCACTGCGCGTTCGTTCAGCGAATCAAGCTGCAATAAACGGAGAGCGGCGTTTTCCTTGCTTTGCGCGTCTTGGGCTTCATCAAACATTTGCCGGTAAATAACGCGAGCCGTTTCGCGGTCGCCGCCTTCGGACTTCATTCGTGCCGCCATTGACTTCATAAAATCGGACGCGCCGGCAACCCGCGAACCTTTTTCGTAAGTTTCAGCGGCTTTTTCGTAGTCTTTCAAACGCCAGTAAATATAACCGAGATAATGGTAAAGCCGCCAGTTGTCAGGATTGTGGTCAATGCCTTTTTGCGTTAATTTAATCGCCTGTTCTTTATTAATGGCGGGCAGCACCGTCGCGCCGAATTCGTAAACGCTGATAAATTTCGGGTCTAAATCGGTGGCATTGTTCAAGTATGGATAAAGCAGGCGCGGGTTTAGCGAGTTGAGATTGTCGAGACTGAAATTTTCCTTGCTGTTGAGAACCTTGTCGCCCAGATACTGCAAAGATTTCATCCAATACCAATCGGCGAGCAAGCCTTCAAAACCGAGCGCGTAGCCTTTCAGTTTTGCGCCCTGCAAACCCAAATCCTCGTCGGCGTAATTTTCCGGCAGCGTGGGACGATTCTTTTCCAGAAAGTCGCTCAAAACATAAACCGCGAAAAATCCGCCGGTAATTAGGACGGACAAAAGCAGGTATGACTTTAAATTTTTATTCATTGAGCGAATTACCAACGATTACTTGAAGTTTCGACGATTAAAAATAAAGACCGTCACGAAAAGCAAAATTCCAATATAGACGACCGCATACAAAAACGCGCCGCCGAGCAGAGTCGGCGACGGCACTTCGCCGTGCGCGGCGTTGATTCTGAAACTGTAAAACGAAAGGTTCGGCAGAATATAATAGAGCGCGTCGAAAAATAACTTGGTGAAGTTCGAGCCGAGATTGGCGGCAAAATCTCTCAAAGACTGCGTGAAGTTGCCGATGATGAAGATGAAAAACGTCAGCAGCGCGGACAGGGCGGGCGAAGAAAACGACGAAAACAGAATGGCGACGGCGGTTAAAATCGCCAGTTCGAGAAATATCAAAGCAACCGCGCCCCAGATCGTGAAAGCCAGACTGCCGCCGCCGACGTAGAGGATCGCCGCCGAAACGCCGATTCCCATTATCAAAATATTAACCAACAAAGTCAGGCACAAGCCGAGATATTTGCCGACGATAAATTCGCCGCGTCCGACGGGTTTCGAGAAAATCGCAAATACCGTCCGCCGTTCGATTTCTTTGGAAACCAAGGATACGCCGACGAAGATCGAAATGAACGCGCCGAAAATCAATATCGCGCCCAAACCGAAATCAACAATCGTCCGCGCCTCCTGTCCGGCGGTCAACTCGCCTAAAAAAATTGCGCTGCCCGTGATCAAAAGCACGAACAGGACGAGATTATACAAAACGCGGTCGCGGACGGCTTCGCGGAAAGTGTTGCGGGCGATGGTGATGATGCGTTGGATGTTCGGATTCACGGGGAAATAAAGACCGGAGCCAATTTTGAAATTTGCTTATCGAACTGAAAAGAAATCGGTTTCGTCTATTTAGCGGTATTTTAAAATCTCTTCAACCGTCGGTTTAATATCAGCAGCTATTTTTCGCAGTAATACCGGCGAAATGTCTCTGCCTTTGTGCATCGGGACGGTTGTTCCGCGCCCGTCCGCGTGACGAAATTGTTTGTGTGAACCGCGCTGTCGCACTTCCGCGAATTCGAGTTTGTGCAGGATGGAAATGATTTCCGAAGGTTTCAGAACGGGAAGTTTGCTCATCAGTTCACGCCACCATCAAAGTTTGCGTCCCGATAAACTCGGCTGCCATTTCCGGTTCACCGTCTTCGAGCAGCATTTCGACGACCTCTTTCAAATTAGCCCGCAGTTCGTCGAGCGTTTCGGCTTGAGTGTGCGCTCCGGCAAAACCGGGAATATAGCCGACATATAAATCAGTATCAGCACATCTTTCGACAATTGCGGTGTAATTTTTCATAGAATTCTTTAGATTTCACAATTTTATTATACGCATTCGGCTAAATTACATCAATATAAAATTTATGTCGAATCGTTGCGTAAAACGCGGTCGCGGACGGCTTCGCGGAAAGTATTGCGGGCGATGGTGATGATGCGTTGAATATTAAAATTCACCGACAATAAAGATAAAATTTAAAATTGGACTTTCGGCGCGAGAAGACTTTTGAAAATCAGGCGGCGTTTTTGAGTTTTTCAGCCAGAGAGGAGAGAAATTCGGGATTATCCAGCATCTTCAGTGTAATGACTTCGCCGGGTGTCTGTTGACCGCGTTCCATTACACTGCGGAGTTCGCTGTTATTTTGTATTTAATACGGCGCGGCGTTCGGCTCGGTTTCCCGATGTTTGAAAAAGTCCAGCACGTCCGCGTCCAGATACATCGAGACTTTAATCTTTTGGTCGCTTCTTTTAACGGTAAATCTCGAACGCCGAAATTTATGAATGCCGGTGTGCGGCAGCTCGTCTTCGGCAATGCCGTGTTCGCGCATCTCTTGAACGTCGCGTTCGGTATATTCAATCTCCATCGTCTCGGATGTCAAATCGTTCTCCTGCTCGTTCATAACTCTCTTTGTCTTTGCCCCGTGCCTTTCGCGCTGAAATAATGCGGATGGCTTCTTTGCCGTCGGCTCCCGTCGCCACTGTAAAAGTAATTCGCAGGAGCTTATTTAGCCATCCCGATAATCGTCAATCGCTGCTCTGCGGCGGTCGAGTGAAGTTCGTCATATTCATCAATCGCCCAAACATCATTAAAAACTTTTGAAGCGTCATCAAATGTAATGCCTTCGTGATTTTTGATGTCGGCTTTTTCCTTGTCGGCATCCCATTCAAAATTCACAGTTTTGTTTTACGCCATCCGGCGGCTATTTCAATAAAAATTAAAAGGGTGAATAAGGCGGAAATGTTGCGGATTACAGTTAAAATTCGCATCATCAAAAGCAGTTGTAAGGACAGCAACGATTTCACTATTTGAGAGCCTTCGTTGAAAAGGGAAGGAAGAGAATTTAACGAGCAAGATTTTTCGGGCAAATTTCGTTGTGATTTACCTGGACTTAAACTAGACATTTATTGAACGGCAGTTCCGCCGCCGGAACAAGTTGCAATCAAACCGGGCGTGGTTCTTGTTGCCGTTGAAACTGAAGTATAAGCGTAAACCACGCCTTCGGTAGCCACGCAGAAGTTACGGGTGCCGGTCGCCATTACGCCCGATGAGGTCAATGGACTTGCGCCGACGGCAAAGGTTCCAGTGGTGGTATCCGTGCCGATTTCGATGTTGAACCTATATCCGCTTTTATCACCGGCGGCTAAGGTTGCATCAATGGAAATGATGTTTCTTAGATCAATGAGCATTCCGTATCGCCCGTTGCCCGCCACGCTGTAAGCGACTTCGGCACTATGCAAAGTTCTGATAGTTGACTGAGCCGAACCTTCGTTGGCGGCGCGGCGGGCGGCGATCAAGTTCGGGATCGCGATGGCGGCGATGATGCCGATGATAACGACGACGATTAACAATTCGATTAACGAGAAACCTTTT
>JAYVKL010000184.1:0-5621 GCA_043768465.1 Pyrinomonadaceae bacterium
AAATTTGTTTCGTAACTCATTTGGTTCGCTATCTCCTTGAATTTTATTAGTCTAAAACCAAGTTTAGCGAACCCGATGCTCGTTCTTCAATTTCTATCTCTTAAATTTAAACGGACTCTAAACCTTTCGGAGTAATTTTATACACACCACGATTTACATATTCTACAAATCCAGACTTTTTCAGGTGCGTTCTCGCCCAACCGGTTCTATTTTGTAAATAGGTTTGCTGTCCGCTCGGAATTCTTTTTTCTCTTTCCTCGTCAGTAAGTTCAAATTCTTTCGCCAAACTTTTAACTAATTCACTGAAAGAGTGTTCCTTTTTATCCTGTAAAATACGCAGGACAGGCAGCATTAAATCTTCGTAAGTTGGAATTGCCATAATTTTCTATTTCAAAAAATTCGCATCAAATGCTCGCGGGAAAAGTTCCTTCATCTGCAAGGTTTCCGTTTCGCCTTCCAGATTCCCCATTGTTATCGGCACGTCGCCGCAAAATTCCCAGATAATCTGGCGGCAAGCTCCGCACGGCGGCGTGAGTTCGAGCGTGTCGGCGACGACGGCGATGTTTGTAAACTCGGTTTCGCCTTCGGAAATCGCTTTGAAAATCGCCACTCGTTCAGCACAAATCGTTAACCCGTAACTGGCGTTCTCGACGTTGCAGCCGGTGTAGATTTTTCCGCTTTTCGTCGTCACCGCCGCGCCGACTTTGAAATTTGAAAACGGCGCGTGAGCGTTTGCGCGGGCTTTTACAGCGGCTTCGATTAGTTTTTCCGGGGTGTTTTCCATTGAATCGCTCAAACGAAAATTTCCTGCGAATGGCGGCGGCTGATTTCTTCGCGGATTTTGCTGCAAATAAATTCGATTCCGATGTCGGTGTTCGCGCCTTCGGGAATAATCAAATCGGCGTTGCGTTTTGACGGCTCGACAAACTCGAAGTGCATCGGGCGCACCGTCGCGTAATACTGCGCGATGACCGATTCGGCGGTGCGCCCGCGCTCGGTGATGTCGCGCTGAAGGCGGCGAATAAATCGAATGTCATCGGGTGTGTCTACGAAAACTTTGACATCGAGAAGATTCAAAATGCGCGGCTCGGAAAAAATTAAAATGCCTTCGACGATGACGACCGACTTCGGTTCGATATGTTCGGTTTCGGGTTTTCGGGTGTGAGTTTTAAAATCATAAATCGGCATTTCGACAAATTGCTTGTCTTTCAAACGCTTCAAATGATTGACGAGCATTTCGCTGTCAATCGAATTGGGATGATCGAAATTGGTCTGCCGCCGCGCGTCGAGCGGCATATCTTCAAGGTTTCGATAATACGAATCCTGCTCGACTAAAATCACGCTCTCGCCTTTAACGGCTTCCATAATCTTCCGCGCAATCGTCGTTTTCCCCGAACCCGTGCCGCCGCAAATTCCTATTATCATAAATTCAACTTATTTTTCTTGTCGCCATAGTTGTCTATTATTTCAAAACAAACATCTAAAATTTGTGGTCTTAATTTTTGACTAACAGATTGCAAATCATCGTCATATCTCTGAAAAGCCTCTTTGCTACAAAAAAGTCTCGCTGTTCCCGATGGAATATATTGAATTTCTTTATCATATATTCCAAAAATACCGATTTTAGCAATCTTAACTTTTTCATAAGGTTCTAGAGTATTTATGATTCTGAGCATTTTAGTGCAGCCAACAGACAGACCAACCTCTTCGGTGATTATCGCTCGCGCATTTGATACCAATTTGCAGATTAAACTTTTGTAGTATTCTTCGTTCACTTTTAATTTATTCTTGCAATCACTCGCTTGAGTAATTCTTTGAAGGTGGCAGCGACTTTCGCGCCCGTCTCCATCACTTCTTCGTGATGAATAACGTCGTCGCCGATGCCCGCCGCCATATTGGTGATACAGGAAATTCCGATGACTTTCATTCCCTGGTGCCGCGCCGCAATCGCTTCGGGAACCGTGGACATTCCGACGGCATCGGCTCCCTGAAATCTGAGCATCCGAATTTCGCTCGGCGTTTCGTAACTCGGACCCGACAAACCGCAGTAAACGCCGCGCCGCAAAAAATGTTCCGCCAACTGTTTTTTGCCGGTTTCCGCTTCGCGCTGGGCGGCTTTTTCCTGCGCCATCTGTCGGGCTTCGGCAAGCACAATCTCCTGGTATTCGAGCGCGTAAACTTTCGTCATATCGGGAAACCGCACGCCGAATCGCTCATCATTTACCCCGCGCAGCGGATTAACGCCCATCAAATTGATATGGTCGCGGATCAGCATCAGTGAACCTTGTCCGAAATCGGTGTTGACGCTGCCCGCCGCGTTCGTCAAAATCAGATTTTTGACACCCAAAACGCCGAACGTGCGAACGGGAAAAATAACCTGTTCGATGTCGTAACCTTCGTAGAAATGAAACCGTCCCTGCTGAACGGCGACGGGAATGCCTTCAATTTCGCCGAGAATCAATTTTCCGGCGTGTCCGGCGACCGTCGAACGCGAAAAATTGGGGATTTCTTCGTAGGGAATCGTCACAGCGTTTTCCAGTTCGTCGGCAAATGCGCCCAAACCGCTGCCCAAAACCACCGCGATTTTTATCGTTTTATCGTATTTCGAGCGAATAAACTCCGCCGTTTCCTGCGCTTTTTCGTAACTCATACCGATTTTATTTTTATTGGAAGACCGTTGTGAACTGATAATTATTTTAAGAACAAAAAGCCGCCAAACTGATAAAAAACTTCGCGGCCCGCGGTATTAAACGGCGGAGCCGACGCGACTCAAATCTGCGGACTGCGACCCGACCGGCTAAAACTCTCTGTTCCAGACAAGGTTTAAACATAATTGTTTCAGAAACTTTATAAAAATCAGCAGATGGTTCGGAAACTTATGTTAATTCAAAATACAACGGGCGTATTGATGCCTGATCTGTCAGAACCGGCGGTGGTCGCGGTCGGTTCTGACGGGACGCGCTTTCTAAACCGATTGATATCAGTTGTTTTACTCATACAAACTTTTTCGAGGCACATTCCGGGATATATCTCACAGAGTGTAGTTTTACGCCGTAATTTCCTGCTAAAAATATATCCTAAAACTAAAATGTAAAGAAATGCCAAACTGAATTCATTGAGAATTTATTGCCGGCATCCGGGTTTGCCGAAAAACTACAAACTACTTTGACTGACCGGACGTTTTTGGTCAGATGGGCAGATTGTCAAGCGGTTATTAATCTTTCATTCGTGCCGGATAGTCACCCGTCATTCGTCGGATGCCGGTTTCGCCTCGCGGATTATTTTATGCTTTTGTCGTCAAGTCGGCGAAGTTTTTCCAAATAACCGCTCACGGTGGCGACAAACGTCGAGTGCGACCAGGTGAGCGGCGAAACCGAAGCGTGTTCGCCGTTCAAAGGATTGATTTGTTCGGCTAAAACGCCCGACGGCAGCGCGCGTTTCGTCGTCCATTCCAGAATCTCCAACGCCCCGCGCAAATCTTTTTTCTTTTTGGCGACGGCGATCCGGTAATCAGCCAGCCAGAGCGTGCAGATGAACCACGCATTGCTCGGAGCCTCGTCCGAGACGCGCATGTAAGAATCGTTTTCAAACCGCGCCACGCCGCCGACTTCGGTTTTTATCCAGAGATTTTCCTCGATTTTCCGCATTGTGCCGATAATCATCGGGTCGTCGGGCGCAAAACATTTAAAATAAAACGCGCTGAAAAGTGATGCGTCAACAGTCGTGTCGGCTTCATAAAAATCGTCGCCGTGAAAATGCAGCGCCCGCAGAAAACAGCCTTGTTCTTCGCTGTAAAGATGCTCGCGCATCGCTTCGACAATTTCGCCCGCCGCGGTTTCGTAAATTTCGGCGCGTTTCGTTTCGCCGAAAAGTCGTGCAAAGTCCGCCGCCGCACGAAGTCCGGCGACGACCGCCGCGCAGGTGAAAGTATGAATTCCGCGCCGGTCTTCCCAGAGATTCCAACTCGGCGCGGGCAATTTTGTCGCTTCGTGGCGAAACGAAACCATAAAATCAGCGCAGCGAACGATGAGATTGCGATAGAGGCGATGCACGAATTCCAGATCGCGGTATTTATCGTAATGCTGCCACAAAGCCCACAAAACCAGCGCGGTTTCGTCTTCCTGAATCGGAATCTGCGGCGACTTCGAGGCGGCATCCCAAGCCGTATGCCAACCCGAAGCGACGGTTCCGTCGGCGTTGTATTTTTGCAGAAAATAGCCGTCGCGGTGAACGATTTCGCCGCACAAACGATAAAAGTTGCGCGCCGAATGAACGTAACCGGCGAGATCGAGAGCGTTGGCGACAAACGCGCCGTCGCGCGTCCAGAGATAGCTGTAATGGTCGGTGGCGCGTTCGGTGACATCGGAATCATTTGCCGCCAAAATCGCGCCGCCCTCGTCAATCTGCGTGTGGACGATAAGCAGCGAACGCTTGTAGAACTCGACGATTTCCGGCGGCAAATCGGCAAAATCCGTGTCGTTTTTATTAACCCAGACGCGCCAGTAGTTTTGCGTGTAAGCCAGAAATTCCGCCGGCGTGCGCTTCAGAATGTGGCGGTTCAAACGACAAACTTCCTGATAGGAAGTTCCGGCGGCAATCCAGTAAAAAAACTCGTCACCGCCGCCCGCCTCGAGCGTCAAATTCATCTGCACGGTCGAATCAACCGAGCCTTCGGTTTTCGCGCCGCCGTGCAGTTCGCCGTCCTCCGCGTCGCGCCACGTTCCTTCCTGCTCCCGAAAAGCCTTGCGTCCGGTGGAAAATTTTTCAAAATGCGGCGCGGTGTTTATCAGAAAATAGCGGTGCTTTTTGTAGTGAATGAGCGACAAACTTTCCGGGTCGTAAAAAGCCGTGTCGCCGATTTTGTTTTCGTAAATCCGAAAATCGTGATGCAGAAAAACTCGCACTTCGCGCTTGTAATGACGCAGATTGACAACGCGGACGCGCCGCAGAAAAATGTTTTCGTGGCTCGCCACCGTGTCGTTGGAGACGATTTGCAAGCCGAGATTTTCATTGGTCAAATGCACGTCCGTCACCAAAGTTTCGGGCAGATATTTCAGCGTCCGCTGCCAGTCATCCTCGTAAATCCACGAAAATTCGCCGTCCGCCCAAACGCCGAAGCGAAACGGAAAGCCTTCCGTGTGATTTTCCTGCCCGACGTGCGGAAAATAAACGTCGCGGATTTGATATTTATCGTCAAAAGTTACCAGCAAAGAACCGTTGCCGACGGGAATATCTCTCATATTTTGAATTTTCAAAATATCTACAAATTTTTCGATTCAAGTTTTTTTATTTCTTTATATTTTGTAAATAGTTCGACTTCTTCCATTGTAAATCCAAGAGTTTTCGCAGTTTCTTCTCTGAGTTCTCTTTGTTTCTTTTTTCCGGGCATTAAACCAATCTCATCAAGCCACCGATTGTGGTTATCACATTTAAAGTCGCCGTGAACACTCTCAGGATAAAAATCAGGCTCAGATGGATTATGAAAATTTCCTTCTTGGTCTGGTATCCACTTATATTCTTTTAATAAGTAAGGGGACTGAATTATTTTATAAATGCTTTTCATCCTTACTCAATAAATATCGAAAGATTGCGTGGATTCAAATTTGAACATTTATAAAATA
>JAYVKL010000185.1:0-4316 GCA_043768465.1 Pyrinomonadaceae bacterium
TATTTTATAAATGTTCAAATTTGAATCCACGCAATCTTTCGATATTTATTGAGTAAGGATGAAAAGCATTTATAAAATAATTCAGTCCCCTTACTTAACGTAAGAAAACACGCCGTTCCCAACCGAAATTCGGCTCAACGGAAAAAATAGTTGTCGGGACATTCGGCACACATTATCAAAACATCGAAAGAATTGCAATTTTAACCCGAATTCGTTCTCTTTTCAATTTTCCCGACGACACTGTTTTGGTCGCTCAACGTCATATAAGTTGTAATAAATTGATTTTTCCAGATTATTCTACATTTTTTGTTCGATAAATATAAAGCAAAAAGAGAAGATTTTGAAATATCTCAAAATCTTCTCTTTTTTTTGACGTTAAATTTCGACTACTCCGCCGTTTGCGCTTTTTCCTCTTCCAAAACGGCTTTGCGTGAAAGTTTGATTTTATTGCCTTCTCTGCCGATGCACTTGACCATAATCTGCTGACCTTCTTTGAGTTCGTCGCGCACGTCGCGGATTCGCCGGTCGGAGATTTCCGAGATGTGCAGCAAACCGTCGAGTCCCGGCATAATTTCGACGAACGCGCCGAAATCAACAATGCGCGAAACCGTTCCGAGATAGGTTTCGCCGATTTCCGCTTCCGCCGTGATCGCACGAATGCGAGCCAGCGCCGCTTGTCCGGCTTCGCCGTCGGCGGTGGCGATGTTGATCGTGCCGTCGTCGGAGACATCAATTTTCGCGCCCGTCTCTTCGGTAATCGAGCGAATCATTTTGCCGCCCGGTCCGATGACATCGCGGATTTTGTCCGGGTTAATTTTAATGGTGATGATGCGCGGGGCGTAAAGCGAGATTTCCTCGCGCGGTTTTTCAATCGCCTGCGTCATCGCGCTCAAAATATGAAGGCGACCTTTTTTCGCCTGTTCCAACGCTTCGGACAAAATCATCGCGTTGATTCCGGCGACTTTAATATCCATCTGCAACGCGGTGATGCCGTCGGCGGTTCCCGTCACTTTGAAATCCATATCGCCGTAGTGATCTTCCGCCCCGGCGATGTCCGACAGAATCGCGTAACGATTGCCTTCCATCACCAAACCCATTGCGACACCGGCGACCGGCTTCTTAATCGGAACGCCTGCGTCCATCAAACTCAAAATGCCGCCGCAAACCGTCGCCATCGAGCTTGAGCCGTTGGATTCGGTAATCTCGGAGACGATGCGGAGCGTGTAAGGAAACTCGGATTCGTCCGGCATCACGGCTTCCAGAGCGCGCCTTGCTAAGTTCCCGTGTCCGATTTCACGCCGCGACGAACCGCCGAAACGTCCCGCTTCGCCGACCGAATACGGCGGGAAATTATAGTGCAGCATAAAACGCCTTTTAAGTTCGCCCTTTTCCAAATCGTCGGTGAACTGCTCGTCCATTTTCGTTCCGAGCGTCGTCGTGACAATCGCCTGCGTTTCGCCGCGCGTGAACAGTGCCGAGCCGTGAACTCGCGGCAGCCAGCCGACTTCGCACGAGATCGGGCGAATTTCCGAAAACTTGCGTCCGTCCGGGCGACGGCGATTGCCGAGCATATCTTCGCGGAAAATTTTTTCTTTCAAATGCGAGAACACCGCGCCCGCCGCCGATTTTTTCCCCGCGTCTTCCGCGTAACTTTCGACGACTTCTTTTTTCAGAGCGTCAACCGCCGCGTAGCTGGAAATTTTATCTTTGCCCGTCGTGTCAAGTGCTTCGCGCATCCGTGCGCTGTATTTTTCCTCGACTTCGCTGATGTGCGCTTCGTCGAGTTGGGCGACGTGAAACTCGCGCTTTTTAATATCCAATGCTTTGAACAACTCCTTCTGCCACAAACAAAGACGTTTGACTTCCTTGTGAGCGAACAGCAGTGCTTCGAGCATTATTTTTTCCTCGACTTCGTTGGCTTGCGCTTCGACCATCACAATCGCTTCTTCGGTTCCGGCGACGATTAAATTTAGAAGCGATTCGCGCCGTTCGTCATACGTCGGATTAATTAGATATTTGCCGTCAATCAAACCGATGCGAACCGCCGAAATCGGAGTTGTAAAAGGAATATCCGACAAATAAAGAGCGCACGACGCGCCCGTGATAGCGATGACGTCCGGGTCATTATCCGCGTCGGCTGAAATCACCGAACCGACGATTTGCGTTTCAAAGCGATAGCCTTCGGGAAACAGAGGGCGCACCGGACGGTCAATCATTCGGCAGGTTAAAACTTCCTTTTCATTCGGACGACCTTCGCGGCGAAAGTAATTTCCCGGAATGCGTCCGGCGGCGTAACTCGATTCGCGGTATTCGACCGTCAGCGGGAAAAAATCCAATCCCTCTTTCGGCGTGCGCGAACTGACCGCCGTCACTAAAATTATCGTCTCGCCGTATTGCACGACCACCGAACCATCGGCTTGTTTGGCGACTTTTCCCGTCTCGACAATCAACTCTTTATCGCCTAATTTGATTGTTTCTCTCAAGTATTTTTTCTGTGACATATTTTCTTTTCCTCATACGATAAAAGACGGCAAAGCTATTCGTGAAAGCCCTGCCGCCTTTGAATTCAATGTGCGACCGTGTTCTCATTTCACCGGCGGAGTTTATTGCGCTGTCACGTTCAGCTACCGCCGACAAATTCTTCGAGAGAACTGTTATGTTTAATGACCCGAAGCGGTCATCAATAATGGATAACGGATAGTTGATAATGAATAATTGAAGGGATGTTTTAATTATTCATTATCAACTATCCGTTATCCATTATTGTTATCTTCGTAATCCCAATTTTTTGATAATGTCGTGATATTGGTTAATATCCTGACTTTTGAGATAATCGAGCAACTTTCGGCGACGAGAAACCATTTTCAGTAGTCCCTGACGCGAATGATTGTCTTTTTTGTGAACCTTGAAGTGTTCGGTCAATTCGTTGATGCGCTGCGTCAAAAGCGCAATCTGCACGTTTGACGAGCCGGTGTCGCTGCCGTGCGTTCGATAATCGCCGACGATTGTTTCTTTAGTCTCTTTGGGTGTTGCCATATCTATAAAATGATCTCTCCTTTTGCTCGCAGAAAATCGGTGAACACCGAAAAACCGCGAAATTATTTTTGTAGTAACAAATTTGCTGCTTAGTTTATGCCGTTATCAATGAGCGCGATCTTGAAGTCAACACCTTTCCGACAAGATCATTTGATATTTTGTCGTTTTCCCTAGCTGTCAAAGTCATTCGTTTTTGTCCGTTGATGCTAGGCGGGTCAACAAACGCAATAGTCTCAATTTTGATTCGGTTCAATCCCGAATTCGTCTCAATAAAAGCGTCTGAATTATTTTGAATTTCACCACAAATTATCTTTCCCGTCAAACACCAAATTTTGGCGACGGGCAAAAATTCAACTCTCTCTATCTTAAACTGAAACATTACTTCTTAGCTTACCATTAAAAGGTGATTTAGGCGACTCTGAATTTCTTTCACGTCTTCCCCATTCAACTCATATTTGCCGGCAAAGCGCAATAACTTTTTCGCTGCTTCAATTTCCATCTCAACGATGTTTGCGCCTGTCGCTCTGCCGGTGCGATACTGCGCCGTATGAATCAACTCTTCAAAAATCGCTGCGTTCGTCGGATTCGGTTGCGGTATTATCGTCTTTGCGTTCAGCGTTGCCGCTTCCGCTTTGTGGTATCTCAGCAAACGCTGCGCTTCTCTGCTTTGGTCAATAATGCCGCCGTTTCGCTCGAAAGCGGTTTTGATCCGTGCAAAGCGTTCCGCATTCATTATGATTTAGCAGAAAAATCTTCCATAAATTTCGTCGAGAAATTTCCCTTTTGAAAATTCTCGTCGTTCATAATTTTCAAATGCAGCGGAATCGTCGTTTTGATGCCTTCGATCACCATCATCTCCAAAGCCCGCCTCATTCGCGCAATCGCCAAATCGCGCGTTCGGGCGTGAACGATCAGTTTGGCGATCATCGAATCGTAATACGGCGGCACGTTGTAACCGGTGTACGCGTGCGAATCGAATCGCACCCCTTTGCCGCCAGGGACGAACATCTGTTCGATCTTACCGGGGCTGGGCTGAAAGCCGCGCGCTGGGTTTTCCGCATTGATGCGGCATTCGATCGCGTGTCCCGTGCATTTGATGTCTTTCTGTTTGAACGGCAGCGGCTCGCCGGCGGCGACGCGGATTTGCGATTTGATCAGATCCACGCCCGTGACCATTTCGGACACCGGATGTTCGACCTGAATCCGCGCGTTGACTTCGATGAAGTAAAAATTGTCATCCTGATCGACGATGAATTCCACCGTGCCGGCATTGGTGTATT
>JAYVKL010000186.1:0-19775 GCA_043768465.1 Pyrinomonadaceae bacterium
AGGAATTTCATGTGGAGCTGGCGAGGCTTCGTGAAGCGAAAGAATTGTGAACAGCAAAAAGTCGAAAATCAAAGCCGAAAGCAAGGCTGAACAAGCGAATGAATCGCCCGCGCAAACGGATTTCGACGCGCTCAACCGCAAATCGAACGAATCGGGCGGCGCGCGTGCTGATTTGGACAATCTTTTCGGCGCGACTTTCGCGCTCGAAAAATGGCTTTTTATCGCTCGCGGTTCACTGCCGAACATCAATCCATACATTGCGGCAAACGCAGATTACGCGGACGGACAGCAGATGATTCGCGCTTTTACCGATTCGGATCGTTTGCAGCGTTTTGCGGCAGAAAACAATTTGACCGACGCGAACGGTTCGGCGCAGATGCTCGAAATTCCGGTCAAAGGCGCGGTCGAATATCTCGAACAATTTATTCAACACGGCACTCACGACGTTTGGTTTAATTCCGACACCGAAAGCGACGGTTATTTTATTCCGCTCAAACAACTTCGCCCGATTAAAGAACATCTGGCAAGCATTAATTTGAAATCAACTAACGAGCCGATGAAGCCTGACTCGGCGCAAAATTCAGGCTTCGTTCCGCCGGTTAATTCAAACAAATCCGGCGGGCGGAATTTATCTCTGGAAACGGCGATTGTCACTTTGAAAGACGGATTGATGCTGCCGTCGGGTTTTACTGCGGAATCTTCCTATCAATGCCTCTGTTTCTGCCGCATTCCGAAAGATTGGACGGACAGCGAACGAGTCAGCGAGGCTGGTCTGGAAAAAATTTTTGAAAAACTTTACGGGGAAAATTGGCGGGCAGGAAACAGCGACGGCTCGCGCTACGTCGTGCTGGGTGCAAACTCGAAAGTTTTCACATCCGACGAAGCGCAGGTTATTCGATGGGGCGGCACGGTTAACACCGACGAAAATCATTTTTTCTTCTTTATCTCTTTTGAAAACGGAGAGTTGAAAAGCGTGACGGAAGGAGAATTTGAAACTGATATTCTTTTATCGAATCGAGTGAAGGATGCCGCCGATGACGAAAATTTTGACGGGTATATTGATTGGTTTCGTCGCGGCACGATTATACCCGATACGACTTTCAAGCCTTTTTTTCGGGCGATTGCGCCGCTGCTCGCCGATTATGCGGGCGCGGGCGAATTCGAGTTTTCGTTTGCGACCGGCAGTGATAAGCCGGGAATGCGCGATTTGTTTGAAGATGTTTCGAGCAATTCGCACGGTGCGTATCTGAAATATCGAAGCTACATTTTCGAGCCGTATGAAATGCAAATGATCGGCACCAATCGGCTGACCAATGTGCGAACCGGCGAAAAACTAAGGATTCAGTTGACGATGCACAAAAACCTCGCCGATCAGAAAACGACTTTAATCGTCGTCTTTGTGGGTCGTTCGGCGACTATCGAAACGCTCGAAAATGCCGTTAAATCCGCGCTCGATGCCGCTGAATACAAAGTCCAGATCCAAACCAAAAAGGCGGCGACGACCGAAACGCTGCAATCAATCGGTGTTCAAGGATAAAACCGACATTTGCGGCGCAATGTAAAAATTTATGAATTCCGATTATCCCGAACGCAAACACGAATCACCGTTTGCCGATTATCATCCCGAACAGCATTCGCCGGATTCGTCGCCGCAGAGCGAACCGCGCGGAGATAACTCGCGCGAGGTAAAAACTTGGACGAACGGAGCGGCAAATCTAAATAATACCGGCAGCGAACGCCGAATGATTCCGCAGCTCGATTATCGCATCGAGGTTGTTTACCGGCGCGGCGCAAATGTGCCGATGATTTTGATACTGCTATTTTTAAGCATCTTTATCACGATTCCGATTCTGGCAAGCAGCATCAGAAACGCTTTGTATCTGGCGATATTTTTTAATGTTTGCTTTGTTGGTTTTCTCGCGGCTTTTATTTTCTACCGGAAAAGGCAATTGGCGCGTTCATTTGATTCGAGCGGCGCAACGCGCGGCGACGGACGATTTTTTGCTTGGAGCAATTTTCGCGGAACTGTTACGCGCTGGAGTTCCAGTCGTTCGATGGGCAAAACAATCTGGCGCATCGAACTTTATTTTGTCGGCGGGCAAATATGGATTTCGCCCGGAACGATGAAAAACGGCGAAGAAGTTCTCGATTTCGTCAAATCGCTGCCCGCGCTTCTACCGACGGTTTTGAAAAACTAGAGAATATCGGTTTGCTTTCAAAAATGTAAAAAAGGTCGAACGAGATGAGAATATTTTTACTTTCAATAAGCGTTTCTTTATCAATCGTCGTCGGCAAACGCGGCGGCAAAATAATTATCCGGCAGGACAAATTCCCGTCCGAAGGCGACGTGCTGGTTGACGCTTCGCATCCAGAAATTTACAAATAAAATCTTTTTCTACTCGCTTGTAAAGAATAATTTTATGAAGCGAAATGACTCGAATTTTAAAAATTATGGCATTCGGATTTATCGGATTTCCGGCGCATTTTACCGAAACGCGCACGTTTGAACTTACCGAAGATGAAATTTTCGCGGCAGTAAAGTCCGCTTTTGAACATTTGGGCTGGCTTGCCTATACGTATCGCGCGGGCGAGGGATTTCACAAATCGCTGAGGAATTCTCCGCTCACTTGGGGCGAAGAGTTTACGGTCAAACTGCTTCCGGGCGGAGAGATTTGCGCCGAAAGCAAAGCCTATACCAAGGGTTGGTTCGGTTTCGCAATGATTTTCGATTTTGGCGCGAACCGGCAAAACGTCGAAGCGTTTTTCGCGCAAGTCGAGCGCGAGATAAAAGTGGCAGGTGCAAAATTATGAACGCTGTAAAATCAATTTTTCTTTTGTCGGTCGTTTGTTTACCAAGCATTTCGAGCGGATGCCGCTTCGGGAATTCTCAGTTGTGCCCGGAAGACAAAGTTGTCCGGCTCAGCAAGCGCGAGCCGTCGCCTTTAGCGAAGAGAGACGGAAATTATAGGTCTGGCGATAAAGTGATGATTATCGAAGACAACGGCACTTTATTCTCTGCCGAAGTCAAAGGAATTTGCGGTGAATTGGCATTGGTGCGTCGTAAATCTGACGGAGAAAGCCATTGGATGTCGAGCGAAAACGGTCGTCCAAAAGATTTTAGTTCGCTCAGCGAAGAGATTGAAAGAGTTTCCCCGAAAGGTTATGGATTTGAATACGGCGGCAAATTCAAATACTACAAATGGTATCCGCCCGAACGGGTTTTTCCAAAGCCTTGGGCAAATAATGTGAACTTAAAAATCGGCGATGTTGTTTACAGCACCAGACATACGATTGGCGACCCGGAAAAAGGTGTCGTCTCCGAAGTGCCGGTTGAATCAAATGGAAATTTTCGCGTGCGGTTCAGCAGTAATACGGATTCGACTCCGGTTGATATAAGCGAAATTTGTTCTTCAATCGAACCGGCGAAAACGGAAGATTTATCATCGGGTGACTTCGTTTATTACGACAAAGTAGAGTGGGCAATGGTCGTCGGTAAGCGCGGCGACAAGATAATCATTCGTCAAGCCTCGTCGTCTAAATCGGACGACATAATGGTTGACATCTCCAAACTTCAGATTTTGAAATAGCAGCTTTCGGCGAAATTACCGGCAGCCAATCAGGAGAAAACGATTGTGAGAAAGACGGATTTGAGAGATTGAAAAAGATAATGACGAACTGAAAAGGAACGGAGACAATGGAAGATTATTTGCTGTCAGGTGAAAACATTATCGAAACGAAGGGTGCAAACTTCCTTCTTCGTTATAAAGAACGCTGTTTGCAGCGATTTGGAGAAGACATGGGAACGAAACTGCTTGGTCTGCACGAAAAAGAATCTATCGGCGGCAGATTGTATCTCACTAATTTTCGCCTTTTTTTCCAATCGCACAAAATAAACCGATTCAATGGAACTCTGAGCGTTTTCCTGCCGAATATTACCGAGATGAAAGACAATTCGGGTTTGATCACCAAGATAATGGAAGTCGTTACTTCCGGCTATTCTTTCGAGTTTATAGTCTGGGGTATTCCGAAATTGATGATTGAAATTGCTGCCGCGCAAAGCTCGCTTTCGCCCGCGCAAACCGAAGATTTACGAATTGCCGTGAGTAATTCGCCCGAAAAATGCGGCGACGGGTTTAAAGTTTTTCCGCCGGAATTAATCGCCCGCTTTTAGAAGGAAATTATATGAGAAAAACGGGTTTGAGAGTCGGAATTTCGCTGTTGATTTTGGGAATTATCATCGGTGCGGTTTGTCTGCTGCTGCCGTCGCTGACGAGCAACCGCGTTCGTTTCAGCGAATCGGCATTCGGTTTGATTCCGGCGGGCGTTTTATTTCTGCTCGGTTTCATCTTCACAATTCTTTCGCTGATTTTCACCTCAAGAGCGAGGAAAATTGCGGCAATTTATAAATCTCAATTACAGCCCGAAGGCATTGTTTTGTTTGAAGAAGACGTGAAAGGTTCGATGACATTTCGCAATTTTCGCAGTCCCGGAAGATATTCTAACTGGAGGAAAGTTTTGATAACTTCGCTCGTCGTATTGACGGGGAAAAGACTGCTCGCGTTCAAAGGTTCAAGTCCGATTATCGATGTTCCTTTGACGGACGAACGACTTCGCCGAATGGAGTTTTCAGTAGAAGGCGAGAAAACTTTACTCGTCGCATTTGACGCGAATCTGTTTCAGCCCGATTGGTCGGGCGCGATTGAATACAGATTCAAAACCGCAAATGCGCGAGAGTTTATGCAAAATTTAACGAATTGAGAAAATGATGAATCAACAAATTAACCGGCAAAGTTTTGATAATCGTCTCGCGGCGGAAATTCCGCTCGCGCAGAGAATTTATGCGTTCAAAAACTTGCCGATTGAAACACAGGAAAATTTGCTGCGGCTACAAAATACGAACGGCGATTTTCTGAGAACAACCAGCGGCGAAACCGAACGCAGAGTCGGTTTATTGGTTCTTGTAATAATGGTATCCGTCGGTTTATGGGCAGTCGCTGCCGACGCATCGGCTGACGGTTCGTTGGATTTGAAAAGAATTATCATTTTTTCCGTTGATGCTTTTGTGCTTTTGCTGTGGCTTGTATATCTCGTTTGGGGAATCGGCAAAGTGGTCGCATCGCCGGTTAAAAATCGCATTTATCTAACGTCCACCGAATTGATTGAAACGATTGACGGACTCGTCCGCCGTCGTGAATTAATGGACTCAGGCGATATTGTTGCCCACCAATACTGGACGGATTCGGGGCGAAGATACACTCTGGACGTTAGGTTCGCCGACGGCGATTTTTACCAGTATCGAATTTTCGGTCGTTCGACTTCGGCGCAATTATCTGTCATAGAAGAATGGCGGGAAAAGGCTTTGCGTTGGCAAAGCGAAGCAGTCAGCGCGGCGAAGCGCGGCGATACGGATTATTTAGAATCGCAAAATGTATTCTCAAAACTCGCGGAGACGGAAACGCCGGTCTTACAAAGGCAATATCGAACACGGAAAGAGAATCTGTTACTTCTGATGACAATCGCGCTAATTGCCTTAAACGGCTCGTTCGTTTTCTTTCTAACCCAATAAAAACTTGTGAATTCGTCTCAAATGTTTCTTCAAAATCCTTTGTTTTTATTTTAAAATTTGAAGTTTGGAAACGTCAACCATTTCGTCGCTCATCGCGGAGTGTTCCTCTCGAATAATAATTTTACCGCCGCGCTTGTCCACAACGATTGCCCATGTCCTTTCGTTGTAATAAATGATGTCGCCGGGCGATAAGTCTTCGGGCTTTGCCTGATAGATTGAAGTAAAAATCTCGTTGCTGCGAACTTCGGTTGATATGTTTTCTTCGCCGAAGCGCACGCGAAAATTGTCGTTGCTTTTAACCGGCAATTCGGTAACAACGCCTTTACTCATATCGTAAAAGCCGTGATTTTTTTGATAAACAATGTCGCCGATTTTCAAATTCACGTTGTTTGCCCACGGCGCGGGGAAAATTTGTTCGGGCGGAAACCATTCGTAATAATTTGATCTTCCGCCGGAGACGACTCTATAACCTTTGAACGCAGTTTTCTCGATATCCTCGCCGTCATAAGAAGATGTTTGCTCGAAAGGCATCCATCTTTCCATTCCGTCCAAATTAGCGGATGCGAAAATTAGTTTTTCGCAGATTTTATCAATCGAATAGCCGACGGAAAATCTGCCGTCGTTTTCAATAATCGCTATCTGGTCGCCGATTTTGTAATCACGGTCTGTTCCTTTCGGCGATTCGCCCGGCTTGTCTAGTTTAATAACTTCGTCTTCCGGGCGCGGCTGAAAATTTCCCGCGCGACACGCCGCGCAAATACCCGTCAAAACGATGATTAGAACAAGAACTTTTAATTTTATGATGTTCACAATTTTTTACTCCGCTACAATTTTCGATTGAGAAATCTGCGCCGCGTCTTTCAAAACCGCCTGCGGCAAGGCATTAACAAAACCATAAACTTCCGCGTAATTTTTAATGCGCTGCGGAATAACCCACACTACGCGGCGGTCTGTAAATACAAGTTCGGTGCGCCAATTGGCTTTGCCGCCGTAACGATAATTGCCGATGCGCGGAATAACGCCCCGAAAATCGCTCCACAGAAAATGCAGTCCGTCCACGCGCGTAATTCCGCTCGCATCATAAGATTTGATTGATTTGCTTTTTCCTCTGGTCAGCAGATAATAGACGGTCAAAACAAGCAAAATATTTAATGAGCCGACAATAATTGTCCGGCTATTAATACCGTTAAGAAAAACAAGCAAAATCAGACCGCCGAAGAAAACGTAAAAAATGATTGCCGCGACGGTATGAGTTCGACCGTATAAAACCTCGATACGCTGCGCCGGTTTCTCAAGACTGCGCCAGTCGATTTCTTCGTATTCGAGATTTCTTATTCTTCGATAAGTTTTGACCGAGCGATTCAGCAGAAAACTCCCGACGCTCAAAAATAAAAGCATCACCGCGCTGACCCAAAACATTTGCAACCGATAACGCGCGGCATCGGCTTCGTTGATGGCGATAATAAATTCCGGTTTGTAATTAACATCAGCAAGCGTTTCAGGATGCCGGCGAATTTCTTCGACGTAATTTACGGCGCGGCGGTAGTATTGGTAACTCCCGTAATCCATCACGCCGAAGCCGATGCCGCCGAGCAGTAAAAGTATGGCGAGCATCGCGGGGAAACCGGCTTTATCGGGGCGTTCGGTGCGGGTTTTGGTTGATTTGTCTAAGTTCATAAATTATTTATTTGGGATTCTCGACGACAAATTCGGCGGCTTCGAGTGCGGGTGTGATGGCGCTTAAAAGTCTTTCGACTTCGCTTTTATTTCCCTGCATTCCGAAATAAAAAGAGTTTGTCGCAGCGCCGGAAAATTTCAGCAGCGCAAAACTCATCGAAAGCGTCGCGCCGGTTTGAACGTGGAGCAGCTCACTGCTGTCAATAGTGGCGACATCGGCAACCTCGTTTGGCGGATGATACTGGAACTTCCGAACGCGAAAATATTTGCCGTGAGTGTTTTCGGTGATGTTTTCCGTCAAATCTTTGACCGCTTCGGGCGCGAAATTGAAGATAAATTTGAAGTCGCCCGAACCTTGATAATCTTTCAGATGAGGAATAATTGCGGCGTAAAACGGCACAAGCGACGAGTTTAATTTAACCGTTCCAGGACTGAAAATTCTGAAATTCGAGGCATCATTCAGGTCGGGCGAAACGATAAAACTCCATCTTTCCAAACTGGATTTTGTCGCCGTTCGCGCGGCGTTGAAAATTTTGTCGCCGTCGGACTTAAGATAGATTTGCTCTATATCGCCGCCGGGCAAACGCGATAACCCCCAATTCTCCAGATTGGAATTTTGCGGCGCTTGCGCGGGCGGCGCGGGCACCGGCGGCGACGCGTTAACGTCTTTCTGAAATTCCTGCGGCGTAACGCTTTTTACTTCACCGTTTTCGCCGCCGATGTAATAAAAGAAATGTTCCTTTTCGCTGTTCGGCGAACCCGTCCAATTGACGTTTTTCAACGCTTCGGGTTTGATGACGTTTGAATAAGATTTCTCGACGACATAGCGCGAACCGTCGTCGTTGCCCGCGCGCCACGTCGCGCCGTAAACTTTTTCGTAGATTTTTTCGAGATATGCCGCTTTCAAATCGCCGTTCTCCGTCCAATCGGGCGGCACGCGGCAGTAAAAAACGCAGTCGTAAGTCGCCTGCTTGACGAATCCCGACGGCAGCATTAAACCGTCTTTGACGACGACGATGATTGTCTCTGCAAAAGGTTTTGATTCGCCCGCCGATGGCAGTTTCGCTAAATGTTCTTTAATCGGACGAAGCTGCTTAAGCGGAATCGAAAAACCGTCGCTTTCCGCATCGGAATTAAACCACACGCCGTCAACGCCATTTCCGATAAACTGTTCGAGATATTCGACCACGCCTTTCGTCGGAGTGCCGAGCATTTCCGCGCCGCCGTCCGGGTTTGTCAGATTATTTTCCTTCGCAAAACGCAACAGCCGCGCCGAATCGGTAAAAGCGCGAATCATCTGCTGTCCGTTTTGATAATCCGCCCGCGCCGCAATATATGGACTGATGTTCGGCAATTCGCCGCGAGCGATAAAAATCCATTCGTCAAGTGCAAAAACCGCGCCGAAAAGTTTATTCAAATCTTCCCTCGCGCCGCCCGATTGGTTCGCCTTTCGAGCTAAAGCGTCAAAATCCACGTCGTTCATCATAAAATTATTTCTTTATTTTTCTGTTATTTCTCAAAATTATTACTGCAATATGATAAGACGAATTTCAGATTGTATTTCATCGTTTATAAAAATTATATGAAATGTTTTTCTCGAATCGCCTTATTAATTTGAAGGAGATTGATATGAAAACGAATTATCTCGTCGGCTGTTTGTTTTACGCCGTCTGTTTCGGCATTGGCTTATACTTCGCAATTTACTTTGTCGCCGCCGTCGTCGGGCTGGTGACGGGGCATCTGTATCTTCTGCCGGCGCGAGGCGCGCCCGGAGAGACGATTCACGGAGTCTGGGCAAGAATCGTTTCGGGAATAATCTTGTCGGTTTTTGCGGTGATTCTCGTCAGCGTATTGAGAAAAAGAAGAAAAAGACGCGCGATGAAGGAATGGAGGAACGACAATAATAAAAATAGCGACGGCGGCGCGGCTTAAAATCAGCGAATCGAAAAACTATAAATCTAATTAAAAAGCGTCCGCCGCCTCAAAAAGAGCAGTGTTAAAAACCTGCTCTTTTTTTTGTGGAAAATTATTATGAAATGTTTTTCCCGTAATGTCTTATCAATGTGAAAGAGATTTTTACCGATTACAAATAAAGGAGAAAACATAATGAAAAGATATTTGACCGTATTTCTGGCAATCGCGCTTTTAGCAGTTTGTCTGTCCGCCTGCGGTTGGAAACCGGAAGTTTCCGCCGTGCCGATTACCGCGCCGTGGAGCCAGATGAATCTGCCGGTCAAGGAAAACGCCGTCGTTTGGGAAAGCAGCGACAAGATATTCAAAGCCGTTCACAAAGACAATCAAAAAACCGTTCTGAAAAACTACACCGAAGCTCTTAAAGCGCAAGGCTGGCAGCTCGGCAACTTTGACGACCACAACGCCGATTCATATTCGATTGATATGACCAAGGGCGCGGATAAAATCAATGTTTATATCTACGATTTTCACAACACCGGAGTCATCATCGAGAAAAAATAAAACCGCAATTTAGACAAATTATGAGCAGAAAAACAAGTTTATTCGGCGCGGTAATTTTAGCGTCAATCGCTTTGTCATCCAATTCGGCGTGCGGCAATTTTTCCGCTTCGACCGCCGCCGAAAACACGGCGAAATCGAATAATTATATGAACAAAAACGTGAAACCCACCGCCGCGCCGACGAAAGCCGAAATTACGAAAATAGAAAAAGCGGATTTTACGATGACGGCTGAAGAATTGGTCAAAGAATTTATGCGCGACGGCGCAACGTCGGCAGATCTGAAAAAATACGCCGGGAAAAATATCGCTGTCACCGGGCGCGTGGCAATGTTTTCATTCGAGCCGAACGGAACCGCGCCGCCGTATGTCGTTCTCGCCGCGCCCGGACTCGAACGCGGCGTAACCTGTTATCACAACGGCGGCGATACGGAAGGCAGGAAGATGATAAGAAAGGACAAAATCGTTACGATGCAGGGCTTTCAAGACGAATCTCCGATGGCGGGAACGTCGCCCGCGCTGATTCGCTGCGTCGTTCTGAAAGCGGATTAAAACAATTTTTGCCGAAGAAAATTATGAAAATACTTAAATTCGCCGCCGTTTTCGTCCCGGTATTGGCGTTCGTGCCGTTTTTACCTTTATACATCGTTCAGAGCGTCACGAATTCTCAAATGAGTGAAGGCGGCGATGTCATTACCCGGCGTTTGACTTACACCACTCTTTACAATTTTTTGTCGCATTACAATTACTCTTTTTGGTATGAGTCGAGTTTCTTTTGGGTCGCCTTAAATACCGGATTGGCTTTCCTTTACGCCCTGCTCGTTACGCTCGCCATTAATCGAGTTTTCGCGTCGCGCCAGCGTAGCGTTTAGCGCGTCAGTTGGATTGCTTAGGATAGATCGGTTGATTAACTCCACAAATTTAATTTTAATCGGCATCGAGAGGATTTCCCACGAACCTCTTTTTATTTATAAAAACTTTGTGAAATGTTTTCCCCGAAATGTCTTATCAATGCGAAAGACAAATTCGAGCGGTTGAAAAATGTTCGGCGATGACCGGAAAAGGTTTTAACGAGCGCACGAAATCAGCCGAAATAAATTTTTGTAAAAATGTCGAAATCGAACGGCAACAGGATGCAAGAGTTATTCGGCAGGAGAAATAAACGATGAAATCACGATTGAAAGTTAACACGCTTACCGCACTATTTTTCGCAGCTTTATGGTTGTCGCAAACCGCGTTCGCCGCGCCGGGCGACCTCGATGCGACGTTCGGCGGAACGGGCAAATTGCGCGTCGGAGTCGGCGGCGGCAACGATAACGGGAAATCGTTGGCGCGGCAGTCGGACGGGAAATTGATCGTCGCCGGACAAAGCGGCGACATTTCCGGCAACGGTTTTTCGCTTGTCCGCTACAACACGAACGGCACGCTCGACCCAACTTTCGGGACGGGCGGCAAAGTATTAACCGTTATCGGCGAGCAGAGCGACGCGCTGGCGGTGACGGTTTTGGCAGACGGGAAAATTTTGGCGGCGGGCTACGCTTTGACCAATTCCGCTAATGATTTCGCAGTCGCTAAATATAATTCCGACGGCACTCTCGATGCGGCTTTCGGCAGCGGCGGAATCGTGACCACCGATTTTAACAATTCCAACGACGCGGGTTACGCGATGGCAGTTCAGACAGACGGCAAAATCGCGGTTGTCGGACAAAGCGGCGCAAACAGCAGCGCACTCGTTCGCTACAACGCGAACGGATCGCTCGACACCGCTTTTGGCGCGAACGGAAAAGTTATGACCGTCATCAGCATTTTCTCGACTTTCGCCGATGCGGTTGTGATTTTGAACGGCAAAATCTACGCCGCCGGAACTGCCAACAATTTAAGCGGCAACAGTCCGGGCGGTTTTGTCTCGTGTTACAACCAGAACGGTTCGCTCAACACGGTTTTCGGCAACGGCGGAACGGCGAGATTAGATTCGGGCGGCGCGAACAACGCGGCGGTTTCGCTAATCGTTCTGGCAGCGACGGCGGGCGAAGAAAAAATAATCGTCGCGGGCAGCGTCATCACGAACTTCGCGCTCACGACGACTTACCAATCGCTCTGGAGTTTCGATGCCAACAACGGTTCGGTTGATTCGACGTTCGGCAGCGGCGGCAGAACGTCGTTAAATGTTGCCGGAACAACCGGCAACGCGGTCAGGATTTTAAGCTCACTTGGCACGCCGAGCCGCATCATTGTTGCGGGAAGTATGACCGCGTTCGGAACCGCGAACAGCGATTTTTTGATTGCGCGTTATCTGATTAGCGGTGCGCTCGACACCGCTTTCGACGGCGATGGCATTGCGACAGCCGATATAAACAGCGACGATGACGGCAGAGCAATGCTGATTCAGCCGAACGACAATAAAATCGTCGTCGCCGGGACTTCCTCCAAAAGCACGATGTTCGGAGCGAACGGCATCAGTTCCGACACGGATTTCGCCGCGCTTCGTTTCAACCCGAACGGCGCACTCGATACGACTTTCAGCGGCGACGGCAAACGGCTTGACGACTTGGGCAATCGAAGCGTCGCCGCGAAATCAACGACGGTTCAAACGGACGGCAAAATTGTCGCCGCCGGCGATAACGTCATCGCCCGTTTCAACACCGACGGCTCGTTCGATACCACATTTGACGAAGACGGCAAAGCGAAAATTCCTTTTGGATTTATCACAAGCGCCGCGATTCAAACGGACGGCAAAATCGTTCTCGCCGCCGAAATCGGTTCGTCAAACTATTTTCTCGCCTATCGTTTGAACGCCGACGGTTCGCCCGACGCGACGTTTGACGCGGACGGATTGGCGACGGCGACCGTCGGAACTTCGGACACTTCAATCAGGGCTTTGGCGATTCAGGCGGACGGCGCGATTGTCCTCGCCGGACGCACGACCGTCGGCACAGGCGCGGGCGCGAACATTGATTTCGCTGTGGTTCGATTGTTGCCGAACGGTGCGCTCGACACGACTTTCGATGCGGACGGTGTGACCACAACCCCAATCGGCGTGGGCGCGGATCAGGCGAACGCCGTCGCCGTTCAATCGGACGGTAAAATCGTCGCCGCCGGTTACGCTCTCGTTAATTCAAATGACGATTTCGCCGTCGTTCGCTACACGGCAAACGGCGCGCTCGACGCTTCGTTCAGCGGCGACGGCAAACAAACGACCGCATTCGGCGCGGGCGACGATATTGCCAACGCAGTGAAATTGCAGACGGACGGTAAAATCGTCGTCGCCGGTTCCGCCACCGTTGCCGCGAACAACAGCGATTTTGCGGCGGCTCGATATAACGGCGACGGCTCTCCCGACGCGGCGTTCAGCGGCGACGGCAAATTAACCGTCGCCATCGGGACGCTCAGCGAAGCCGGCAGTGCCGTCGCCGTTCAAACCGACGGCAAAATTGTAATCGCCGGAACGACCGAAACCGTCGCGGGCGTTACCGATTTCGCCGTCGTCCGCTGCAACTCCGACGGCTCGCTCGATTCGTCGAGTTTCGTTTCAAACAGCAGTTATTCAGCCGCTCCGAACAGCCCGCTTTACGGCAGCGGCGGCAAAGTCGTGATTGACGTGAGCGGCGGCAACGACTTCGCCAACGCAATAGCTTTGGATTCGTCGGGTAGAGCCGTCGTCATCGGACAGGCGAATGGATTATTCGGCTTGATCAGACTGCAAGGCAACGCCGCGCCGACCGCCGCCGATGTTTCCGTTTCCGGCAGAGTTTTCACGCCCTACGGCAGAGGTTTAAGAAATGCAGCGGTTTCTATGACCGACGTTTTCGGCAACACGCGCACGACCAGAACCGGCACGTTCGGTTATTTCCATTTTGTAAATGTAGCTGCCGGAGGAACTTATATTTTCACCGTCGCCTCGAAGCAATATGAATTTTCGCCGCTAGTCGTATCGGTATTGGAAGATATGGACGGGCTGAACTTCACGGCTTTCCTGTCTGAAAATTCCGACCGGCGAAAATAGACTTTAAGATATTGCTTGAATCAGTATTCGATACGAATCTGAAAAAATTTTAGGAAGAAGAAAAACTACGAAGAAAAATTTAACCGGCTCACTTTTAGCTTTATCAATTATCGTTTTTGTCGCCGCCGGATGCGGAATGATGAAAAACGGCGAAGTAAAAAACACTCCCGTTTATTCGGACAATAGCGGACCGCTGTTGCCGAAAACGCCGGATGCGTATTCAACGCCTCCGACAAATGCGCCGTCGGGCAGAGCGGTCGCCTGGGAACTCGGCGATAAATTGAGTATGGCGGCGATTCTTTACGACTTGAAAGGCGTTGAATCATCCGATTCGCTGTCGAAAGCCAAAATTCTCGCGCAGGAGGTAGGCGCGACAGTCCCGGCGTTTCCGACGAAAACCCGAGATAAATCGAAAGATACCGCCGCGATTATGGCTTATCTGCTCAATGATGTAAATAAAAATATCGGCGGCAGCGTCAAGTCAAAATACGGACAGGAAGAAGCCGCGTTATTTGAAATGTCGCTTAAATCCAATGTTCTGCTGCTGATTTACGCGCCCGGCGACGGTATGGGCAAAACGGTCGCCAAAGTCATCAGAACCAACGGCAAAACTGCTAATCTGCCGGAAAATCTCTGGTTGCCCGCAGTCGGCAAAATCGAAATCGGCGCGTCTTTTGATGAAGTGAAAAACGCAATTCTCGAAATGCAGACGAGTGTCAGCCAGTTTCTCAACAAACAGTAACCATTTACGGAATTGATAAAAAATAGCAAAAGAAATCAACAGTGAAAACTGACATTAAGAGAGGTTGTGAAAAATGTTTAATCAATGCAAATTAAGAATCAGTCAAGATTTTAACGGCAGTAACCGATGGGTGGAAGTCGCACTTTCATCCGATCACAAACGCACGGGCGGATACGTCTATTCAGGTTGGAACGGACTCCGTGAAAATGTATCTCAGTATGCCCAAGGTTACTTTTTCATAGCGAGTTGGGAATTGGCAGCAAACAGCTTAGGCACTGGTGATTACAGTATCGGCAGCAGTATTCCTCAAAACAGAAAATACTGGAGGTATTCAGCGGAGAAACGACAGGTTGAATTTGTTGAATACGCCGATATGGTTGGTCAGGGACTGAAATATGGCGAAACGGAAAAAATACGACAAATCTCGATAATTCTGTCCGAAGTGCAAATTTACGAAAGCGGAATCAGACCTCTCAGCGGTAAAGTCGGGCGCGGCACCGCTTTGATGGGCGGTTTTATTATGACCGGCGCAATTTCGTGGGAAGTTGTCTAAGGTTAAATTGATGCCGTGCGAGCGGTTTTAGCAAGCCGAAGAATTTATGAGCTTTTTGATAACTGCGGCAATCTGAATCGGAAAAATAAGTCAAATAAAAATGTGTGAGAAATATGATGAGAATAGAGAAAAACAATTTATTGACGTTGATTTTAATTATAATTCTAGCCGGCATTTGCCAAACGACTTCGGCGCAGTTCAATATCAAAATTCCGAAAATCGGGAAACCGAAAAAAGAAGAAGCGAAAGTCGAACAGCCGAACACGGACGCGAATCAATCCGCGCCGAACGAGTCGAAATCAAACGAAAATCGTTCGTCGTCAAATCAATCGAATTATTTGGACGACCCCGCACGCCCCAAGACTCCGCAGATTATGCTCGAAACGCTCGAAATAAAGGCGCATAATCAGGCTAAATACTTCAAAACTCCGGCGAACAATGATAATCCGAGCTGGTTTCCGCAGGTCGCCTTCCAGGTTTTCTACGCCGCCGATTCGCCGACGCTGCGTTACACGGCGAATTGGACGAACCCGGACGGCTCGACTTGGTTCAGCGAGCCGCTGGAGATGAATTACGGCGGCGATTTCCCCGATCTGCGAAGTCCGTTTGAAGACAAAGATTTAGAACCGAAAGCGATTATCGTCGGCGGAACTTACGGTTTGAAAATTACCGACACGAAAACGAATCAAACGGTTTTTCAGGGCAAGTTCAAAGTCAATAAATTACCGCTCGCGCCGCCGACCGATCACAAACTGCTTTTTTATGTTGAAAACGACTGGAATATGTCGGTCGGTTACGTGGGTTTCAAAAAAAATAACACCGATTACGAAGTTCATACGCGCCCGATGGCTTTCTTCTGGTTCAAAGGCGTTCTCGATGAAAATCAGTTTGAAGGCGAACTTTATTATAATAGTCAGCGCGTCGCCACGACCGATAAAGGCGGCAGCGTCAATAAATACGGCGAACGCGGCGCGGATTGCTTTTTGGCGCGGGCGGTTTGCGCTCACACTTTATTAGGTTTCGAGTGGGACAATTTCGTCGTTGACAACGCACGGTCAGCCCGAAAAAACAATCCGAACGGCTATTTTACGAACGACCACGCGGGCGAATACACGATTAAAGTTTTCTACAAAGGCGATCAGGTGCGCGAAGCGAAATTTACGATTGACGCGAAAGGTTTGCCCGCCCGTAACGTCTTTTCCGACCAGATTTTCTTAAACGATTACCGTGTCATCGTCCCCGTTAAAGTAATGGGAACGCTGGAGAAATGGAACGCGGCTTCGTGGAAAATCGACGCTTTTTACGGCAATTTGCTGAAAGGTTTTAATGTCCCGTAATTAAATGCCGTCCAACTTTACCGGCGTAAATTATGCAGTCGGCGAACGGCGAAAGAGGTAAAAAATGAACAGAATCAAAATTCAAATAAATTCGGATAGATTTAACGGAGAAATTCGTTTGATACCGACCATTTTTCGATTCAGAGGTTCTTGGGAACAAAAGCTAAATCCGAATTTAACTTCTACCAATGACCGGTATTTAAGCTACTCGTATTATTTGCCCGAATTTAAACTCAGTTTGGAAGAAAAGATGGGCGATACGCCGCTTGAAGCATTAGTGATTCTTTTGGATTTCAATTTTTTTGAAGTTGGCAAAACCGGAAAAGGATATAAAAAAGCGCACAAATATTCGTCCGGTCAGCAGATTGATGCCGATATTCCTTTAACGTGGAAACATTTGGGTTTCAATTAATTCAATGCAAATCGTTAGCGGAAATGCCCGGATTTTCGCCGGGTTATTAGAGAGAATATTTATGAGAAAAATTACGTTTTTAATGGCAATGTTTTTAATCGCTTGCGGCGCGATAAATGTTTCGGCGCAGTTTAATATAAAAATCCCCAAAATTAACAAACCGAAAATCGAACAGCCGAAAACTGACGGCGATTCGACCGGGACGACCAATCCGAACCCGAATCGAAATCAGCCGCAAAAATCCGCCGGCAGCGTCGGTTATATGCCGCAACCGCTGCCGACGAATATGCCGGTTTTGCTCAAAAATACTCTCAACATCGGGATAAAATCCACCAATACTTATTGGAAATTTCCCAATCAGACGTTTTACACGAGCTGGATGCCGGTCATCTTTTTCGATCTGTTTTTCGACAACAGCGAAACGGTGCGCTACACGGCGGAATGGCTGAACCCGGACGGTTCGCTCTGGTTTAGCCAGCCGGTTGACGGCACGCAAACCCGTTACGACAGTGCGCTTTTCGACACTAAAGCGAGTATTGCAACCGGAACTTTCGGCTTGCGTCTGCTCAATTCAAAGACTAAAGAAATCGTCTTTCAGGGCAAGTTCAAAGTCAACCGTCAGCAACTTAATCCGGGCGAGCCGCGCTACAAAAATCTGGCGGCGTTCAGTGTCGAAAACGATTGG
Source organism: Pyrinomonadaceae bacterium (assembly GCA_043768465.1). Lineage (GTDB taxonomy): Bacteria > Acidobacteriota > Blastocatellia > Pyrinomonadales > Pyrinomonadaceae. Next base: position 17,447 of record JAYVKL010000186.1, read on the forward strand.
AGTCTGCCTATCGGTTACGTCGGATTCAGCGAACACACGACGTGGGACAAAGACCCGACACCGACTGTCTATCTGTGGTTCAAAGGCGAATTGAAAGCGGAAGATTTTGAAGCGCGGCTTTTTTACAACAACCAGCAGATTACTTCGACCGACGACGGCGGCGCGATTACCAACGGCAGCGCGCTCGGCAGCGAAGAGCGCAACGCCGACACCTGCGCTCTTCAGCCGGAAACTTGCCATTACCTTTTGTGGGGATTTACGTGGAAAAACTTTATCGTCGAAAGTTTTGATCCCGCGACGCACAACTTCGCTTACCGGCGGGAAAATCCGAACGCCGTTTATACCAAAGACAAACCGGGCGAATACACGGTCAAGATTTTCTACAAAGGAGCGCAAGTGAGAGAAACGAAATTCACGATTCAGCCGAACGGTTATCTCGCCGCGAACGCTTTCGCCGCGCAGCTTCCGCTGGACAGATTGAAAATCGTCGTTCCCGTCAAAATTATGGGAACGCTCGATAAATACAATCAGGCGGCGTGGAAAACCGATGCTTTTTACGGCAATCCTTTAAACGGTTTTGTCGCGCCTTAAATTCAAATTCGCAAACGATAAATTTGGCGGCTGTCGCTTGAAACGGATGCGGCGACAGAAAGCGAACGCTTTGGTTGGAAGCGTCCATTCAGACACATAGGAGACAATTATGAACAGCGGAAAAAACATCAAAATGTTATCGGCATTAATTGCGGCTTTCATCGTTTTCGCGTCGGCAAACTCTGCCGTCGCTCAGGCAAATATGGAAATTCCCGAAACCGTAAAAGTATGGAAGCTCGGCGGCAAAGACGGCAATATAAAATCGCAGAACACTTACTCAGAAGGCAACGGTTACAACCTTTACTGCGAGACGAATTCAAAATATTTAACGTGGGAAAAAATGCCGGTCGGCATTAATTTGAACTACACGGCGAACTCTAACTTGAAGAAAATTCACATCCAAACGCCCGACGGTAAAGAGCGCGAAATTCTGTCGGGCGAACTGGTCGGGTTCGCCGTCGGCGGAAGTCCGGCATTTTTGAGTTACACACACCGCACGGTCGGAATCAATCTGGAATGGAAAAAAGACCCGGTTTATCAATGGAGAATTTTCGGCGCGAACATTGCGCTCGGCAAACCTATCCCGACAGGTTCTGTGGTGGCGATAGTCAACGATAAGGTCGAACCGGCAGCGGATTTTTTGGTTTATGTTGACCGCCCGCCGACGTTAGCGGATGTTGGATGGACGACCAGCCCGGAATGGTTCAACAAAATCGGGAACGGCGGCGCAAAGCTGCTCGTCAAAGCGGCAGAGGCGTATTTCACCGGAAAACAGTAGCCTTTCAAACCTTTGCAGGCGGGCAGCGTCAATAATCGAAGGCAATTTCGCGGTCGGAAAGATGCCGGATTATCGTCGCTGCCAACCTACAAGAGTTTTTCAATTATTTAGAACGCTTCTTGAATTAGCATAAGGAGAAAAAAGTATGTATTACGCAGGCGGTCAAACTCGACGAAGAGAAAGAAAAGGATTTTTGCCGTTACTTTTAATCACCACGCTTTTCCTGTTATGTTCGGGCGCGGACGGTCAAATCAAAGGTCGCCCCGTTTCCAACAGCATTCTGCAAATTCAAGGCGTTACAGTCTATGAAAATTCAAATTTCGGCGGTCGCAGCAAAACGCTCGCCGTCGGCAATCATAAACTATCGGATTTTAATGACATCGCCTCTTCGATAAAAGTTCCCCAAGGACTTGTAGCGATAATCTACGAGAACGCGGACGACAACGGCGGTTACGGTATTTGGGTAGATTTGCTCGAAGACCAATCGGATTTATCGCAATTTAACTTTAACGATAAAACTTCGTATATCTCGGTTTTCAGCGCGACCCGTGAAGGCGGTTATATATGGGCGCGAAACAGTTTGCGGAACGGGCAGTTCCTGTCCGGTCATTGGGAACGCCGCAGAGCCGGAGCCGCCGGAAATCCCGTCAACTCGACGCCCGTAGTTTCGCCGCCGCTTCCCGCGCACGTTTCGAGCGGAGCGACGGCAATCCAAATCAGCGGCGGGCAATTTACGATTACGACGCTCGGCGCGCAGATAAGCTCCGACGCGGCTTTGTGGCAACACGCCGAAACCGACCAGATGGGCGTCATCGGCAGCGATTACAGAGGACGCGAAGAAATCGGCTCGGCGGCGTTCGAGCGGATGTCGCATAATACATTAATCCCCGACAACATCAATTTTTGGTATCCACAAAAACGACTGGGCGACCGACGCGGCATCGTTTACTTCAAGCAAAC
>JAYVKL010000187.1:0-11128 GCA_043768465.1 Pyrinomonadaceae bacterium
GACGAACTCGACGCATTAGTCGAAAAGTCTAAACAACAACCGATTGTCCTTTTCAAACACAGCACGACTTGCCCGATCAGCCACGGCGTTTACAAGGAAATTTCCGATGCCGATGCCGACATCAATCTGATTGTCGTGCAGTCGGCGCGCAATGTTTCGACGGCAATCGCCGAAAAAACCGGCATTCGCCACGAATCACCGCAGGCGATTATTCTCAGAGACGGCGCGGTCGTTTATCACGCCGCGCACTACGATGTCACGGCGGAAGCGGTCGAAAGTCATTTGAAATAAATCTTATCAAATGCTCGAACCGACTGAGATTATTGAAGAAAGCGATGCGGCGGTTTCGATCAAATGGTCGGACGCGGCGGAGACGAAATATGCCGCGCCGGATTTGCGCCGGGCGTGTCCGTGTGCGGGCTGCGTTCACGAATGGACGGGCGAGCAGATTTTGCAGCCTGCCACCATCGACGCCGGTTTGACGTTCTCTTCGATTTCGATTGTCGGACGCTACGCCCTGAATTTTATTTTCTCCGACGGACACGACACGGGAATTTACACTTTTAAATACTTGCGACAGTTGAGCGAAAAAAAATAAACGCTGCCCGGCACGGATGGTTTATAATAATTTCTGCTATTTAATTTTTGTTGAGCAGTGATTTTTATTTATGCAGGAAAAAGATATTTTTGACGAGCGGCAGGAGGTAAAAACGGCGAACTTTGCCTGTCCGAACTGCCGCGAGCGAAACGATTATGAAGTGCGCTGGCTGAAACGCACGAAAAAGCGGAATTCGCCGCGCAATCTGAACGAGAACGACCGACGGCAGATGGAGCAGTCGCGCGATTATATGGTGCGCGTGGATGACCAGTTGATGTGCAAAAACATTCGCTGCCGCCGCCGTTTCGATATTCCGTCGTCGCAGTCAATCGTGTTTATCTAACCGCTTTTTCTCTTTCAAAGGCACGGTGTGATATTTTATTTTTATGGAAAATGACGAATACAAAACAATAATTTCAGAAAAAGATACCCAATTCAGCGAGCGAAACGTGCCGACGAACGCGGAGATCAAAGAGTTGATGGACGACGAAATCGCCCACGCGCCGCAGGCTCCGCACGAATTGGAGCAGAGACTGCGCGAACATCATTCGACCTCGCCCGCCGATTCGGGCGGCGATATTGATGCCGAATGGGAAAGCGCGAACGACGACGGCGCGGAAGCCTTCGGTGGACACAACCCGACCCCCGATCAGTCGAATGTCGAAGAAAACGCCCACGCTTACGGCATAGATTTCCAAGATAACGAACCACTCGATCTGCTCGAAAAGATGGAAAAGCGCGACCGCGACCGTTTTGAACTCGACGAAGATTCTAAAACCAAAGGCGATATGATTTGAAAGCCTGTATTTATGATGACCATCGAAAGCGGCTGATCCGTTTCGATTTGAAACTGTCGGAAGCCGGTGATATTTGAGAATATCACCGGCTTCTTTTTTTTCGCCGCCGCCTCAACGAAATTTCAGATTGTTGAGGCTGGCTTTGAGTATCCCCGCATCAATGTAATAATGATTTATCAATTTTCTTTAGAAGTTCAAAAATCTTTTTTATTTTTTTGACACGTTTTTCCTCCAAACAGTGCGTTTATAAGTGAGTATTAAAATTTTCGCTTTGGCGGCACAAATGTTTTTTGCCTGTTTACCGGTAATCGGTAAATTGAGTTCACCTTTCCGAATATAAAGTCAACGCCGTTGCGAAAGTATTTATTTTGAAACGGACAAGAATTAAGAGGTTCCTCAAAGGGTTTTGCACTCGACCATCCTCGACACAGAAAAAGTTGCGCCCGCACGGATCATAAAGGTTGCGTGTTCCGCGAACAGCGCAGACTTTCGACAAAAATGCTGAATTTGGAAACAACCGCTTTTATGCTGCGGCAAATGCTATTCAGCTTTGTTTGATTCACCGGCAGCCGAACTAAAAATTAATAGGAGAGAAAAATATGATTAGAGACTTTTTCAAAAATGGAACGGAATGTTGCAGTTACCGTTTGTTTTCGCTTTTGAGCGTGTTTTTGTGCGTCGGGATGCTGTGGTCGCCGCCCGTTTACGGGCAGCAGGAAACTGCCGAAACGAGAATCGTGCCGATTACGACCGATGCCGGACAAGCCGAGACGAAGCGGCGTTCGACGAATGTGCGGGACGGTCAATCGAACCCCGTGCAAAGTAATTTGACGAGTGAACAAATCAAATCGCTCAATCAGGTTTCGCCCGGTGTTGCCAATGCCGTGCGTGTGCTTCCGGGCTGCACGACCAATACTCTGCCGGCAAACGACGACGGTTCGACGGCGGCGATTACGCTGCCTTTTTCGCTGAATTTTTTCGGCACGACCAGAACGCAGGTTTTCGTTAACAATAACGGTAATATTACGTTTACGGCTCCGCTGGCGACCTTCACGCCGTTCGGATTAGTCGGAACCGATACGCCCATCATCGCTCCCTTTTTCGGCGACGTTGACACGCGCGGGGTCGGCTCCGGTTTAGTTCAGTACGGCGCGACGACGGTGAACGGGCGGACGGCGTTTTGCGTCAATTACGTCAACGTCGGTTACTATGATTCTCATGCTGACAAATTAAATACCTTCCAGTTGATTTTGATTGACCGGACGGACACCGGAGCCGCCGGCAACTTCGACATCGAATTCAACTACAATCAAATTCAGTGGGAAACGGGCGATGCTTCGAACGGCACGGGCGGATTAGGCGGTTCACCGGCGCGCGTCGGCTACGCCAACGGAAGCACCCAGCCCGGCGCATCTCTGGAATTACCGGGTTCGGGCGTAACGCTCGCTCTGCTCGATACCAATACGACCACCGGTTTAACTAATAACTCACTGAACTCGACCGAGCGCGGACGTTACATATTTTTAGTGCGCGGCGGCAACGTCAGCACTTCACCGCACCGGTTCGATTTTGACGGCGATAACAAAGACGATTTCGCGGTTTTTCGTCCGATGGCCACTCAATCCAGTCCGTGGTATATTCTGCGTTCGACCGACAATAATATCAACTATTTGTTATGGGGATTACAAAACGATAAGCTCGTGCCGGCAGATTACGACGGCGACCGGCGAACTGAGGTCGCCATTTTCCGCAACGGTTTGTGGGCGATTTATTTCGGTGCCACACGAACATATTCGCTCGTGACCTTCGGCACAACCGGCGACACGCCCGTTCCCGCCGATTATGACGGCGACGGCAAGGCTGACCTCGCGTATTTTAGAACGACCGGCAACAGGACTTCCTACTCTATTCGCGAAAGTTCGACCGGCACGACGCGTACCGTAGATTTCGGTCTCGCCGGAGATGTTCCGGTTACCGGCGACTGGGACGGCGACGGTAAAGCCGATCTTTGTGTTTACCGCGTGGCGACCACTCCCGGCGGGCAAAGCTATTTTTATTACCGCGGCAGTTTGAATAATCCGAGTAATAATTTTACCGCCGTGGCTTGGGGAACGAACGGCGACCGACAGGTTGCCGCAGACTATGACGGCGACGGGCGGGTTGATCCGGCGGTTTTCCGTCCGTCCGGCGTTTGGTATATCAGAAACACCGCTACCGGCAGCATCATCTCGCGTCAGTTCGGTTTGGCAACCGATACGCCCGCACCGGCTGACTACGATGGTGACAACCGAACCGACATCGCCGTTGTCCGCGATTACAACTGGTATTATCTGAGAAGTTCGGACAATGTGATTAAAGTTCAGCAATGGGGAGCGGCAGGCGACGCAATTGTCGAAGCGGCTTACCTGCCATAGCAAAAACCAGGCAATAAATTTCCGCCAACGGGCATTATTGCCGTATAACTAAAAACAAAAAGTCCCGCCGAAAAAAATTGTATCGGCGGGACTTTTTGTTTTTACGCTGCCGTTGTCAACCTTTCGCTTTTTTGATTTCTTCAACAAGAACGGGCATCGCTTCAAAAATATCGCCGACGATGCCGTAATCGGCGATGTCGAAAATCGGGGCTTCCTTGTCTTTATTGATGGCGATGATCGTTCCAGCGTTTTTCATCCCGACGATGTGCTGAATCGCGCCGGAAATGCCGAGTGCGATGTAAACTTTCGGCGCGACGGTTTGACCGGATGAACCGATTTGACGGTCAATCGGCAGCCATTCGGCATCGCAGATCGGACGCGATGCTGCCAAATCCGCTCCCAAAATATCGGCTAATTCCTGCGCTTTGGCGATGTTTTCCTGCGATTTGATGCCGCGACCGATGGCGACGATAATGCCGGATTTCGACAAATCAACCGATGCCTTTGCTTCCTGAAACGGCTCTTCGGCTTCCATTCGCAAATCGTTAACCTTAACTTCGACCGTCTCGACGTTCGCCGTTCCCTTTTCGGCGTTGTCGCCGCGAAACGCTCCCGATTGAAAAGTTACGAAATAAGGCGCGTCGCCCTGAATCGTGACATCGGCATCAAGTTTTCCTAAGAAAATGCGACGCGTCAGCGTTAATTTGCCGCCGCTCGCGTTGTAGCGAATGCAGTCGCCGACGACTTCCTTGCCCAATCGCGCCGCCACTTTCGGCGCGAAATCACGCACTTGATAAGTGTGCGCCATCACCACATATTGCGCGCTTTCCTTTTTGATAATCTCCGCCCAAGCATCAGCATAAGCGTCCGGCGTGTAAATGCCGAGTTTATCGTTTTTGACGACGATCACTTTTTCGAGATCATACTGCGCGATGTAGTTCGCCAGACTGCAATCTTTATCGCACGGAATAACGGCGGCAACCGTCAAGCCCAAATCCTTGCCGATGTTTTGCGCGGCGGCAATCGCTTCGAGCGAAACTTTGTTTAAAACGCAGGTTCTGTGTTCGATGAATACTAAGATATTGCTCATAATTTTGTTAATCACTGAATGTAAATCGTCGAAAATTTTTTCGATAACTTATTAAGAGCGTGTTTGGAAATTCACTTGGTCGAAGAGTGGACGGCTTAATTTTACATTCGGCTTTCAACATTTTTATTTTTCCGGTGAAAATTTAGAATGCCAAATGTAAAATTTCCAGTCTTTCTTAGATTTCCAAACACGCTTTTAGAGAACGCGAACCTCCGTTCTGAGTTTTTCGATCAATTCGACCGCGCCCGCTTTGACATCGCCGTTTCCCAGCATCTGCGTCGTTTTCAATTTCAACGGCAGATAAACCTTTTCGATTTTCTGCGCCGACGCAAAACCGTCCGCCGACGGCGTAACGTCGCGGATTTCCTTTTTCTTCGCCGCCATAATCCCTTTTAAGCTCGCGTAACGAATCTGCGAAATGCCTGATTGAATCGTCAGCAGTGCCGGCAGTTGATATTTAAACCACTGATACCAGCCGCTTTCGAGTTCGCGTTTCAAACGCAGCGTCGAACCCAAACTGGCGCGGTCAATATCAATGACAATCGTCGCGTTCGGAATGCCGAGCAATTCCGCTAAAATCACGCCCGTTTGCCCGTAACTCGCATCGTCCGACTGCAAGCCGGTGAAAACCAAATCCGCCTTTTCTTCTTTGATCGCGTCGGCGATTGCTTTGGCGATTTGATACGGCGAAAGTTTGTTCGCTTCGTCCACGACAACGTGAATTGCGCGGTCTGCGCCGCGTGCCAGCGCGTCTTTCAAAACCGTTTTCGCCGACTGTGCGCCCAGAGTGCAGACGATGACTTCGCCTTCACCTTTGGCTTCCTTCATCCGCAACGCTTCTTCGAGCGCGTAACCGTCCGATTCGTTCGTCTGGTGCGAAATGTTCGATTCGTCAATCCATTTTTGATCGCCCGAAACGCGCAAAACCGCGTCTTTATTGGCGACTTGTTTCATTAAAACGATAATTTTCATAAGTTATTTATCCGAAGGTTTTTTGATAATTGATTTTGCTAAATTTTCATTGATTGCGTTATGGCGCGGAACCGGCTGAGATCGTTTCGTCTTTGAATTTTAATACCAATCGTGATTTGCGCCGTGCCGCACGAAAACGCAGCCGATTTTTTCCAGCCGACTTATCAAATCGTGTCTTTTCATTACGCAACCGCCAACTCTTCGACTTTTCTGATAAAAGGAATTTGTTCCGATTCAATGTCCGCCAGCAAACTTTTTAGATTGTCCAAAAGCTCTTCCTTTGAAAATCCCTGCGTTTCATAATCGAGATAATCGTTCAAAAATCCGATGTAAAATTCGCCGTCCTGCCAAAACGTATATTTTGTCGTTCTCATAAATTACTCGTCGCCGGTCAAAACCGCCTGCAAAAATTCCTGCGTCGGCGGATTAAACAGCCGGAACGACTTTTCGGTGTCTACGATTTCCAGATTCAGAGGCGGCGAGTGAATCCGGTTATTTTCGGCGTTCACCGACATCAAACGTCCGTTTTCCCGCCGAAACGCCATTAGAGGCGACGGCAGATATTCGCGCTCCGGGTCGAGCAGATAGTACTCTTCGACACCGAGCCGCGCATATTCGAGCCGCTTGCCGCCGAGATCATTTTCAAATGTGCCGTCGGACGCTATTTCAAAAATAATCTGCGGAAAAACGCCTTCCTCCTAAGTTTTGAATGTGCGCCGAAGTTTATTCTCAACCCCAAAACAAACGAAAACGTCAGGCGCGAGCCATTTTCTCGGATTGCCTTCGTCGTAATACACCATCATGGTGGCAGCAATCGCCACATCTTTTCGAGATTTATAAAAAGATTCCAAAAAACCGTAAATAAGAAAGATAAGTTTAAAGTGAAAAGCTGTTTCGCCCATTTCGTTTTCAAGCTCCGCCGGGTAGCAAATTTCCTCCTCGACAATCGTTTCAGGATAAACGGTCGAAGCCGTCGGCGCGTCGGTGGTCGTTTGTGTATTCATATTAATCGGACGTTAAAGCTCGGCGTAAATTTGTCGAATTTTTCGTTTGGTTCATTAAATTACTAATTGTAAACCTTTGAATAAAAAAACTCCATCTAAAATGAATGGCTGTTCATTTTAGATGGAGTTTCAAAGTATTTTAGATTTCCGAAAAATTTAACCGGCGATTCTTCGATAAGTTTCGCCGATGCTGTCGAAGGCGCAAAAGACTTTTCGTGCCGGAATCGCGCCGAATAATTTGTGTTCGTCAAACGCCGCCGATGCGATGCCGCATTTTAAGATTCAAACAAAAACTATTGCTCGAACCGTTTAAAGATTAAGCAAGCATTAGTGCCGCCGAAACCGAAACTGTTGGACAGCACATATTCGACTTCCGCGTGACGCGGCTCGTTCGGAACATAATCCAAATCGCACTCCGGGTCGGGCGTTACATAATTTATCGTCGGCAGTAAAAGATTTTCCTTGATGGATAAAACCGACAAAACCGCTTCGATGCCGCCCGCCGCGCCGAGCGCGTGTCCGGTCATTGATTTAGTTGAACTGACCGGCAATTGGTAAGCGCGTTCGCCGAAAACTTGCTTGATGGCAAGCGTTTCAAATTTGTCGTTATATGGTGTCGAAGTCCCGTGCGCGTTGATATAGCCGATTTGATCGGGCATAATTCCCGCGTCTTTGATCGCTTTGGTCATCACGCGAATCGCGCCGGAGCCGGTTGCGTCCGGCATCGTCACGTGAAAGGCATCGCCCGACATTCCGTAGCCGACGATTTCGGCATAGATTTTCGCGCCGCGCTTCCTGGCAAATTCCAATTCTTCGAGAATTAAAATTCCCGCGCCTTCGCCGATGACGAAGCCGTCGCGCTCCAAATCGAATGGGCGCGAAGCGTGCTGCGGATCGTCGTTGCGCGTCGAAAGCGCGCGCATCGAAGCGAATCCGGCAACCGACATCGGCGTGATCGCCGATTCCGCGCCGCCGCAAATCATCGCGTCGGCATCGCCGCGTTCGATAATGCGAAAGCTGTCGCCGATGGCGTGGGCACCCGCCGAACACGCCGTCGCCGTCGCCGAGTTCGGACCTTTCGCGCCGTGCCTGATCGAGACGTTGCCCGAAGCCAGATTGACAATCGCCGAAACGATAAAAAACGGCGACACTCTGCCCGGACCGGAGTTCAGCAATTTTTCGTGTTCGCGCTCAATCGCCCAAAAATCGCCGATTCCCGAACTGATATAAGTTCCGACCATCTCCGCATTCGATTCGTCAATGACCAAACCGCTGTCTTTGACGGCTTCGTCCGAGGCGGCGATAGCAAAATGTGAAAACGCGCCCATTCGCCGCGATTCTTTTTTTTCCAGAAAATCTTCGACGTTAAAATTTTTGACTTCACAGGCAAACTTCACATCAAATTTTTCCGTGTCGAACTTTTTGATGTAGTCCGCCCCGCTTTCACCGCGTTTCAGCGATTCCCAAGTGGTCGGCACGTCGTTTCCGCAAGCGGTAACTAATCCGAGTCCCGTAATAACTACCCGACGTTTCATAAATTTAATGAAAAATGAATAACGAATAATGGATAATTGAGGCTGGTTTCACAATCAATTATCCGTTATTCGTTATCCATTAGTTAGGCTGCTTTGTGTTGTTCGACGTAAGCGTAGGCATCGCGGACGGCTTGAATTTTTTCCGCGTCTTCGTCGGGAATTTCGATGTCGAATTCCTCTTCAAAGCGCATTACGAGTTCGACCAAATCCAACGAATCCGCGCCCAAATCTTCAATGAATCGGGCATTTTCCGTTACTTCCGCTTCGTCAACGCCCAACTCGTCAACAATAATCTGTTTAATTTTATCTTGAATTTCTGACATATTTTCTCCTGAATTTTTATAAAGATTGTAATGTGTTTCTCAAACTTTCCGTATTTTCGACGTTCAAACAGCGAACATCCCGACTTATCTGGCGAATCAAACCCGACAGTATTTTTCCCGCACCGACTTCGACGAACGTCCCGACCTTTTCGTTGATCAGATTTTCAATCGTCTGCGCCCATAAAACAGGCTTTGAAACCTGATCGGTCAAAGCGGTTTTCACGCGCTCGCCTTTCGTGTTCGTCCTGGCTGAAACATTTTCGATGAGCGGAAAGCGCAAATCGTTAAAATCAATTCCCGCTAAATCTTTCGCCAATTGTTCCTGCGCCGGAAACATCAAATCGCAGTGAAACGGCGCGGAAACATTCAATTTGATCGCCCGTTTCGCGCCGCGACTCTTCAAAATTTCAATCGCCCGATCAACCGCTCCGGCGTTTCCGGCGATGACGATTTGCGCGGGCGAATTGACGTTCGCCGGACTGCAAACTTCACCTTCTCGCGCTTCTTCACAGGCGATTTCGACTGTTTCGAGCGGCAGACCAATAATCGCCGCCATCGCTCCCGTTCCGACCGGAACAGCTTCCTGCATATAAATCCCGCGCTGACGAACCGTTTTCACCGCGTCGGAAAAACTCACCGCGCCCGCCGCCACTAAAGCCGAATACTCGCCCAAACTATGTCCGGCGACGTAATCGGGCAACGGATAATTTTCGCTTTCCATCGCCCGCCACGCGGCAATTGAAACCGTTAGAATCGCGGGCTGCGTGTTCGCCGTCAAAGCCAAATCTTCCGCCGTGCCGCTGAAACACATTTCCGAGAGCGAAAATCCGAGCGCGTCATTCGCTTCTTCCAAAACTTCGCGTGAAACAGCGTAATTATCAAACAAATCCCTGCCCATTCCGACGACTTGCGAACCTTGACCGGGAAAAATGCAGGCGATTTTGGATTTTGGGTTTTGGATTTTGGATTCTTCCGTCATCAAATTTTCGTGTTATTTCCAAATAAATTTATTCAGGATTTGAACGGGAGATTTCAATCCAAAATCCAAAATCGCCCATCTAAAATCGAATGACCGTCGCGCCCCAGGTTACGCCGCCGCCAAACGAGGTCAGCAAAACGAGACTTCCCTCTTTAATTTTGCCCGACTGGATGCATTCGTCAAGGGCAATCGGAATCGAAGCCGACGACGTGTTGCCGTGTTCGGCGATGTTTGAATAAACTTTTTCTTCGGGAACATTCAACCGCGCGGCGACGGCATCGGTGATTCTCTGATTCGCCTGATGCGGAACTACGAGGTCAACGTCCTCGACCGTGTAACCGGCTTTGTCGAGCATTTCCTTGGAAATCTCCGCCATCGAGCGCACGGCGACCTTAAAAAGTTCGTTGCCCTTCATCTTGAAAAAATGGTCTCGGTTGTCAATTGTTTCGTGCGTCGTGCCGAGTTTCGTGCCGCCGCCCGGCGCGTAAAGCTGTTCTTCGTAACGCCCGTCGGAACGAATTTTCGTCGCCAGAATTCCTTTGCCTTCCTCAACCGGAGCCAGCACCGCCGCGCCTGCGCCGTCGCCGAAAATAACGCACGTCGAACGGTCGGTGTAATCAACGTATTTCGTCAGAATTTCCGCGCCGATGACGAGTGCATTGTTAATTTGTCCCGTCCGAATCATTGATTCGACCATCGTCAAACCATACAAAAAGCCCGAACAAGCCGCAAACAAATCCATTCCCGCCGCGTTGGTCGCGCCGAGTTGAGCTTGAATCAAAGCTCCGGTCGAAGGCATTATCTGGTCGGGCGTGGTCGTCGCGCAGACGATTAAATCAATGTCTGCGGGCTGCAAACCGGCGCGTTCAATCGCCTGTTGCGCCGCCGCCGTTCCGAACTGCGAAGTGAATTCGCCATCGGCGGCTTTATGACGCTGTTTGATTCCGGTGCGTGAAAATATCCATTCATCGCTGGTTTCCACGATTTTCTCCAAATCGGCATTCGTTAAAATACCCTTTGGATAGGCGTGTCCCATTCCGATGATACCGGCGTTTTGATTCATTTAGTTTCGTTATTCGTCAGTGAAAAACCGTCAGATGATTCGGCAGGATTACAAAATCAATTAACAATCAGCAGCCGACCATTAACTTCTATTCGGATTTTTTCGCTTCAAAAAACTGGCGACCTTTGAAAATTCCCGTGTCGGCATCGAGACGGTGCGGCAGTTTGGCTTCGCCGGTTTCTTTGTCAATATAAAATTGTGGGATTTTCAGCGCGTCGTGCGCTCGGCGTTGGCGTGTTCGTGAATGGGAATGTCTTCGTTTTGGATTTGGCATTATTTACTCCGTATTTCCAGATTCCAAATTAAAAGCAATCTGGAGTTTGAAATTCAAAATCTGGGATTTATCTAAAATT
>JAYVKL010000188.1:0-22092 GCA_043768465.1 Pyrinomonadaceae bacterium
TATGCGTGAGAAATCGCCGCGCTTTGCTGGCGATTTCACGGCTGAAGCCGTCACTCTAAACTTCTCATAAATGCCTCAATACTTTTGCTCACCTGCTTATGTGTTCTATGTTTCGCGGAGCGGATGGTTAAATTTCCCTGTCATTTCTTTTTCTTCGGCGCGGCTTTCGGCAGCGGCGTTTTCGGTTTATACTGCTCGCCCAAAAGTCCTAAATCTCTGGCTTTCAAAATTATTCGCGCCGCAATCGGAGCCGAAACCGCCGCCCCGTAGCCGCCGCCTTCGACGACGACGGCGATTGCTAATTGCGGTTTTTCCAGCGGCGCGATGGAAATATACCAACTGTCCGTGCGCTCATACATCACCGGCGCGTCGTATTCAACCGTTTCGCCTTTCTCGTTTTTGCGTTTCTTTTTAACGGTTTTCAGCTTGCCGGTTTTCTCGTCGTAGAGCGGAGCCTGTTTTTCCGCCGTCCCGGTTTTGCCGCCCGAACGGATTCCCGCCGCCCGGACATCGGCGAAAACTCTGGTCGCCGTGCCGCCGCCGCCTTCGGTGACGAGCGACATAATTTCACGAATCTGCGCGGCTTGCTCCGGCGAGACGACCTGCGAGAAGGCTTGCGGCGCGACATCCATCTCGATGCGCGGCTTCATCAACTTCCCTTCCATATTCGCCGGCGCGGACGCGATCAAAGCCATCTGCAAAGGTGTCATCTGCCCGGCGTAACCCTGTCCCATTCCTTCGAGTCCGACATCGTAATTCGAGATTTTATTGCCCGTGACGATGGTTGACTGTTCGGGCGCGAGCGCGTTTTTGATGCGATTATTGCTGGTGTTCCAAATGTCGGAGAAGAAAATTCCCTGCAAGGCATCTTCGGGCGTATCAACGGCTAAAATGCTCAACGCTCCGGCGGTTTCCCTGATTCTTTCCCTGCCTAATTCGACCGCCATCTGCGCGAAAAACTGGTTGCTCGAAGCCTCGAAAGCCTGCGCGATATTGAGAGTCGTGCAGCCGTAAGGCGATTCGCAGCCGCCGTTCGCGTCGGTGATGCCGCGTGAACCGCGAAACGGTATGAAACCTTCGGGCGAACTCGGGAAGATCGAGTTCTGCTTTCCGGCGCGAAAGGCAGACAGCATCGTGAAAGTTTTGAAGGTCGAACCCGGAACGTAAAATTCCCGCGTCGCCCGATTCAACAGCGGTTTGTTGCGTTTGTCGCCTTCGAGCTTCAAATAATCGTTCAGCGTTCGCGCTTCGGAAATGTTGAATGCCGGGTTGGAATAAATTCCCAGAACGTCGCCGGTCTGCGGATTAAGCACGACAATCGCGCCTTTCTTATCTTTTAGCTGGTCGCTGATAAACGCCTGCAAATCGCGGTCAATCGTAATTCTGACATCGCGCTGCCCGTCTTCCCGGTGCTTGATTTTCGTCAAAACTTCCCACGCTTCCGGCATCGAATCATCTTCGGTTTTATAAATCGTGCGCTCCAATCCGGGCGTTCCGCGTTCGGTTCCGAGCAGGTGCGACATCTCTTTTTCAAGGGAAAAAGCGCGATTGATGCTGCCGTCCTGACCGAGTTTATAATAAGCCAGCGCACTGCCCAATTGCCCCGTTCGGTCGAGCATCCAGCCGCGCAAACGCGCCGCCTGCGTTCGCCGGTTGCGTAAATCTTTATAACTCAAAGCCTGAAACTGTTCATTGCTGTCGTCGGCGTAATATGCCCAGTAAACGTGAAAACCGTAAACGAAAAACGCCAGCGCGATAAAAACGAATTGCCAGACGCGCAAACTCCGATTCGCCAGCGTCGTCGTCAGACGGCGTTTCACTTCACGCGGCAAATCCCGTTCAAAATTGAATTTCGGACGGCGAAAATTGCTGAGAAAAGAAAGTGCCATCAGAACGAGCAGAACGCCGATGCCGACGAGGTAAACAATCGTCAAACCCGCCGGTGTGCGCTCTAAAATCTGCCCGCCGAAGATATTTTCCGGGCGAAATTTTTCCCAATCAAATTGCAGCAAAAACATTAAAATGGCCATTTGTTTTTTACGAAACGACGACGTTATTCGAGTAATCGCACAAGATTATTTTTATCGGAAAGCTCGCCGACCGAGTTTTGAGTTCCGACTTCAGTCGGCTTTTCGCCGCCTTAGAAGCCGTCTGAAGTCGGAACTCAAAACTCGGTCGGCGAAAATTTTCCGGTGTTTTGCGGGTCGTTCGGCGGCGGCGAACCCGATTCCATCACCAGCGTTTCGCTTGAAATTACTTCCGTTTGCAGTGCGGAATTTTCCCGATTCAAAACGGTTTCATTGGAAGCCGCTGTTTTTATTTCGACCTCTTCAAAGATATGTTCGAGCGCGACTTCGACCGTGCCGAATCTCAATTTATCGCCCGTTTTAACGGCGAACGCCCTGCCGTAAGCGATACGTTCGCCGTTAATGAAGGTTCCGTTGGTCGAGCCGGTGTCGGCGACGACCAGACGCTTTTCCGAATTCAAAATCAGCGCGGCGTGAATCTTGGAAACGCTTTCGTCGTCGAGCCACAAATCGTTTTCCTTCGTCCGCCCGACGCTCAAACGCTGTGGTTCGGCAAACGCCAGTTCTTTGGTTCGCGGTTTATCTTTGACGGTAAAAGAAGCGATGAAAATTTCTTTTTCCGGCTCGGCGATAATTTCCGGCGGCGGGTTGACGACGACGTGTTTCAAATCGGGAAGGCTGACGTTAATCGCCGCTTCGCGCTCCGTTTCTTCGTCGCCGAAACTGTCGAAACTCGCCAGCAGTTTCACGCCGGTCGTGAAATAATCCGGCTTGATTTCCAGTTTCAGCGGCGCATAAGTGTAATAACGCCGGTCATTGATGTGGTCAATGGCGGCGATCAGCAATTCGTTTTCGAGTCTTTTGATGGCAGCTTCGGCATCGGTCGAAAACTTGTCCCACTGCATTTTGAGTTTGATATGGTGCGGCACAAACTTTCGGCTGCCGCCGATGTCTTTCGCCTGCGCGTCCAGCAACTGCTTTAATCTTTCGATCAATTCACTCGTCGCCAGACTACTCGAAGGTTTCCAGTTACGTCCGGTCAAACGGTCAAAAGTTTCGCCGACGCGCGTCAAAATCCCGCGCACCAGCCAATCGGCGGAGACGTTTTTTTTTGCCGGAGATGTTTTTTTGTCAGCCATTCCAAATCTGATACGAAATTTTTACTGATTTTCTTCGCCGCGATGCCGTAATTTTAGCCGAATTATCAGACGAAAGTAAAACTTTTAGACGGATATTTGAAAGTTTGTTTAACGTAAAAAAATTATGTTGTAATTTGTTTTTAAATCTGCTATAAATTTTATTGCCTGTGGTCATACCGGCAAAAGCAATGCCCCGCTTGAGCCGCGATGACGTGACGAAATAATTAACACCGAAACAAAAGTTTTCCGGCGGGAGAGTAACATTTCAGTTCAAAATTATCCGAACTAAAAATCAAATTGAAAAGACATCATAAATTCGTGAAGATAAACTGAAACGCCTTAGTCAGAGTGCAAATGGTTGAGAGGCGGCAATTTACCGGCGCGACGGCAGTATTGTTCTAATCGGTCGGATGGTAGGTTCAATTATTCGCCCGCCGACGAAATGCCTGAATCCCAGACACGGAATCCGGCTTTCGGGTTGAACGGGCGGCTTTACCAAGAACGCGAAAAGCTGTCGGCACGGATGAACAATTAAAAGAGATGAAAGCAAATTTTAATAAAATCAATCCTCGCGGCGATGCCCGCCGTCGAAAACGAATGGCAGGCATTTCGCTGGTCGAAGTCATTATCGTGCTGGTCATTATTGGCGTTTTATCAGCGATCTCACTGCCGTATATTTACCAGTATAAAAAATTATATAAAACCGAAGACCAGGCGTTGAAGGTCACGGATTTAATGCGCGAAGCCAGCCAACTCGCCATCACGCGCCGTCGAACCTTTCGTCTGGAAATTGACCCGAACGCCAATTTGCTGATGCTTATTGACGAAGGAACCGTTCTCGCCGGGGCAGCCGACGATACCGAAATCAAAGCCATCCCGCTCGAAGCCAGAAACGAGGTGCGCCTCGATATAATGCCGACGGGTGTCACCGCTCCGAATCCGCCGAGTTATGCCGATGCCGTATTCGCCGTTGACGCGATTGGACACCAGCGCAACGGCGCGACCGTCATCGGCAACACGGTTTGGTCGGTGCGATTCAACCGGGACGGGACGGTTTTTAATAACGCCGGCAATGTGGTCAGTGCCACTTTATATTTCTTCCCGCCGCTGACACCCGGCAATGCCGCGCCGCGTAGTCTGACAGAGGTGCGGGCGATAACGGTCTTCGGCGGCAGCGGAGCGGTCAGGTTTTGGAAATTCAACGGTTCGGCGTTTGTCGCTTACAACTAGAGAAGGCAGTAAAAGTATGAAAAACAAATCGGAACAGGGATTCACCTATATTGACGTGATGATTGCTATCGTCATTCTGCTGGTCGGCATTTTAGCTTTGCTGTCCGCCATCTCGGGAGCCGTTTTTCAAACTGTCGGGCAGGCGGCGCAATTGAATGCCAAACAAATCGCCACCTCGACGATGGAATCAATTATGTCGGTCAAGGAAACCGCCAGTTTCGCCCAGTGGAGCAGAGTCGGAAACATCGGCAGCAATCCGGTGGGCGGCACTCCGCAAGGCATTTTCGTGAACGGGTTTCAGCCGGTGTTACCCAATGCCGGAGCCGATCAGACCATCGGGACGCTGGACGATACCGGAGCCGCCATTCCCGGCTTTCAACGTCAGATAGTGATCGCCGACGAATGCGATCCGACCCGACCTTCGCCCAACTGTGCGACACCCGGAGGTTACGCCGTCAGAGTTCGGTCGGTAGTCGTGACCGTTACTTACTTTGTCGGAACGGTTCAGAAGCAGGAACAGTTGAGGACGATTTTGACCGATTACTACATAAATTAGAGGAACATCAATGTTGAATAATTCAAATTCGCCCGATCATAAAAATTCGATTGCCAACCGCCGCGAAAAAGGTTTTACGATAGTCGAAGTGATTATTGCGATGGTGGTTTTTTTGATTGTCACCGGCGCGGTTTACGGAGTTCTGCAAATCGCCCAGCGCAGTCGGACGACGGTCAGCCAACAGGTTCAGCTAACCAAAAGCGTGCGGCTCGCGCTGAATCTGCTTGGGCGCGACACCTTCAACGCCGGTTTCGGTTATCCGTTGAAAGATTCCGTTAATTTAACTGACAACCGGATGGCGACGCTGCTCGGCGTTCCCGTCGACACCAATTCCACACAGGACACGATTCCGCCCGTTATTGCCGGGAATAATCTCACCCTCAATACTTTCGCCGTTCCGAATACAACCACCGATCAGGTCACGTTCATTTTCAAAGATTCGACCTTCAATTTAGTCGGCAATATCGGTCCGCCGGACGACCGGGTTTCGCTGCCGCTGAACATCAGTGCCATATCGTCAGGCGGCGGGACTAACCAAGTAACAATTTTGGGAGGCAATGCGGCGTGCAACGTGAAAGACGTTTATGTGATTACCGGACGCAACGGTTCATCCACTCTCGGAGTGGCAACCGACAATCCTGATGCCAATACAGTGGTATTTGCGAACAACGCCGCCGACGTTCTCAATTTTAATCAAAACGGCGATACGACAATTTTAACGGCTCTGACCACTCCCGCCACGATGCAGAGAGTCAGTCTGGTTACTTATTATGTGACCGCTGCCGGCATCCTGACACGCCGCCAGTTCGCCAATAACGCGCTTACCACGAGGGCGCAGAATTGGATAGACTCGCCGCTGGTTTACGGTGTGACGGATTTCCAAATTCAATATATTTTAGCCGACGGAACGCTCACCGATAATCCGAGCCAGGGACCGGATGCCATAGCCGGCACCGCCGATGACGACCAGACTAAACTATCAACCGTGCGGCAAATCAGATTTACCATCAACGCCCAAACGGTTGATTTGACCGCCGCCGGACAGCCGGAGACGATCACGATGACTTCGACTTTCGCAACCCGAAATTTAGGCTACAACAACCCGAATTAACCAACTGAAGAGGTGCAATCAATATGAGCAATTTAGAAATCAATCAGGAAGATTTATCAAACGGAACGAACGATCCGCACCAGCGCGGTTCAGCCATCGTCATCGCGCTGTTGATTTTAGTTCTTCTCAGTGTTTTCGTAGCTTTGGCTTTGTCCAGAACCGCTTCGGAAGCGGCGGCGGTGGGCAATGAAGCATCCGAAGGGCGAACCTTTTACGCGGCACAGGGCAGTCTGGAAGTGATGACGAGAAACTTTAACGAGGTATTTGAAACGAAAATCAACCCTTCCGACGCGGCTTTTGATCCGGTTCGTAATATCAATCCGGTTCGTGCCGGAGTTGAACCGGGATTAGCTCAATACACCTTTAACCGCGAAGTTCTTAGAGTCGACGCCGGAACTTACAGCGTAATTAACGAAGGTCCTTACGCCGGACTCTATGCCACCAGAGATAACTGGCGGCTGCGAACCACCGCCACCGATCCGAGCGGCATCCAGGTTCAACTGACGCGCAACATTTTAAATAACCGCATTCCGATTTTTCAATTCGGAATTTTCTATAATGACAATCTTGAGTTTCATCCCGGACCGAATTTCGATTTCGGCGGGCGGGTTCACTCGAACGGCAGCCTTTTTCTGTCGGAAGGTCCGGGTAAAGTGCTTTATTTTGATTCGAGAGTTTCCACCGCCGGCGAAATCGTCACCGATGTCAGACGCAACGGTTCAGCACCCGGAACAGGCGTGATAAAAATCAAAAACGGTGTCTCGGATGTCGTATTAACCAGCACGATGGGCAGTGTTTTGAAAACTCCGGCAAACGGAGTACAGGTTTTTCAGGATCCACTCAAACCGGCACTTTTTGATACCGATATGCCGACTGAATATACAAACGCGGGTTGGATAGCCAATGAAGCGTTATTCGGCGGCAATCTTCTGGCACATCAAAAGTCGCTCGATCTGCCCCTGAAAATCGCTAGCGCGGCGAACGGAGTTGTTCGTCCGCTCGACTATATCGAATTGATAAAACGCGGTAGAAACGTCGGTGCCGCCAGCACCGATTTATTTAATGATGTCACCACCGGCACGGTCATTCCCGTGACCGCCGCCAACCGGGACAGCGATGTGACGGTCAGCGAAAAGTATTACAATAAAACCGGCATCCGCGTTTCCCTTTCCGACCGAAAAGCGAAATTGCCGGGTTGCGCTTCGGGAACGGGCATAAGTTCTATTGCCGGAGAATGCGGCAAACGACTTGACGGCGACGCGGCGGGCGACAGCGAAGGTGATTTTTCCGCCGCCGGCACCACGCGCGGCTATCAACCGAAGCAAATGATGCCGTTATCTGATAATTATATAGCGACGCGGCTCAACGGCAATCGTTTCGGAACTTCCGGCACCGGCACCGGGCGGCAAATGTGGATAAAAATCGAATTGGTCAGCCGCGATGCCATGACCGACGCGATTATCACCAAAGATGTAACGGCTGATATTTTGAGTTTGGGCGTAACCGAAGCGGCACCTTGTATCCAAGGTAGGTTTTGGATACAAAATACTCCTAACTATTATACCGGTGCCTGCAATGCCACCAATAGCTCGGCACCTTTTATTGACAGTCGTTCCGTCATTAAACTGCAAAGATTTGTGATGCCGGGCGCGGATTTCGTTACCCCAACGGCTTCTGCCCCTTATATGACGAATTTCCCTCTTTGGGATACACAATACGCCGGTTACAATTTAGTTCAAACTGACGAGTGTTCGGTTGGCTATACATCCTGCACGACGGTTGATACTACTTATTCCGGCGAAGACGGTCATAAAAAGAACGCCGTCGTTGATTTACCAACGACATTCCGGCGCATCGTCCCGTTCCCGATTGAAATGTTCGACTCGCGGGAAGGAATTTACAATTCCGACATCGTTCCCCTCACTGTTTACGGCACTAAAGTTCCGTGGGCGGGAGTGATGAGTATGATTGACATTGACGTGGCAAATCTCAAGAAGTTTCTTGAAGGCAATTTCAACGCCAACATGCCGACCGGAACAAATTATTACACGAACGGAGTTCCCAGCGCGGTTCTGATAAATACTGCCGTGCCGCAGAACAGCGGTTGGGTAATTTACGTTTCCGACCGGCGCGGCGACAGCGACTTCGACGGCGAGTATGATATGGAAGACATCTACGGCAACAATGACGGCATTTTGCAAAAAGGCGAAGATGTTAATTCCAATGGAATTCTGGATATTGCCGGTCTAGCCAGTGGTGAAGCTATCAGTTACACCGGAGCCGGTTCCTCGGTTCCGCCGGGTCAAGCCGCTTCGGTTGACCACCAATATTACCGGCGCGGTGTTCGTTTGATTAACGGTCAAACATTGCCGGGAACATTTGATTCGGTGGCTTCAGCCAACACGAGAGGATTTACCGTCGCCTCGGAAAACGGCGTTTACGTTCAGGGCAATTACAATGCCACCGGCATTCGCCCCGGCAGCACCGGCGCGCCGACCCCGTCTGAAGACTATTTTCCGCAGGGCGCGATTACGGTCAATGGAGTTGCGAAGGGAACGGTTGACGGTGCCAATCATATCCCGGCTTCAATCGTCGCCGATGCGGTAACAATTCTTTCAAATTACAATCCGGCGACCAAAGAAGGTTGGAGCGATTCAAAAAGTTTTCTTTCGCCTTTTGATATAAACGGGTCGAACCCGCGCCGGGCGACCCAGACATTTACGCGCTTTGCGATGCTTGCCGGCGATGCCCAGAGTAGTCTTGCGAATGTTCCCAATCAAGGTGCTGCCGACGCGAGATTGGGCGGCGGCGTTCACAACTTCAAGCGTTTTCTTGAAGATTGGGGCAACGTCCGTTTGAATTATTGCGGTTCGCTGATTAATTTATATAATGCCCGCAATAACAACGGTTCATACAAAAGTTCGGGCATTGTTTATAGTCCGCCGGATCGCAACTGGATTTTCGATTCGAGTTTCCTCGACCCGAATCGGCTGCCGCCCGGAACTCCGTATTTTCAATACGTTCAGACGACCGGCTTTCAGCGCACCAACAACTAAAAGTGCGGCGAACTATTTTGGTATCGAGTCCGCCGCTTTCGGCAAGTCAATTTAAACTTCAAATCGTTCGAGTAAAAGGTTTCGCCTTTCTACTCGAACGATTTTTTTGCGCGTTGGGCATTTGGCGAACTTTGACTTTATAATGTCGTAATAGTTTGATGATTTTGAAATAGTCCGTAACTTTCCCGAAAAAGCCGATGCGCGAACTCTCTTTACAAAACAGCCGTCTCGACGGACGCTACGACATCCGCAATCAACTCGGACAGGGCAGTTACGCGGAAATTTTCGTCGCCAAAGACATTTTAGCCGCGCCGCCGTCGCCGCATAACATCGTCGTCATTAAAGCTCTCAACGTCTTTCTGCAAAACGATCTGGACGCGGATTTGGAGCGCACTTTAGTCGAAAACTTTCAAAATGAAGCGATTGCCCTTGACCGCGTGCGGCATCCGAACGTTATCAGCCGGCTCGGACACGGTTCGGCGCGGGATTTACACAACACGGTTTTTCATTATCTGGTTTTGGAATATCTGCCCGGCGGCGATTTGGCGAAGTTGTGCCGCGAGCGGAATTTGACGCTCGTCGAAGCGTTGAATTATCTCGAACAGGTTTGCGCCGGACTCGCGCACGCGCATCAAAACGGCATTATTCACCGAGATATTAAACCGCAAAACTTGCTTTTGACGGAAGATCGCAAAACGGTCAAAATCGCCGATTTCGGCGTGGCGCGGGTTTCACAATCGGATTCCCCGATTACGCGCGTCGGGACGAATATGTATGCGCCGCCCGAACACAGCCCGATGTTTGCCGGAACGACCGGAACGCTGACGTTTACGAAATTAACGCCCGCCGCCGATATTTATTCGCTCGCTAAATCGGCGTATGTTTTGATCACGAATGAGTCGCCGCGCTTTTTCGCCAATCAGCCGATTACCGAACTTCCCTTCGCTCTGCGGCAGAAACCGTGGGCGAATTTACTGGTCGAGGTTTTGAACAAAGCGACGCGCCACGATTCGCGGGAGCGGCAGCAGACGGTCAACGAATTCTGGCAGGAATTGTCGAAAATCAAGCTGCTCGGCGACACCGAAGACGGCGCGAGTTCGGCGGAAATCCGGCTGCGCCCGCACACCGTTCCGCAGGCGCAAGTCGCCAGAGGTTACACGCCGCTCGCGCCGCAGCGTCCGCATTTCGACACTTCGCAGGATTTGAAGTTGAAAAATCTGTCCGCCGCCGCCCGCGCTCCGCTCGTCGTGCCGATTGAAAAAGCGAACATCGTCGAATCGCCGAAACCGCCGCCGGTTATGACGGAGCAGGAAAACGCGCCGGTGTTTGAAATTTATCAACCCGCGCCGCGTCAAAAAAATCGGCTGGCGCGGCGATTGGCGGCACTGCTGATCTTTATCTTCGCGTTTGCGGGAATTTTATATTCGACGCATAATTATCTGCGCGGGCGCGGTATTTTACCGACGTTCAATAATCCTTTGAACACTCAGCAGGCGGTGGCTTTGATGAATATCAATCTGCGTTCCGAACCAAATAAAAATTCCGATCAAATCGGATTGGTCACCAAAGATTCGCGTTTGAAAATTTTAGATTCCGAAAACGGCTGGTATAAAATCAGCATCGTCGAACAGGGCAGTCAACCCGATATTAACTCGGCGAGCGGCGGCTGGATCAGCGGCAAATCAAAAGACGGCGACGAGACGATAAAACTTTCGAGGTAATGAAAAGTGAGCGTTTTAAATAAAGTCAGAAAATGGATTGACGGCGAATCGGCGGAACTTGTTTTGGAGGAAGCCGCCCGCGACGCGCAGATCAAGCCGCGCAGCGTCGCGGAGGAATTCATCGTCAAAATCGCCAAAGATGTCGAAGCCGTAATGCAGCGCGAACTCGTCCCTCTGCCGCAAGGCACGGCGATTATTCCGACCGAATATACGATTTTTCTGAGCGAAACCGACGATAAGGATTGGCAGGGCGTAAAAAGACGCGGACTCGAACAGGGACTTTATCATATTCTGGCGGAACGCGCCAAAGAAATCGCGGGCAAAAAGAAACTCGAAACGCAGTCTTTTTCGGTGGAATTGCGCGTTGACGGAACTCTGGAAGCGGGTGAAATCCGCGTTCAACATTCGTGGGACGAATCTTCGAGCAACAAAACAGGCGTGCTGGCGCGTCCGAAAAATATGCCGAAACCAACGACGGCAAACGCGGAAATTTTCATCTCGCCGCCGAACGATCAAAACAATCAAATCCTGCAATCGCCGAATTTCGTTCAAAATCAACCGTCGAGTTCTTATCAGCCGCCGCCGACCGTGATGCCGACAAGTTTACCGATCAACGGCGATTCGGGCGAGGAAATGACGCACGTTCAAAAGCGGCAAACGCCGGAACTCTACCGTCTGGAAGTCTGGCGCGGCGGTGTCCGGCAGAACGTCGTGCCGGTTTATCAAAACCAAATCAGCATCGGGCGCGGCTCGAAATCGAGTCCGGTGGACATCGCGCTGGCGGGCGACCCGGAAATCAGCCGTCGCCATTTGAGTCTGCTTTGCGACGGCGCGGGAAATTTTTCGCTGATTAACGAAGGGCGCAATCCGGCGACGATCAACAATTACGAACTCCAAATCGGGCAACGAATCAACGTCTCGCCCGGCGTTCCGATTGCCGTTTGCAGCTATATCTTGAGAATCCAACCCCGGTGAATTTCAAACTTCCGGTTTCGGATAATCTTTGATTTCAGCCGCGTTCACGCGGCTTTCCGCACCTCGCGGCACTGAAACCGGCGGTTTGAGCAACGACCGAAATCATCAACTGCCGATTCGCATTTTATATGGGGAAAAAATTAGCAAAGACCGACGGAAAAGTTCACCGGCGGTCTTTGCTATTCAGAACTTTTCGCTTTCGTTGAACAGCGATTCAGTCGGCGCGTTCGGTCTTCAACGCGGATAAATCCGACGCTGAATTTTTTTGACGACTAAAAAGCGTTGTAATTGGCAACCGGGTAATCGCCGTTTTGCCCGAAGACGGTTTGCACCGTCGCTCCGTTGGAACTTTGCAGAACATAATAGCTGCCGTTCAACGGATTATAGGTGGCGATGTCGGTTTTGCCGTCGCCGTCGTAGTCGTTCTGCACCGTCAGTTGCGGCTTGGCTCCGAATTGAACCGCCCGCAGCGAATTGTTCGAGCTTTGCAGAATATACCAGGTGAAAACCGTTCCAGAGCGCACCACCGCGAAATCGGTGCGCCCGTCGCCGTCATAATCACGCGCCACCGGCTCGTCGCCATTGGTGCCGAACTGGAAGATGGCTAATGCGTTATCGGAGCTTCGCAGAACATAGAAAATTCCGGTGCTGCTGCGAAACACGGCGATGTCAAATTTGCCGTCGCCGTCATAATTGCCCGGCGCAAAGATGTCGTCTCCGGCGATGCCGAACGGAAAACCGGAAAAACTGTTATTCGGACGAGAAATATAGACGAAACCGTTGCTCGGTCGAAAATTGACAAAATCCGCTCGGCGGTCGCCGTCAAAATCAAACGGCGCGGCGGCTTGCGGCAAAGCATTCAGACTAACGGAATCAATTTCAAACTGTCCGGGTCCCGTCGAGTGCTGCGGGATATTTTCAAGGAAAAAGATTCGGATTGTTTGTCCGGCGTAAGCCGAAAGATTTGCCGTGTGCGTTAAATAACCCGTATCGCCGGCGGTGGCGGGCGGGGCTGTAAATGAATAGACCGTTTGCAAAACCGCGCCGGTTGCCGGGTTGCGAATCTACACTTGATAAAGCCTCGGCAGCATCGAACCCGGAAAGTCGCGCATATTCCACGAAACCCGGTCTTTCCAACTTAACTGCGCCGAATTATTTGCCGGAATAGTTACGTCCTGAAACAGCGTAAATTGCGTCGGAACAAGTGCGCCGGCATCGAATCCGTTCCAGGCACTAAAACTTCCGCTTTGCGGCTGGGTGATGTGAACCGATGGGAAACCGCCGCCCTGACCCGCAGTCGTGACTGCCCAGGGTCTGAAAAACTCGACCGGCTGCGTCCTCGTCCAGCCGGTGAAATCTCCGGTTTCAAAACTGCCGTTGACAATCAATCCGGTTTGGGCTGAAGCGAATTCCGACCCGTATAAAACAAACAGACAGCCGAGGATGGCTATCAATCCGAAGCGTCTGACACTCGATAGGTAAAACATAACAAATTTTTCCTTAAAGGCGTGACGGAACTGCAAAGACCGTCACGCCTTTATTTTATTTTGAATTGTCATCCCGTGAAGGAGAAACTTTTCATACTTTATTTTCGTGGAAGATGTCAATAAAACATCGAATATATTGCGGCTCCTTAATTTTCCACGGCACCGCTGATTTGAGACGTGACTGAATTAAGAGGTTCATTGACGAGCACAAAGTACTCTAACGGTTGTTTTGAAACCTGTAAAACGGGGCGAAAAATATGTCGGTCGCGCGCGACGGAAACATCTCCGACGGCGGAAAACAACGAAAATCGAATGCCGATCAACACGCTGCCCGGTAAAACTAAAGGTTGATAGCAGATGTCAACGGAGCTTAAGCGCGAATAAACAAAATCTTTCGTCCGTTACTTTAAAGCCGGGCAGGTATTGGCAAAACGGTCGCGCCGACTTTTTGATTTGCCGCAGATTGTCCGCTTCTGAAAAATGTTTCGGTTACGCCCTGTTCCAGAGTATTATTGGGTGATAAAATGCCTCAAGCTATTCCATACGCAACACTCCATAATGCCCGCACGGGCAAGATAAAACTTTTATGTCGTATCAAGTCATCGCCCGCAAATGGCGACCGCAAACATTTGAAGAAGTTACCGGACAGGAAACCATTACGCGAACTTTGCGAAACGCCGTCGAACACGACCGTCTGCATCACGCCTATCTGTTTTCCGGGGCGCGCGGAGTCGGCAAAACGACGACCGCGCGGCTTTTGGCGAAAGCCTTAAATTGTCATAAAAGCGACCAGCCGACCGCTGATCCGTGTTCAATCAACGATCCGACCGCGTGCGCCTCGTGCCGCGAAATCGCCGAAGGGCGTTCGATTGATGTTCTGGAATTCGACGCGGCTTCGCACACCGGCGTTGATGACATCCGCGACCTGATTCTGGAAGGCATCAACATCAATCCGGCGCGTGACCGTTACAAAGTTTTTATCATTGACGAAGTTCATATGCTGACTACTTCGTCATTTAACGCTTTGCTGAAAACTCTCGAAGAGCCGCCGCCCCGCGTCGCCTTTATTATGGCGACGACTTTGCTGAATAAAATTCCCGACACGATTTTGTCGCGCTGTCAGGAATTCGAGTTTCGGACGATTCCCACGCAAAAAATCTACGAACGTTTAAAAATCATCGCCGAAGCCGAAAAGATTGATGTCTCGGCGGATGCCCTGCGCGAAATCGCTCGTTCCGGCGAAGGTTCGATGCGCGACGCGCAATCGAATTTCGATCAGGTCATCAGTTTTTCCGGCGATAAAATCGAAAGCAGAGAGGTCGTCATTGCGCTCGGTCTGGCGGGCGCAGAGATGCTCGTCAAAACGGCGCGGGCGATTGCCGAAAATAAACCGGCGGAAGTTTTAAAGGTCGTTGACGATTTAGTCGGGCGCGGGCAGGATTTGCGAAACTTCTGCCGCGATCTTTTATCGTTTTTCCGCGATTTGCTGATTTTCAAAATGGCTGGAGAAACTGAAAACCTGCTTGACACGGCGGTTTTGAGCCGCGAAGAACTGCGGGAAAATTCCGCGCCGTTCTCGGAAAGCGATTTAATCAGGTTTTTTAATTCTCTGTCTGAGACCGAATCCAAACTGCGCGAAGCGACGCAGCCGCGCTACGTTTTGGAAATCGGTTTGGTAAAACTCGTCGAAATGCGCCGCGTCGTTTCGATTGAAAAAATTCTGGAGCGTTTGGCGCAGCTTGAAAACGCGCTGGCAAACGGCACTCTATCGAACGAAATTCCGCCTCAGCCGAAAGCCGTCGCGCCGCCGCCGCCGGAAAAAAAAACTTTAACGGTTGATTTTCCGCTCGCCGAAGTTCCCTTTCCGGTTTCCAACGCCGCCGTTTCGGAGAATAAAACGATCAAAGCGGCTGAAATTACCGAACCGAACGGCGCGAGTAAAATTTCCCAAACAGTTGAAATCTCCGATTTTAACGAGCATTCGGCTGAGACGGCAGGGCAGCTTAAACCTGTAATCGAAGCGGCTGCCGCGCCGACTTTTGCCGAACGTGCCGCTAAAACCATCGAAGCGATGCCGCTCAAGTTGTCGCCGATTTCGTCCGAAGAACTCGAACACATCGAAGATAACTGGCTCGATGATGCCTACGAAAGACAGCTTCAGCAATTAGGCGACGATCTGAAACCGATTCGCAACGCCTCAAACATCATTGAAATAATGCTCGCCGAAAATCGGAATAACAACCTGACGGCAAAAATCGAAACTTCAAACGGCGCGGCGGCAGTCGCGCCCGCCAAAGCAAAACCGAGTTTCGTCATTCCTGATTTCGGCGACGACGATTCCGACGAAATTCCCGTGCTGCCCGAAAACCCGACCGAAGAACAAATGTGGCAATACGCGCAAAATCACCCGCTCGTGAAAAAGGCTCTGCGAATTTTTCGCGGGAAATTACTTGAGGTGCGGAAGGTTTAGAATTCCAGATTGCAGATTTCAAATTCTAAATTCAAAAGTTAAGTCTGGAATTTGGAATCTGAAATTCTTCGGAACTTAAAATAAAAACTGCCGTATTGAACAGCGGAGGTAATTTACTAAAATGCGAGAACCATATATTGCCGGAGTTTTGAGTCTTTTGATTCCCGGACTCGGGCAGATTTACAACGGCAGAATTATTATCGGAGTAATCTGGCTGGTTTTAACGGGTGTTTCGTGGATCGGTTCGGCGGGATTATTGGGCTGGGTAGTCCATCTGCTCGCCGCCTGGTGCGCCTACAGCTACGCCAGGGAAAATCCGGTCAGGTAATCAACTTCCTATTCAGACAATCCTCCTTGCGCCCGATGTTTTACGGCATCGGGCTTTTTTGTTTTCCAAACCCGCCGATTTAACGTAAAATATTCGGAGGTGTAGAATGCCGGATGCCGGTTTTTCAGACATCGGACAGCGAACATTTTTTATGGTCAAAGACGGAATACCATTCGTTCTCATCCCGATTTTAATCGCCGCCGGTTTCGCATTTTTCCACATTTGGTTCGCGGTCGGTTTGCTGTTTGCGCTCGCGCTTTTTATGGCGTTCTTTTTCCGCGATCCGCGCCGCGTGATTCCGACCGAAGCCGATATTATAGTTTCATCCGCCGACGGCGTGGTAACGCGCGTCGAAGACCGGGAAAGCGGCAAATTCGTCAGCGTTTTTCTATCGCCGCTCGACGTTCACATCAACCGCGCTCCGATTGCCGGAAAGGTCGTTAAAGTCGAACGGTTTCAAGGCAAAAAAGCACCGGCGACGAGCAATCTAGCCAGCGAAATCAACGAACGAAACGCCATTACGATTGAAGGCGAAAAGATGACGGTCGTCTGCACTCAAATCGTCGGGATTTTGGCGCGGCGGATTGTTTGTCAAAGCAAAACAGGCGATAATCTCCGACGCGGCGAAAAATACGGTTTGATCAAGTTCGGCTCACGAACCGATTTGCTAATGCCGAAAAACGTCGAGATTCTCGTCAAAATCGGCAATCGGGTCGTCGGCGGCGAAACCGTTATCGGGAAGCTCGTCGAACAAATTTAATGGAAGAAAACGAATACGAAGAATCAGCCAAGCCGCCGCATCGCGGCTTGAAAAAAGGACTGTATCTAATTCCGACGGCATTCACGGCGGCGAATATTGCGATGGGTTTTCTCGCGGTTTTGTCTTCCGTGCGGGCGTTCCAATTGGTGGCGGCAAATCCCGAACAAGCCGCCGTTTATCTCGGATACGCGGCGAAAGCCATCGTGTTTGCCATTCTTTTCGATACTTTGGACGGGCGCGTGGCGCGAATGACGCGGACTTCGACGGAAATCGGGGTGCAGTTGGATTCGCTCGCCGATGTTCTGACTTTCGGCATCGCGCCGACGGTTTTAATTTATAGCTGGGCGATTGGCTCCACTCTTCAGGAAGGCAGTTCGCTGCACGCTTTCGGCGTTTTCGTGCTGTTTATGTATTTGATGTGCGGAACTTTTCGTCTCGCCAGATTTAATTTGCAGGCGACGCGCCCGCGCGTTTTAATCGAAGGAACGCCGAAGGTTGATAAAAAAAATTTCGTCGGTCTGCCGATTCCGCCCGCCGCCGGACTGCTCGCCGCTATCGTTTATCTATATCCGTTACCGCTCAGTTTCTATGACGCGAATGCGGCGCGAATCTACACGGTTCTGATAATTGTTTTGATGGTCGTGCTGGGACTTCTGATGGTCAGCACGATTCGCTATTCGAGTTTCAAAACGGCGGGAACGGACAGGCAGAGTATTTATTTAATTCTCGTGATCGCGGCACTCGGAATGCTCGTCTGGCTGTATTCGCAATATATGCTTTTCGGCATCGCCTTCGCCTACGTCGCGCACGGCATCGTCTGGTATTTCGTCGGGCTGTTCACGCCGAAGCGCAGAGAAAAAATCGAATCCGGCGAACCGACTTAATCCTTCAATTCTCGTTTCTTTCTCGTTTTATCGAACGGCGTGACGTTGGCGGAACGGCGTTTTTTGTTGTCGCGCGGCGCGGTTTCCCCGCGATCATCGGGAAATTTGCTGCCGCTGACCGCGACCAGCGAAACCAGCGTGATAAACAGCATCGCAATCGCCGTCGTGTGCAGCACGAAATCGAAAAGACTGTGAACCAGAATCGCAAAACAACCGGCGAGTGCGCCGACGCAGATGCCGCGCCGGAAGGTATCGGCAGTGTGGTAATTTTTTAATCCGGTGCGAAACAGTTGGAACAGAAAAAATCCGCCGATCATCAAACCGATGATTCCCGCCGTCGCCGTCACTTCCAGGTAGTCGTTATGCGCCTGCTCGACGCGCTCCAAACCGTTGAGCGAATCAAACGGCGGGTAGGCGACACCGAACGCGCCGAAGCCCGCGCCGAACGGGAAATTATTTTTGATAACGCTCAAAGTAACGCTCCAGATGTGCGTTCGCGTCGTCGGCGAACTGTCCGCTTCGGCGATTCGCGCCAGCGAAGTTTCGCCGCCGATTAAAGCCGAACCGATGACGACGGTCGTCAGCAGCAAAACGGATAAACCGATTTTCAGGGCGAGTTGTTTAGTGTTTTCGGTTTTAGTCGTCAGGATTATAATCAGGAAAATCGCCGCCAGCAGCGCAATCAGACCGCCGCGCGAGCCGCTTAGAATGAGCGCGACACCCATCAGAGCGATTGCCGTCGCATACAGCAGCCGGCGATCTTTTTCGACCGCGCCGACGAACATCAAACCGAGCGGCAAACACAGAGTCATCTCCATATAAGCCGCGAAATTATGACGATTGACGAACGAGCCGAACGGTTTGGCGTATGGCACGTCGTAGATGCCGTAAATTTTCTGCGGGCTGAGGACGTTTTGCAGAATGCCGAAAAAAGCGTAAACGAAGCCGAAAATCGTGATGATGAGAACGACTTTCCGCAGACGCTGCGCGCTGTCAACAAAGGTTAAAAGCGCGGCGAGATAAATCAGCAGCGCCAAAAAATGCAGCGCGGCGATCTGCGTCCCGAACGGGTCGAGCGAAATCGTGCGCGGAATACCTTCGACCCCTCCGAACGCCGCTAAACTTCCGAACGGGATAATCTGCACGAGCGCGTAAAAGAACGCGGCGATTAAAGGAATTTGCAAACGACTTTTATGAAATCGCATCACGCCGCCGACCAGCGCATCGGTCGCCCACAAGCCGACGACGGCGACCGCCAGCAGATAAAAAACGGCGAGCGTCGGCTGATGCACCGCGCCGTAGGCGAGTGTCGTAAAAATAATCGTCGCGCACAGCAGGAAAAATAAAATCTTGCTCGCCCAGGTTGCTTCAAATTCCTTTGTCATCATCTATCGGGGGTCAGGATTCAGGAGTCGGGGTCTAGAGTTCAGGAGTCAGATTAAATACTCTACCAATTCCTGCTCCCTGAACTCCGACTCCTTTATTTAAGCCGCTCCAATCTGAAATCATCCAGCCAGATCGTCCCGAAAATCGGGCATTGCGCTCCGCAGAAGGCGCGGGTCAAATGAAGATTGACGGCTTCGGCGTTTTCCGGCGCGGTAAATTCGAGTTTGATCGGCTGCCAATCGTTCGTCCCATTCGGAAACGGCTCGCTCGTCACGATACTTTTGTCATCGTTAGCGTTGTCAATCTCCAACCGCGGCGTTCCGCCGCTTTTGAGGCTGTCGGTTTTCATCCAGAAAGTCAGCCGATACTTCGCCGCCGACTCGACCGTCACTAACTGATAAACTTGAAACAACTGCGGCTCGCTGTAACCGCTGAACGCGACGCGCAGACTGCGGCTGCCTTCGTGCTTCTGCGTCGGATCGAGTTTGACCTCTATCTTTTCGAGCGGCAGAATCGTCCAGCCGAAATAATTGTCTTCGGCTTCGCCAATCGGCTTCTCAAAACCGGCGTTCTGCACCGTTTCGCCGCGCAAATCCGGCGCGATGCCGAGTTCGCGCACGAATGCGAGCGATTGACGGTAGAATTTCTTCTCGTAAAATGCCTGCGCGATAATTTTGGCAATCTCCGAATTCGCCTGTTTGTCCGCTTCGGGCAGCATCTTCCAGATTCGCAGCGAATCCGCCGGGCGTTGTTTCGCGGCGTAAAACTTCGCCAGACTCGCCCTGACCGCCGGATCGCCGCCCGCGATCTCTTCCAAACGCGCCGTGTCCTTCTGATAATAATCCCAGGCGGTTGAAAAAACCTGCTCGCGGTAAACCGAGTTGAATTCAGCCGTCTTTTTCAATTCGGCAAAGGCTTCCCGGCTGCGATTCTGCCGCAGATAAAAATTTCCGGCTTGCCAGTGTGGATAAGTATAATTCGGGGCGAGGGCGACGGCGCGTTGAAAGGCGGTTTCGGCGGCATCCATCTTTTCGGCTTGCTCGCGGGCGCGTCCGAGTTCGACCCACCAGCGATAATCGTTCGGCGATTTCTGCACGACCGTCTCGAAACTTCGCGCCGTCGCCTCAATCGCCTCCGTCGTAAAAACGCTTTTTTGTGAAGCCGCCGCCAGCCAGCGCGTCGTCGGGTCATTCGGCGCGAGATTAACTGCTAAATCGGCGATATTTTTCGCGTTCGCGTCATTCGGCGCAGTCAAATCCGCCAGCATATTGCCCAACTGCCAGCGCACGGCAAACCAGCCGAAAATCAGCGCGCCGATAATCGCCAAACCGAGACCGGCGCGGACGGACGTTTGACGCGCATCGAGAATTTCGATTTGAATACCGGCGGCGTTCTTTTTTGACATAACTTCTAAAGGATGAATTCGGCGATTTTATCAACTGCATATTCGATTTGCGCGGCTTGCAGTTCCGGGAAAATCGGCAGTGCCAGCGTTTCCCTTGAAGCGCGTTCGCTTTCGGGAAAATCGCCCGTCCGGTAGCCGAGATAATCGAAACATTCCTGCAAATGCAAAGATACCGGATAGTAGATGTCGCTTCCGATACCGTTATCCTGCAAAAAAGATTTGAGTTCGTCGCGCTTGCCGCCGGGGACGCGAATGACGAATTGATTATAGATATGCCGTCCGTTTTTGCGCTCCGACGGCAAAGTAATCGCTTCGGTCAAACCTTGAGCGGTAAATAAGCTGCGATACGCCGCCGCGTTACGCTGACGTGCTTTCGTCCACGAATCGAGGTGCGGCAATTTGACGCGCAGGATCGCCGCCTGCATCGCGTCAAGTCTCGAATTCAGCCCGACCCATTTATGATGATAACGCTCGAACGAACCGTGAACGCGCAGGGCGAACAATTTCTGCGCCAACGCCGTATCGTTTGTCGTCAAAAAACCCGCGTCGCCCATCGCGCCGAGATTTTTCGACGGATAAAAGCTGAAACAGCCGATTGCGCCCATCGCGCCGGCGCGTTCGCCCGCTTCTTCTGCGCCAATCGCCTGCGCCGCGTCTTCAACCAGCGGCACGTTATATTGATCGGCGATTTCGCGCAGTGAATTCATCTCCGCGCACTGCCCGAATAAATGAACCGGCTGAATCGCTTTTGTCTTTTCGGTGATTTTCGCCGCGACCTGCGCCACATCGAGATTATAAGTTTTCGGGTCAATGTCAACGAACACAGGCTTTGCGCCCAATCGCGTGACGGAACTCGCCGTCGCAAAAAAACTATACGGAGTCGTAATCACTTCGTCGCCCGCGCCGATGTCGTAAGCCATCAGTGCCAGCAAAAGCGCGTCCGTCCCCGAAGCGCACCCGATGGCGAAATCAGTTCGACAATATGCCGCCAACTCTTTTTCGAGTTCCAAAACCTCCGCGCCGAGAATGAATCCATTGGAATCGAGAACTTTTTTAATCGCCGCGTCAACTTCCGTCCGCAGCCCGTCGTTTTGAACTTTTAAATCTAATAAAGGAACTTTCATCGCGTTATCAGGTGCATTATTTATCAATTATCATTGATTGCCGGGCAATTATCAATCAGTTCAAAAATCGGATTTTGAATCAAAATTCATCGGCAATTTGGATTGGCGGATGGCGAAAATGAAGTTTGCGGTTACGCCATTGAGAAAGACCGCGATTCTCAAAACATTTCGCTTGCCGAATAATGAATAGTTGAGAGCGAATGGTTAATATCTCTGTCAATCTAGAGCAGATTGCTAATCAGTGTATGGCAGACTAAAGTCTGCCGCCTCGCTCAGACCCGACTCTCGACGGCGGTGGCAGACTGAAGTCTGCCATACATTCAATCCGAATTTGCTCTAAGCTCGACTTTATCCATTTATGACATTGGTAATGCAAATAAAAGGCTTACAAAATCGTGTTTGCCTTGGGGTTATCTCAATATTGGGTCAAGGC
>JAYVKL010000189.1:0-12420 GCA_043768465.1 Pyrinomonadaceae bacterium
TAAAACAAAACGGTTCCCCGTTTGAAGCGGCGCACCGCCGTATCCGTCAAACTGCCGGCTTCATCGTTGGTCTGAGCGTTTAATTGCCGCTGACCGAGCGTTATTTTGCGCCATTCTTCGGGCGGAAAGTTACGCACGACAATGCCGGAAAGAGTCAATTTTCCTTTTTTTAAATTCGGGATTTCGATGAACTGCGAAGCAGAACCGACTTTTTCCGAACCGGAATCGCGCAAAGCAATCCGAAATTGATACGCTCCCGCTTTTTTTATCGGAACCGTCAGATTATAAACAAAGCCTTTTTCCATAATTTTTTGAAAGGCTTTTTCGCCGACGCGAATCGTGTAGTTTTTGGCAACTTCGTCCACCGGCGCGCCGTTATCGCCGAAAGTCATAGCGATAATGTCGAAATTGGCTTTGCGCGTTCCGTCCGTTTCCTGAGTAAATTTCAAATCCTGCGCTTTGATGTTTACCAGCGACCGAATAAAAGACCCGCTTTTTTCGTCGTTGGCGAAAAGCGCGTTGAGATTAAGAGCGATGTCGTTGGCATCAAACGGGGAAGTTAGGGCGTTATAGATTTGCTGCTGCGGCGTTTGTTTGACATCGGCTAAATTTTTATCCGTAATACCGAAAAAGCCGCTTCGGTAACGCACCTTAAATCCGTCGCGCTTGAGCTTGACGGAAAGTTTGTTGAACTTGCTTTTCTTCGGGTCGAAAGTTTCCGAATCCGGTTGATAACCGATTAGATAATAGCCTTTTTGGTCGTCAATCGCCTTCTGTAAACCGAGATTCAAGTTGTTTTGATTAACGAACGGTAGACCGCCGGTTTCATAAGCCAGATAACGCAAACTCTGCTGAGAGTCAGTAAATTCGTCGTCGCGTGAGCGTCGCTTTTCGGCAGCAGACTCTGCGGTCGTCCCAAAAGTATTATCTTCGGCGGTCAACATTCCCGGAATCTGCAAACCGCGCGGGTCAATCGTGTAGAAAACCACTGACGAGCGATTAGCAATGTCGGCTAATACTCTCAAATTTTGCAGCGAGCGGCTGACGGTCAGCGATCCGTTTTCGGCCTTAAGCAATTGAAAACCTTCCGAAAACAGCACGACAGATTTGCGACCAGGCAGCTTCTTCATGCCGCGAATAATATAATTTAAAGCCCCAATCGTGCCGGCGGAAAAATTCTCACTCCGGTATTCATCAATCTGTTTTTGAAATCCTGCGTCTTCTTTGGCACCCTCAACGGTTTTTGTTGTGCCGTCAGCGGTTTCACCGTTCAACCGCTCTTTAGAGGTCGGAGCGATTGCCGAAAAAGAACTGATGCCGCCTCTGCCCTGCGGATTCCAGCGAACTTTCTCGATTGCCGCGAGCAGTTGGCGTTTATCGGTGGTGAAAGACTGCAATGCGCCAATGCCGCTCCCGGTGCGGATAACGGCAACCAAATCACCTTCCTGAATTTGCTCATTGACGAATTTTTTCAGAGATTGTCTGACTGCCGGAACATTCTCGAACGACAAACCTAAATCGTCAACGACAATCGCGTAAGTGCGGCGCACTTGTTCCAACTTTAATTTGGCGGACGGCACGGGCGGCGCATCGTTGATCTTCGGATTTTTTTCGGCGACCGGAGAATTCGCAGATGGGCGAGGCGGATTGACGAAGATATAAGTGAAATTGGTGATGTCCTGCTTTTTACCGTTCTCGAAAACTTCAAAATCTTCCGATTTTAAGTCTTTTACCTGATTTCCTTTTTTGTCGGTAACTACTACGTCCAGCTGAATGAGGGTCGTCGAGATTTTGACGACATCCGTGTCATTCGCAACTGGCGGCGTGGCTGATGGTTGAGGCGTTTGTCCAAGAATTGTTGGCGAAAATAAAAAAAACAGCAGTGAACCGAATAATAAATTCTTCATATGAATGATTTTTAATGTTTTAGGAGTTACGCAGTTGAAAGGTAGAACAGGCTGTCAGCCTGTTCACACCCGCCGGCTCAAGACGCGTCCTTAGCAGCAGCAGAGAAACAGGCTGACAGCTCTTGCTCTACTTTAGCTTTCGATAATTCTTTGTTTCAACTGCGTAACTCCTGATGATTAGTAGACTTATTTGCTTCCAATCCTTTTACTTTCAAACAGAAGATTTAATTCGTCAATTCAAAATCAATCTGCTGCGTCTGCGCCTCTTTCATCGCGTCGCCGCCGATTGTAATCTGCAAAACGTATCTGCCCGCCGCCATCTCGCTGCCGAGCAGAAACGCACCGCCTTTGCCGACGCGCTGCATTTTGCCGTTTCCGGCGAGCGGTAAATCTTCCGCCGCACCTTTGAAAAGTTCCTTGCCGTCCTTGAAAACCGTAAACTGCGCCGACGATTTCGAGAGGAGCGAGGGCGCGGCGTAAACCGCGTAACTGAACGATAGAACCGTTCCTTTTTTGAATTTGCGCCGCGCCGTGTTCGCCTGCATTCGGGTTGCCGCGTCGGTCGGCGGTTTGCCGCTTTGCAGGTTTTTCCATTCTTCGGCGGTGTAGTTCTGCATCACGATTCCCGACAAACTGACGGGTTTTTTATCGAAATTCGGCAGTTCAATCGTCTGCGAAACCGTGCCGGTTTTATTTGTGTTGACATCGCGGACGGCGATTTTTAGCTGCTGTGAATTTTTCGGTTTGGCGGCGAAAGCGAGATTCAGGGCGATGCCGTCGGCGAGGAGTTTTTCGTAATCTTTCGCCGAAACTTTCACGTCGAATCTTTTAACAAACTGCGAAACCGGAATGCCGTTTTCGTTAAAGGAAACCGCGACAATATCAAGACCGGCGATTTTACCGCCGGCGGCGGAATCGTTGAATTGCAGGTTTTTCGGATCAATGCCGACGAAGGCGCGAACGGTCGCCGTCTGTTCGTCCGCCGCGAAAACCGCCGTCATTTGCAAGTTGATGTCGCTATATTTATACGGCGAAAACAGTTTTTGCAAAAAGACGTTCTCCGCCGTCAAGCCGTTCTTCCGCCCGGCGGT
The DNA here is from genome assembly GCA_043768465.1 of Pyrinomonadaceae bacterium. GTDB lineage: Bacteria > Acidobacteriota > Blastocatellia > Pyrinomonadales > Pyrinomonadaceae. The sequence goes on from JAYVKL010000189.1 coordinate 2,999, forward strand.
TTCGGCGACGTTAAAAAAACCGCTGCGAAAAGTCGCGCTGATACCCGGACGTTTGACTTTGACGTTCAACTTGTTAAATCGCCGTTTGTCGGCATCGAAAGTCGCCGCGTCCGGCTGGTAGGCGACGATGTAATAACCGTTTTGCGAGTCGAGGGTTTCCTGCAAACTTTTTGCCAAATCGTTGGTGTTGATAAACGCCTTGCCGCTCGTCTCTTCGGATAAAAATTTCAATCCCTGCTGCGACGCTCTGATCTCGTTGCTGGCGGTGTTCAGGGCAGCGTTGTTTCTGCCGCCGTTTTCGTGTTCGGTCATCCCGCCGGCGATATAGGTATCGGCGGAAAAATTGATCGGCAGTGTTCCGCGCGCATCGAGCGTGTAGATGGCAATCGTCGCGCGGTTGGCGACTTCCGTGATGCCGCGCAGTTTTTCGCGCAGTTTTCCGGTGTCGGCGAAAAGTAAATTGGCACTGTTGCGCGGGTCTGAGCGGTTGTTGTTGGAGGCAGAGTCCACATCGAAAAGCGAGGCGATGCCGTCCGACGCATACAAAACCGATTTGCGTCCCGGCAAACTGCTCATCGCGGCGATAACGCTGTTTAAAACGCCGAGCGAGCCTGCCGTAATCGTCAAATTCCGATTGAGTTCAGCGAGCGATTCGAGATTGTTTTTTTGCTCGGAGATGCCTTGCGCCTGCTGCGAGAGTTCGCCGATGCCGTTGTTCGCCGCCACCTGCTCGGAAAAAGTTATTCCCATCGAAGCCAGCGAACTCAAACCGCCGCTCGTCAAAGGCTGATAACGTAAATCTTCAACCGTCGCCAGCAATTTCTTTTTGTCAATCGTAAATTGCTGCAAAACGCCGACGCTGCCGCTCGTTTTGATAACGGCGATCAAATCGTTCGGCTGAACTTGTTCGACGATAAATTTAGCCAACTGCTTTTTGAGAAAGCTGATGCTTTGCGCCGACATACCGGCATCGTCAACCACAATGGCGACGGTGCGGCGAACTTCGCCGACCGTCGGCATCGTTTGATTTGAAGCAGCGTTTAGATTGCCGTTTCCGGGCGGCGTTTTTTGATTGGCGAAATAGGTCGCGCCGGTGATCGTCTGCCGCTCGCCGTTTTCGGAAACCTCAAAATCTTCCGGCTTCAAATCGGTCACGAGTTTGCCGTTTTTGTCCGTCACGACGACATCGAGTTGAATCAGATTAGTCGAAATTTTAACGACATCGGTGTCTTCTTCGACCGGCGGAGTCGGCGCGGGTTTTTCCTGGGCGAAAATTAGAGCCGAAGAAAATAGCAGTGAAAAAAATGTGATTGACAGTCGAGCGATTGTTTTTTTCATACGAAACCTCAAAAAAAATTATTCGGGCGCGAAAATTTGAAAGACTTCCGTGGTAATTTTACGATTGATTCCCGGCGATGAATTTTTGAAAGCCGATGGTTAAAAATGTGTTTGACGACGCGTGAGGAATCTTCGTTTACCAGCATACCGGACAATGTTTGATTCAGCAAAAGCGCGGCTGAAATCATTTGACCTCCTACGAAATTACGAATCTACCGCCGGTAAACGCTGATGAACGCCGGCAAGGGCAAAAATCAAAGAAATCGGCGTTCATCGGCGGTTAAATGCGCTTGATTTTTGATTTTCGCAAGCGATCTGTTTTGTTTTTGGTAAGCTCGATTTTTTATGTTTCGGAAAATTCTCGATGCCATGCTCGCCGTCGCTTACCCGCAAGCGTGTCAGAACTGCGGAAACAGCGTCGAACAGTCCGCCGACGGCGTGGCTTGCGGCGACTGCTGGCAGGCGACGCAAATCTATTCCGGCGCGGAAACGCTCTGCGCCAAATGCGGCACGTTTCAGCAGAATAAACCTTTAAATTATCAAACTTTCTGCCATCGCTGCGACGCGCATTGCTACGACGCGGCGGCGGCAATCGGCATTTACGGACACGCGCTGACGGCTTCGATTATTTATCTGAAACGCGAGCCGTTCGTCGCCGCGCGTTTGAAAAAGCTTTTGCTTGCGCGGTTTCTAAATTCCGCTTTTCGTGATGTCGAATTGATCGTTCCCGTTCCACTTTCCAAAAAAAGAAATTTGGAGCGCGGATACAATCAAGCCGTCGTTTTAGCGAAAATTTTAGCGCGGCAAACAGAAATAAATCTCGACGAACAAAGTCTCACACGCCAAATTCACACGCCGATGCACCGCGCCGGAATGGACGAAAAAGCCCGTGCGAAAAGCGTCAAAGATGCGTTTGTAGTGAAACGCCCGAAACTCATCGAAGGCAAAACGATATTGCTGGTGGACGACGTTTTCACCTCCGGCGCGACCGTTTCCGCTTGCGCCGAAACGCTCAAGAAAAGCGACGCGAAGGCGATTTATGTGTTGACGCTGGCGAAAACTTTGTAAATCGGCAAACGGCTTTTGCGATTCGATTAAACGGTATTTGTTTCCGGCAAAACGCGAAAAAGTTTTGCGGTCGGCTGTGTTAAAATAGTCGGATGCAGCTTGAGACGATTTCCGCGCAAAACTTCCGCAATCTGCACGGCGAAATCGCCTGCGGCAAAAACTTAAACATCATTTTCGGCGAAAACGGGCAGGGAAAAACCAACTGGCTCGAAGCGATTTATTTGCTGGCGACGACCAAATCCTTCAAAACCGCGCGGCTTCAGGAAGCGATAAAATTCGATGAAAGTCTGGCGATGGTGCGCGGCAGCGTTCGCAAAAGTGCCGAAATCGTTCACGTCGTCCAAGTCGCCGTCGAGGGCGGAACCAAAGATTTAAGCATTAACAATAAAAAGGAAACGGTTCAGAGATTTTTGGGTGAACTCCACGCCGTCGTTTTCAATTCGGACGAACTCGAAATCGTGCGCGGCAATCCCGATGCGCGGCGCAAATTTTTAGACGGCGGCATCGTCTCAATTTATCCGCCATTCGTGCAGACTTTAACCGATTATAACCGCGTTATTCGACAGAAAAACTCGCTGCTCCAGACGGCGCGGGACGGCGGATTTTCGATAGATAAAACTTCTGAATTATTAGAACCGTGGAATGAACAATTGATCGTCCACGCGACGCGAATCCACAAAGCGCGGCTGCGGTTCGTCGAAAGGTTGAACGAAGTTCTGGAGAAAAAACTGTTTGACCGCGAAGAAGTCTCAATCCGCTACGTTTCTTCCTTGGAAGGCAAAGGCGATTTAGACGATTTTGCCGGTTTGCTGGCTGAAAGATTAAAGTTGCGCGTTCAAGCCGAACTCGCCGCCGGTTATGCCCTTGTCGGAACGCACCGCGACGATTTGAATGTTTTATTCGACGGTCACGACTTGCGAAAATACGGATCGAGCGGTCAGCAGCGAAGCGCGTTACTGATTCTCCAACTCGCCAACATTTCGGTTTATCATTCGCAGAATCAGGAGTATCCGCTTTTTCTGCTTGACGATATTGATGCCGAACTCGATTACAAGCGCATCGGTCAATTGCTCGAATTTCTGGCAGACAAAACGCAGACTTTTGCGACGACTTCCAAAGAAAGTTTCATCGAAAAATTCGGTGACGGCGCGAAAACTTTCACCGTTTCAAACGGCACGACTTCAACCGACAAATTCGCGTAATAGTTTCGTATAAATTCGAGAACCGCGCTAAAGTTTTGAGTTCACGCTTCAGCGTGTCTTCCGACGCGCTTCGCCGTCGGGCAAACTGAAGTTTGAACTCAAAACTTTAGCGCAGTCTTGTTTCACACTTGAAACAAAATCCTGTAAATAGTAAGATAGCTTTGTCATAAAAATTTTATACGAGGTTTTAAGAATGCCATTAGAATTAGTTGAAAATCCGGTTAGACAAAGCAGCGGGCTGATTGTCGGGCAAGCGACGCTCGAAGACGTGCAGAGCGAGCCGAGTCTGCGCCCGAAAAGGTTTGACCAATATATCGGGCAAACGAAAATTGTCAATAACTTAAAGATATTTTTGAAGGCGGCACTGCGGCGCGGCGAGTCTCTGGATCACGTTTTATTGTTCGGTCCGCCGGGATTGGGGAAAACGAGTTTAGCGATTATTCTGGCGAACGAGTTGGGCGCGAATCTGAAAACGCTTCACGCGCCTTCGGTTGAAAAGTCCGGCGATTTGGCGGCGATTTTAACGAACTTGGAAGAAGGCGACGTGCTGTTTATTGACGAGATTCACCGTCTGAAACCGCAGATCGAAGAAATTCTTTATCCGGCGATGGAAGATTATCAGCTCGATTTGATGATCGGGCAGGGAACGGCGGCGCGTTCGATTAAAATTGATTTGCCGAAATTCACTTTGGTCGGCGCGACGACCAGAGCGGGAATGATTTCGGCTCCTTTGCGCGGGCGTTTCGGCATTGTTAATCATTTGGATTTTTACACGAAAAAAGATTTGGAAATCATTATTCACCGTTCGGCGGAGATTTTGCGAGTCGAGTTGGAAGCGACCGGCGCGGACGAACTCGCCCGCCGTTCACGCGGCACGCCGCGCATCGCCAACCGGCTTTTGCGGCGCGTTCGTGACTACGCCGAGATTTTAGGCGACGGCAGAATCACCGGACAACTCGCCCAACGCGCTCTGGACGAAATGGAAGTTGACCGTTTCGGACTGGACGAAGTTGATCGAAAAATACTGTTGTCAATCATCGAAAAATTCGACGGCGGACCGGTCGGAGTCGGCACGATTTCGGCTTCGATCAGCGAAGACCGCGAATCAATCGAGGAAGTTATCGAGCCGTATCTGATTCAAATCGGCTTCCTGAACCGAACGCCGCGCGGACGAATGGCGACGGACGCGGCTTACAAACATTTCGGCTTTACGCCGCCGGTGCAGATCGAGCAGGTGCAGCAGAAAGCCGGCTAGTGCTTGGTTAACCGAAATTTTGACGATTAAATCTTCGTCTTCGTCTAGAGTCCACGCTTGAGCGTGTCTTTCCGCAGAGCGAAGCGCGGCGGGCGCAAACTGAAGTTTGGACTCTGAACGAAGAACGACGTTCTAAAAATTTCGGTTACACAGCACCCGAATGTTTTGATGAAAAGCGTCGAAGCCGTGTGAAATCAACCGCATCCGGCTTCGACGTTTTTTATTTGCGGTGTTGAACAGATTTTTCTTGCCAAACCCGTCACGGTTATGTTAAATAATAGAGCAGAGTTTAGTTCTGCTAAACACTCGCGTCTCAGAATGGAAACCCTTTCCACAATCCAAAGTTCAGCCAACGTAAAATCTTTTGAAATCATCAGTATGATAGCTAATTTTCCGAAGCGGTTTCGGCGAATTACACTTTAAAGTTTGTCGTATTTTGAGCAGACACTTGGCGAAAGAAAAAGCGTTTTTTTAGTTTGACGAGGAGAAGAAGAAAATGAAAAACGAAGCAGTTAAAAGAAAAGAAACCGGCGAAAAAATCGTTTTGCTTGATCCTGACTTAAAAAGTCCGAAGGCAAAGGATTTTGAAGATAGATTGTCATCGTTTATTGTCGGACAGGAACGCGCCGTTCGTCGGATGAGCGGGCTTTTTCAGATTTATTTGGCGGGAATGAACAACCCTTCGCGCCCCGTCGGGACGATGCTGTTTTTAGGTCCGACCGGTTCCGGGAAAACGCGCGTCGTCGAAGCGGCAGCGCAGGTTTTGTTCGGCGAAGCGCACGCGGTGGTGAAAATTGACTGCGCCGAATTTCAGCACTCGCACGAGATTGCGAAGCTCATCGGCTCGCCGCCCGGATATTTGGGACACCGCGAAACTTCGCCGATGCTGACGCAGGAAAATCTCGACAAAGCGCACACTGACGACAACAAACTAACCTTCGTTCTGTTCGACGAAATCGAAAAAGCCTCGGATGCTTTGTGGCAATTGCTGCTCGGAATTCTGGACAAAGCGACGCTGACTTTGGGCGACAATCGGCGCGTTGATTTCTCGAAAACCGTCGTTATAATGACTTCCAATTTGGGAGCGCGTGAAATGTCGGATATGATTTCCGGCGGCATTGGTTTCGCGCCGACGAAATCGAACAAACAGGCGGACGACAACGAGATTGACACGAAAATTTACCGCACGGCACTCGAAGCGGCGAAACGTAAATTCTCGCCGGAATTTATGAACCGCATTGATAAAGTCGTCGTCTTTCGCAGCTTGAAAGAACATCACCTGCGCCGGATTCTCGACATCGAACTGCGCGGTGTGCAGGATCGGATCACCGATTCCGCCGGAACGAAATTTATTTTTGAGTGCAGCGTGGCGGCGAAGGAATTTCTCCTTAGTGAAGGCATTGATTTGAAATACGGAGCGCGGCATCTGAAACGCGCCATTGAGCGGTTTCTCGTTTATTCGCTGTCGAATCTGGTGGCGACCGATCAAGTTGAAACCGGCGATTTAGTGACGATTGACTACGACGACGAACAGGAAAAACTCGTTTTCACCAAGCAGTCGGGCAAAATGATTGTCAACGAATACGAGGAAAAACTGCTCGACGACGAGCCGGAGACAAAATCGGATGCCGTCGGGCTGCAATTGCCGCAGGCGCAAGCCGCCGCTTCGGGCAAAGGCAGCAAATCGAACGGCGAAAATCAGGAAAATTAATTTACTAAAAAGCTGTTTGAAAACTAAGAACTTAACCGCGAAAAAACGTGAATGCTGCTAAACAGAGTCAAAACGGTTCATTTTTAATTTAATTTTTCGCGTGTTTCGCGTGTTTCGCGGTTAAATTTTCTTCGGTGAACAATCATTTTCTAATTTCCAAACAGCTTCTAACTTTTTCCAAATAAAGGGGCGAAGGCGTTGAAAAGCCTTAACGCCTTCGCCCCTTTTATTTTACAGCAAATGTCGCGCTTTTATCTCCCGCTCAAACTGCGCGGCGGATTCAAACAGCACCGCGTTGATGCCGAACTTTATCGCCCCCGCGATGTTCGCGGCTTTGTCGTCCGTGAAAAAACACTCGTCTGCCGCGCATCCGGCTGCTTCGACGGCGGCGCGGTAAATTTCCGGCGACGGTTTGACGAATCCGACTTTATACGACAAAACGAAATCGTCGAAAAACCGCAGGATCGGAAAATTTCGCTTGATAAAATCAAAGTGCAGTTCGTTCGTGTCGGATAAAATTATCAAGCGGTATTTCCTTGAAAGTTTTTCGATCAAGGTTTCGGAAATAATTGGCTCCGGCGAGAAAATGCTGTTCCAAGCCGTGACAAACCCAGCGAAATTCATTCGCAAACCGAGCGTTCTTTTCAAAACTTCAAACAATTCGGCGGCAGAAATTACGCCCGTTTCAAACAGCATCAGTTCTTCGAAAGCAAAAATTTTCGCTCGAATCTCGACGCTTTTGAAGTCGCCAACCGTTTCCAGAATTTTCATCTGGTTGTCGAGTTCAAACGGCACGATGACTTTTCCCAAATCGAATATTAAGGTTTTTATCATTGGCAACCAGCGGCTTTAAATCTCTCACGCGCCTAATTATACCGATTCAAGTTGATTAGTGCGTATTGTCAGACCCGCCTGCGGTCGCGGGCGGGATCAACGCCGCAGGACGACCCACCCGCTACCGCAGGCGGTTCTAACTCTTTGAGCAACGATATGCACACTTTGTTTTGAATTGGTATTATTTCCCGGAAATGTCACGACCTCAGTCAAGCCGATGCAGCCCGTAATCGCAGTATTCGATGAGCGGACACTGCTCGCACAAAGGTTCGCGCGGACGGCACGTTTGTTTGCCGAGCCGAATCAAATTAACGTGCAGCGAATAAAATTTCCCTTTCGGCACGAGTTCGTCAAGAAGTTTGTGCGCGTTAGCGTCGGAGATTTTTTCAGGCAAAACGCCCATTCGTCTAAAGATGCGGAAAATATGCGTGTCGAGCGGGAAAACTTCCTTATGCGAAGCGAAAAGCAGTGTGCAGGCGACGGTCTTCGGACCGACACCGCGAAATTTTGTCAAGAAATCCCGCGCCGCGTCGTCGGGCATTTTCTCGACGAATTTGAGCGATAATGTGCCGTGCGTTTCTTTGATTTGAACGAGTAAATCCTTGATAACTTTAGCTTTTTGGTTCGCCAAACCGCCGAGCCGAATCGCGTCGGCAATCGCGCCGATCTCGGCGGCGAGAACTGCGTCCCAATTTTCAAATTCAGCCTTCAAATTGCGAAAAGTGCGATGGCTGTTCGCGTCGCTCGTCGCCTGCGACAGAATGATGTTAATGAGCATCGCCAGCGGGTCGCTTTTGCGGGAAAGTTTCGGCTCGCCGAATGTGCTTTCGAGGTTTTGCACGATGTATTGAAAAGGTTTCTCTTCTCTGACTTGAGCGGCGAGTTCGGAAATTGCGGGCATTTTGAGTTTGTTAAATACACTTCCAATCTATCTCTGCGAACTCTGCGCCTCCGCGTGAAATTTTTCTCACGCGGAGGCGCAGAGTTCGCAGAGAGATTAATCTTTTTAGCGGCGACGGCGTTCTCGAACAAAGTCAGCCAGCCAGATATTAAATTCGTCCCGCACTTCTCGAAAAATCATCAGTCGGGCGTTGTCATTGCCGACGTTTTCGGGCGGCGGATCAACGAAACTATAATGAATACGTTTCGCGCTGCCGGAAAAAACCGGATGAGTTTTCTTAGCATTATCGCAGACGGTGATGATGAAATCAAAGTTTTGTCCGGCGAATTCGTCAACCGATTTCGAGCGTTGCCCGGAAATATCAATCCCGATTGCCCGCATCGCTTCGACGGCTCCCAGGCGCACGAGACTCGGCGTGACACCGGCACTTTCGACCGTAAGTTTACCGTCGCCTAATTTATTCAATAAACCCTCCGCCATCTGACTGCGGGCGGAATTTCCGGTGCATAAAATCAGCCCTCTTTTCGCTTCAGACACTTTCTTTCGCTTCCTTTGAAAGCCTCCCGAAAAAGATCATCGCCGTCAAAGCGCCGAGCCTTTGCGCGGTAATGAACAGCGGAACATTCGACAAAATGATGCCCGCTAAGGTGTTCGAGAAAGTGTTCGAGGCGAAACGCGCCAAAGTAGCCGCCGGATTTGCGAACGAAGTCGAACTCGTGAACCAGACAGCCGCCGTAATATAACAGGCGACTAAAACCGGAACCGGCGGGCGGACGAAATTTTGCGCCCGTGCCGATAACGCCGATGAGTTCGAATGTAGCGATAAACTCGCTCAAAAATTGCGAGCCGCCGTCACGAATTTCGGTTGAAGCGAAAATTACCGGCATCTCGCACATCAAGTTCGCCAACGCAACGCCGAAATACGCGCCCGCAGTTTGAGCCGAAACATACAAAAAACTATTCGCGCCCGAAACAAATTTCCGCTGATCGTTTCGCCCAAAGTTGTACATTCTCATTTATTGGTCACAGCCGTTAGTTCAAAACTATGCACTTTCAGTGCAAGACTTTAGTTGCTACACACTTCTCGAAAGTGATAAAAGAGCAACATGACTA
>JAYVKL010000190.1:0-8271 GCA_043768465.1 Pyrinomonadaceae bacterium
ATATGCCTAGAGCAGATTGCTAATCAGCGTATGGCAGACTTCAGTCTGCCGCCTCGCTCAGACCCGACTCTCGACGGCGGTGGCAGACTTTAGTCTGCCATACATTCAATCCGAATTTGCTCTAAATTGATTTGAATCGTATAGGTTTCTGCGAAAAAATCGCCGCCAAAAGAAACGAAATTCGCAAAAAGAACGGCTGGGAACATCTTTTTTGCGTTCTTTACGCCTTTTGGCGGCTGGCGTTTTCTGTCTCGCACCCAATTTTATTTGATTGGTTTCGCGGCTCCAATTTTGGGCTTCCGAAAAGTCGGCTTTCGCCAGTCGCGTCTATCGCAATAAAACTATGGTTGCCATTGGACGGGGAACATTTTTCCGGCTTTTTCCGGTTCGATTTTCAGTCCGGCAAGCGTCGCCGCTCGTGACAAAACCGGATCGCGTTCACCTGCCAAATCTTCCTGCGTCGGCAGAATCAGTTCGTCGGGCGTAACGCCGATGCGCTCCAGACTTTTTCCGTCAGACATTATCACATCGGCACTGGTTACGCTCACGCCATAGTAGAAAACCAAATCCAAGCCTGATTTGTGCGGAATAAAAGTTCCCTGCATCACCAAACCCGACGTTTTATCGCCGATGACCGTGCCGCGCTTTTCAAGTTGCACGAGCCGCGCCAATAATTCTGAAGCCGAGCCTGAATCGCCGTCCACCAATACGATCAACTTTCCTGTAAAAACATTTTTGCCGTGTGTTTTCGCCGTCAAAGGTTTTGTCTCCCGCCGACTTTTCAAGTCGCCGATTTTAACGTCGCGGTCGAAAAAATAGCCCGCCAATCGCAGTAGAGCCGATTCGTAGCCGCCGCCGTTGCCGCGCAAGTCCAAAATCAAGGTTCGGTGTTTTCGCGCTTTCTCCATCAATTCGTCAATCGCCTTTTCGCCGTTAAAAAAAGGCATTTTCCAAATAAGCACATTGTCGTCTTCATAATAGCGGTGGTGAAGAAATCGGTTATCTTCGCTCTGGCGGATAAGTGCGCCGATGTCGGCTCCCGGATTCGGACCGCGCAGATCAAGCACCGGTTTTCCCGCCCGCACCTTTGCCGATATGTCCAAACTCGCGGTTTGACCGTCGCTTTTTCTCACCACAATCCGCATATTTTTCGATGATTTCAGAAAAAACATCAGGTTGCGAAGATTTTTTCGCATCGGCGTGTAACCGCCGATAACGACAATTTCGTCGCCCGGTTTCAAGCCTTTAGCTTCGGCATCGCTGCCCGATTTGACCGCGACGACATAGCACTTATCGCCGATCATTTGCAGTTCCCAATTATGCCGCACATCATCGGCGGGCGCGGGCGGAATAAAATAAGTGTGCGAATCGTTGAACTGCATCAGCGTTTGTGCAACAATGCCGAGAATTTGCCCGATGGAGGTCGCTTGATTAACCCGCTCTTCGGCTGATTTAAAAACCGCGTCCACGTCTTCGCCGTGATAGGTCGGGTCGTAATAATTTTTGACGATATCCTTTTTGACAGCCTCGAGCATTTCACGTCCGCGCCCCTGCTCGTTCTTCAGCGTCTGGGCAGCGACGAAAGGCGACACGCTCAATAAAAAAGTGCCGATGACCAGCCGTATTATATTGGATGTAAAGGGTTTAACTAATTTAGCAGACTTCATATAAATGGTATTTTGATTGGATTTGCCGATTTTGATAACGTCAATCGGTCTTTTCTTTCTCGACGTTGATTCCCAAATTTTTCATTCGCCGGTAAAGATGACTGCGGTCAACGCCCATCGCGTCCGCCGCTTTCGAGACGTTGCCGCCGGCTTCGCTCAATTTGTGCAGGATAAATTCGCGCTGATAAGCATCGTTCGCCTCTTTGAAAGACGGAAAGCGAAACGACGCGGCGGGCAACTCTTTTTTCTGATTTAATTCGGGCAAATCGGCGGCGGCAACCGCTTGTTTTTCGTGCATAATCACGACGCGCTCAACCGTATTTCGCAATTCGCGGACGTTGCCGAGCCACGCATAATTACGCAGTGCGCTGATCGCGTCCGCCGTAAAATCCTTCGGCTTTTTTCCGTAATCGCGGGAAAATTTGCGGTTGAAATGTTCGACTAAGACCGGCACGTCTTCGAGGCGTTCGCGGAGCGGCGGAATTTGAAACGGAATAACGTTCAAGCGGTAAAACAAATCGGCGCGAAAATCGCCCGATTCGATCAAATCGGCAAGCGGTTTATTGGTCGCCGAAATGACGCGCACGTCAACTTTGACCGGCGCGTTGCTGCCGATTGATTCAAATCTTTGTTCTTCTAAAACGCGCAGCATTTTCGCCTGCACGCGCGGCGACATATCGCCGATTTCATCGAGAAAAATCGTGCCGCCGTCGGCGATTTCAAACTTCCCTTTTTTCGCGTTCACCGCGCCGGAAAACGCTCCCTTCGCGTGTCCGAAAAGTTCCGACTCGACTAAATCTTCGGGAATCGCGGCGGAATTTATCTCGACGAACGGCGCGTTTCGCCGCTTCGAGTTGGCGTGAATCGCTCTGGCGACAAGTTCCTTGCCCGTTCCCGATTCGCCCGAAATCAAAACGCGCCCGTCGGTCGGGGCGACGATGAAGATTTGCTTTCGCAACGCCCGCATCGCAATCGAATCGCCGATCATCGCGTGTTCTTCAGTTAATTGTTCGCTCAAATTTCGATTGGCACGTTCGAGTTCGCGCTGCTTGACCGCGTTCCTGACGGTCAAAACGGTTTTCTCAATCGAGAGCGGTTTCTCGATAAAATCAAACGCGCCCAATTTCGTCGCGTTCACGGCAGTTTCGATATTGCCGTGTCCCGAAATCATCACGACCGCCGAATCAACGCCGTTCTCGCGCAGTCGTTTCAAAGTTTCCAGACCGTCAATTTCGGGCAGCCAGACATCCAGCAAAATGCAGTTGAAATTACCGATTTCGACGGCTTCCAAACACGCTTCACCGGAAGCGACGGTTTCGACTTCAAAACCTTCGTCTTCCAAAACGCCGCGCAGAGTCTCACGGATTCCGCGCTCGTCGTCAACGATTAAAATTGAGTTGGACATTAAACTTCTATCGAAATTTGCAAGCGTTTCTGCACTTCCTCCCAATCGCGGTCAGAAAGCTCGCCGATTTTCGTTAATTCAGCGGGCATCTTCATACCCATATAGACTCGCACGACGGAAGGCAAAGTCAGCCCTACCGCCTGCCAATCCTGCAAAATGTAATCGGTTTTGGCGTTCGATTTTGTAATTTGACTGGTGATGATTGTCAAAATCACATCGGGACGTTCGACGTGGTAAAGCGCAGTTGAAATGACGAGTGCCGGACGGCGTTTAACTCCGGTCGCACCTGCGAAATCGGCGAGAACGATGGTTCCGGCTTTCATCGGTTCGCCTCGTTTTCAAATTGTTCAAAACGTCGAAAACTATCCAGACTAAAATCTCTTAAATCTTCATCCGTCCATTCGGTGCTTTCATCAACATTTTCGGCAGATGTCTTTTCCGATAAGTTATTCTTCGGCAAAACGACAGTTATCTCAACCTTTACACCATTGGAGACGGCTAAAGGCTCGTCTAAAATTAATGTTCCGTTTTCATAAACGGCTGAAATTGTTTGGCTCATTATTACTCCTTCAAAAATTTGAAATTCATCCGGCTGTCGGCAATTCTACAACAAACTTCGCGCCTTTGGAAAAATTATTAACGGCGCGGATTTTGCCGCGATGTTCGGAGACGATTCTTTGCACGATTGCCAAACCCAAACCCGTGCCGCGTCCTTTGGTGGAAAAATACGGCTGGAAAAGTTTCTGGAAATCCGACGGCGAAATGCCGTTGCCGTTGTCGGAGATTTCGGCGACGATCAAATCTCGCGCCGCGTCGTGAAAGGTTTTGACCGTGATTGTTTTATCGGATTGGGTTTCGTCGAACGATTCGGTCGCGTTTTCGATTAAATTAACGAAAACGCGCTTTAGCTGCTCGTCGTCGAGCAGCGCGTTCGGCAGATTATCGGCTAAATTCAATTCAATTTTCACATCGGAAAAGCGGTCGTCGTAAAGCGCGGCGGATTGTTTGATAATACCGTTCAAATCGCCGCTTTCGAGTTTCGGATTCGGCAGCCGGGCGTAACGCGAAAATTCGTCAACCATTGATTTCAAACTGTTAACTTCGCGCAGAATCGTCTCCGTGCCGTCTTTGATGACTTTGGCGTTCTGCTCTTCGATTTTCAAATTTTCCGCATCGCTGTTCGGCTTGAAAACATTCAAAAAACTTTGAACTTTGGATTTCGCGCTTTGGATTTCGCTCTGACCTCCGACTCCTGACTCCTGACCGTTCTGAGCGAAGCGTTTCGCAATGCGTTCCGCCGAAAGTTGAATCGGTGTCAAAGGGTTTTTGATTTCGTGCGCCATTCGCCGCGCCACTTCCTGCCACGCCGAAGCGCGTTGGGCGGCGATCAACTCCGACAAATCTTCGATCACCAAAACCACGCCGCTCGTCGTCGTGCCGGAGGTTTTTGGTAGTGCCGTCGCCGTCAGCGCGACCGGCAAATTTTCATTCGCCGCCTCGCTGCCGTCGGCGTATTCCGGCTGCAAAACGGTTTGCTCGCTCGCCTGCCCGATGCGTTTGGCGCGATTTAATAAGCGTTCCAGCACCACGCGATTCTCTTCGTTTAAAAATTGTTTCAACTCGAAATTCGTAAAATCCGCCGCCTCCAGCTTGAGAATTTGAATCGCGGCTTGGTTGATGGTCGTCACGCGATTTTCGGCATCGAACGAAATCACGCCGGTCGCCAGCGACTGCAAAATCGTTTCGATATAACGGCGGCGTTCGGAGAGTTCAAAGGAATTTTCTTCGAGCTTTGCCGACATCTGATTGAAGGTCGAGACGAGCAGCGCGAGTTCGTCTTCGGCGAAAACGTCAACGCGATGTTTGAGGTCGCCGCGCGCGATTTTGTCCGCGCCTTCCGCCAGAGCTTTGAGCGGCACGGTCAGACCGCGAGCGATGTAAAACGCCGTCCAACTCGACGCGAAGATTAAAAGAAACGTCAATACGCCCAGCGTCAGAAGTCCGATTTGCCGGATCGTCAGTTGTTTTTGTTTGAGCTTTTCAAACTCGTTCAGGGAATTTTCGACGATTTGGCTGACGTTGCCGGCGGAGCGCAAATCGGGAATGACGACGAGCCTTCTGCCGTCGGAGAACTGCGCCGTCGCCGCGTCGAAGCCTTTGCCGTCCGTCAAAATCGTTGCGGTCAAGTTGTTTTGATGGACGAAGGAGAGCGTGGCGGCGAGTTCGGTTTTTTGTTCGGGCGAAAGATGTTTTTCGCTGGCGGCGAGAATTACGCCGTCTTTTGAAATCACTTCGAGCCTGGTCAGATTGCCGGCTTCGACGATTTTACGCAGCGTCTGATCGGTGATTTCCTCGCTGCCCAAACTCGTCGCCAGCATTTTCGCGGTCTCGTCTAATTTGAGCGTCTGGTCGGCGATTGCCTGATTCTGCACGGTTCGCGCCTCGCGGATGACGTTTTCGGGAATGTCCGTGAACCAGCGGTCGAGCGCGCGATTCATAAACAGGTAGGAAAAAACCGCCATCGCCATAATCGGCAGCAGGCTGATGGCGAAAAAATACTGCAAAAGCCGCATTTTCAGCTTCGAGCCGAGCGCGAGGTCGCGGCGTTCGCGGCGCAGTTTCAGCAGACTGCGAACGAAAATAAAGCCGAAAATGACGAACGCGAAAAAGTTCAAAGACGACAAACCGTAAAGCAGCAGCGTGTCGCTCGCCGAATCAACCGTCAGATTTTTCCAGTAATTCGAGGACTGCAAAAGCACCAGAAAGGTGAACAAAATCAAAACCATTCCGCCCAGTAGCCAAGGCGAAACGCGCGGCTTGTATTTTTTCGTCTGCTCGTCGGTCATTCGTGCAATTTTAACACACTCAAATTAATAAACGCGGCTGGTAAAACGGCGGGCGAACGGAATTGGTTTTAGGTTTTCCACCTGTGGAAAACTTTTCCGCCACTGGTTTCCAATTTCCGGCGCGAAGATTAAACAAGCGTTTGAAAGTTCCGGGATATTTTATTTTCCGTTCAGAGTCCAAACGCGGAACGCACTTTGCTTCTCTTGCCGGCATAGCCTAGGGCGGTTCAATTTTGCGTATCAGGGTCAGAACCGCCGGCGGTAGCGGGTGGGTTTCTCGATTGACTGAAAAGCCCCGCCGCCGCTTGACCCGCCCGCTACCGCCGGCGGTTCTGACAGTTCGAGCAAACAACAAAATGCGGAACGCAGTTTGGACTCTAAACATTTTTTCGGTAAATTTATTTCAGTCGTCAATTCTAAACCCGAATAAAATATGAACATCGAAAAATTTCTCGTGCCGGAAGGCAAAAAGCTCGACTTAAAAAAACATCAAACCGATGACACCGGCGATTACACCGATAAACACGCCGCCGTCGAAGATTTGCGGAAAAATGTCGAGCGGCTCGCCGAACTTCAGGACGTGCTTTACGCGCAGAGCAATCACGCGCTTTTGGTAATTTTTCAGGCGATGGACGCGGCGGGCAAAGACGGCGCAATCAAACACGTGATGTCCGGTTTGAACCCGCAGGGCTGCGAGGTGACATCGTTCAAACAGCCTTCGGCGGAAGAGATTGACCACGATTTTCTGTGGCGTTCGATGAAGCGCATTCCCGAACGCGGGCGCATCGGAATTTTTAATCGCTCGTATTACGAAGACGTTTTAATCGTCCGCGTTCACCCGGAAATTCTGCGGCTTTCGCAGATGCCGGAAAATCTGGAAAAAGACAAAAACATCTGGAAAAAACGCTTCGAGCAGATTCGCAATTTTGAAGAATACCTCGCGGAAAACGGCATTCACGTTTTGAAGTTTTTCCTCAACGTCTCCAAAACGGAACAGAAAAATCGCTTTTTAAAGAGAATCGAAACGCCGGAAAAGAATTGGAAATTTTCGGCGACCGACGCGAAAGAGCGCGGCTTCTGGGACGATTATATGAAGGCTTACGCGGACGCGATGCAGAACACCAGCACGAAAAATTCTCCCTGGTATGCGATTCCGGCGGACAAAAAATGGTTCTCGCGCGTCGCCGTTTCAAAAATTATCATCAAAAAAATGGAGTCGTTAAATTTGCAGTATCCGACCATCAGCGAAACGCAGCGGCAAAGTCTTCTGGAAGCGAAGGAAATTTTGGAGAGTGAAAATTGAAATTATTTAATAGACGACTTTCCTAACAATTTTTCACCGCAGAGACACGGAGTTTGCGGGGTTTTTGCATAAATTCGCTGCTTATTAAAAATTTTAAGCGGTTCATTTCTCCATTTGTTATGTTTGAGGACTTTATCGTTTTGCTGGGCAAAAGTTACGGTGAACAGAAATAAGCCAATAATTACTGACTTTACGACAAGGTAGAATATTTTCATGCCGCTTCCACACTTTTTCTTTTTGAAAGATGCTTTAACTCAGCACATTTTCTATCGCCGCATCCATGATAAGCGATAGCCGCCGAACGGCTGAGATGATTCGGGACGATATCGACAACAGACAGGCTGAAATTCACCGCGCAAGTTTTCAAAGAGTCGCTATTTTGTGCCTTCACGTCTATTGAATAGAGAATCAATCCAAGAGGCGCAAATATCTCTATGCGGTGCCGAAACGCACCATTGACAAATGCTCCTCGTGGCGGTTACCGGCAAAACGCAAAATCGGCATCGAACTCAAAAGCGCGGCGCAGAAAGCGGTCGGCAGACCGGTTCTTTACGGGACGGGCGAAGTTCGGCACTAAACTCAAGCGGGAGATCGTCAGACGAGCAGCCGAACAGCCCGAACGCATCTACCGGGCAATCGTTAATCAGCAGCAGTCAAATAAAAACTGTGAACCGGCAGAGTCGAACTTTCGGCGCGAAGATGTCGTCTTCGCGCCGACGCGTCCCGTGCAGACCGACTGGGAAACGGTGTCGGCAAAGGTGGCGAAAAAACTGAGAACTTAAAGAAGCAATCGCTTATTTGAGAAAAGAAGAATCGGGCAGAGAAAAACCGCTGAAGGGCGACGGCAAATCTTTTATGTCCAAATACTGCAATAACAATATGTTAAATTCACTTGACCTGCTCATCATTGAACCGGCTCTCTCTCTTTTGATTGAGCCGCTACCGAAAAACAAATAAGCAGTCATCTAAAAGTTTTATGATATAATGGCAATATGAATATGCCGAACAAATTTGTCAAAGGTTTATCTGATAATGATTGTGAGAAATTGC
>JAYVKL010000191.1:0-8615 GCA_043768465.1 Pyrinomonadaceae bacterium
TTATTACCTTGAAATCAAAATTGTATCTCAATGCATTACATTCGGCATTTTCAACTCTGCGGCAACTGAACCCGATTCAGTTTGCTGCGTAAGGTGAGTGAAATAATTCTAATAATTTCGTCGGATTCCGTATGGACGACGGAAACAATACGACCGTTTAACGATCCGAATGTAATAAAACGAATTTCGCCGTAATTAAAACGGTCGTCCAAAACGGTTAAAGCATTGAGGTCGTCAAAGGCTTTGGAAACGCCGACAAAATCGAAGCCGTGCCTTTGCAAATTTATCAAACGCTTATTCTCGTTCCATTCAAATTTCATTGTAGTTTTTATGTGAAACAGCGTCAATGATTTTCCAAAATCGGAAGTTACTTCCGCATCGAATTCTGAATGAACGCCGTCGCGTCGTCGTGCAGTTTTTTGAGCGAGACTTTTTCGATATACATCATATGTCCGGCTTCGTAATAATTGAATTCGATGTTTTTTCGTAAGGTTGGATCGAGGTTCATCGCCGAGACGCTGTATTCGGCGGCGAAAAACGGCGTTGCCATATCGAAATATCCCTGCCCGACGAAGATTTTCATATAGGGATTTTTCGCCATCGCGTCTTTCAAGCGAATCGAGGTGTCGGCGTAACCGTTCTCCACGTTCCAGTTCCAGCGTCCGATGCCGCCGCCTAAAACGTAGTATTCGAGGTCGGTTCTAAAATTCAAATCGCTTCGCACATAATCGTTAAAAGCGGACGTGAACGGCGGGCGAATGGCGTTGATGCTCGGATCGTCGCCGGCTTCGCTGCCCGCCGCGTCGCGGTCAATGCCGAGAAATCGGCTGTCCAGTCTGCCGACCGTGCGGCGTTGGTCGCGCAGTAATTCCTTCATAAATTCGTTGAGTTCGACGCGGAAGTTGCTGCGTTCGATAAATTCTTTCGACAAGCCGGTAAATTGGCTGAATTTGTCGAGCAGCTTTTGCTTTTCCGGCACCGAAAGACGATCAATCCGCAGCATCGCGGGCGCGAATTCGTTCGACGCGAAATCTTCGGCTTCCTGCGCGATTTGTTTGACCGTTTTTGTCTGCATTTGCGGCGAAAGTTTTTTGTGATACCAGGCGGTCGCCGCGTAAGACGGCAGAATCAAAATCAAAGGCGCGTCGTTGTTGTCGGCAAAGCGAATCGTCTGGAAATTCATCACGGTCGAAATCATCAGAATTCCGTTTAAGCCGATGCCTTTGTCGAAAAGATAATTCGACAACCCCGAAACGCGCGTCGTGCCGTAGCTTTCGCCGACCAGAAAAAGCGGCGAACTCCAACGATTTTCGCGCCCCAGATACATTCTGATAAATTCGCCAGTTGATTCGATGTCGCCGTTCAACCCGAAAAACTTCGCGCCGAATTCCGGCTTCAGCGGGCGGCTGTAACCCGTCCCGACCGTATCCACAAACACTAAATCGCTATCGGCAAGCCACGTCGCATCGTTCGTTTCCATCTGATACGGCGGCGGCGGCAGAAATCCGTTGTCGAGCATCTTCACGCGCTTCGGACCCAATGCGCCGAGGTGCAGCCAAACCGAAGCCGAACCGGGTCCGCCGTTGAATGAAAACATCAGAGGGCGATTGGCGGGCGGATTATCGAGCGTGTAAGCCATATAAAAAATCTTGGCTTCGATCTCCCCGCTCGCCGCATTGCGAATCGGCATAAATCCGGCGGTCGTCGTATAATTCAACTGTTTGCCGTTCGCCCGAATCGAGTGTTTCGTTACCGAATTCGGCTCGTCCAGCATTTGAACGATAGGCGACGGTTTCGGCGACGGCGCGGGCGGCGTTAGCGGTTGAACGGTGGTGGACGGCATTTGAAAAAGCAAAAAGAACGATAGACAAATTGTGCTGAACATAAATTTATACGGTTGAAAATGAACTGGGAAACGGAAACTTTTCACGAGCATCGTTTCCCGAATACTGAATTGACCGGCGATTCTTTTCATTTCCGGTCAAAGCGTTCGGAAATGAAAAGAGATTTTGTTTTGAACCAAAACAAAATCTCTCAAATTAAAAGCTCGATCAGCCGTTAGCTACCGTTTGACGAACCGACCGATTTTTCCTCTTTCGTGTCGTTGACGTAGGTCAGCCACGGCGCGTCGTTCGGCGCGGGTCGTCTGCCGTGAATGACATCGAAGAAAACATCCTGTAATTGTTTGGTGAGGTCGCCGCGTTTGCCCGCCCCGACCGTGATGCGGTCAACCGAGCGAATCGGCGTAATTTCGGCGGCGGTTCCGGTGAAAAACAACTCGTCCGCCAGATAAAGAGCGGCGCGCTGAATCGTCGTTTCCTGAACTTCGATACTTAATTCCCTGGCGATTTGAATCACCGAGTCGCGCGTGATGCCGGGCAGAATCGAAGCTCCGAGCGGCGGCGTAATCAGTTTGCCGTTGTTGACGACAAATAGATTTTCGCCCGAACCTTCGGAAACGTAGCCGCGATCATCAAGCGCGATGCCTTCGGAGTAGCCGCCGAGAATCGCTTCCATTTTGATCAACTGCGAATTCATATAATTGGCTCCGGCTTTGGCGACCGCCGGCAGGGAATTCGACGGCGTGCGCGTCCAACTCGAAACGCAGACATCAACGCCGGTTTCCAACGCTTCTTCGCCGAGATATTTGCCCCAATCCCAGGCGGCGATGTAGCACTCAATCGGGTTCGGAAACGGGTTCACGCCGAACGCCGGTTTGTCTTCGTTCAGACCGCGAAAAATAACCGGACGAATGTAACATTCGTCCATTCCGCCGCCGCGCACGATTTCGACCGCCGCCTGACAAATTTCCGCGCGGGAGTAGCGGCTGTCCATCCGGTAAACCTTCGCTGAATTCAAAAGACGCTGGATGTGATCGGTCAGGCGGAAGACCGCCGCGCCGCGCTCGGTTTGATAAGCGCGAATGCCTTCAAACACGCTGGAGCCGTAATGAATGGCGTGCGTCATAACGTGAACGCGGGCTTCGTCCCAATTGATAAATTCGCCGTTGCGCCACACCTTCGGCGCAATCTTCATCGTGTTGACATCTGTGGTTGACATAATTTTTTATAAACTCCCGAAATGAATTTTAGCAAGCGGATTTTCTAAAAGTAAAAACGTCGAAACAAACGGAATTTCTGGAAAAATAGCTGTTGAATAAACCTTTTTGCCGCTACCCAAGAATAATCTAAAGGGATAAGTTAGGCAAGAAATGGAACGGGAAAATGAGCAATGAGCGGTGAGAGATTTGCCGTAAAAATCTCATCGCTCATTATCTCATCGCTCACCTCAATCACATTGCTTATCGCTTACCTGAATCAAAGAATTCGGAACTGCGGCGCGGTGTCGTCGAGCCGACTTTGGAAAGTTACGCCGCCCGCCGTGACGGTCACGATAATCGGAACGTCGCCCGCGCCGCGCAGTGTTGCCGGCAGCGTGAAATCGAACGAATAAACGCCCGGTTCGCGCAGAATTGCGGCGGTCGTCGGGGTAATCGTCACGTCGCGGATTCTGATCGAAGTGATACTGGCGGGCGCACCTTCGACACCGGTTAAAAATAAACGCAGCACCGTCGGAACCCGCCTGCCGCCGCGCAGTCGGAGCGTCGTCACATCAAACGGTTCGGTTCTGAAAACCGTATTCGTGATGTTGAAAATCCGGGCGCGTCCGTTCGGCGCGGGAGCCGCGAGAGTCGTAAAAATATCGGGGCGCGTCGGAACGATGGTGATGGAACTTCGGAAAACCACGCCGCTGCTGTTGACAACCAGCGGATAAGCGGTTCCCGTGACACCGGAAGACAGCGCGGGCGGCACGACGAAGGTTATCTGTCGTCGGCTGACCGACTTTAGACCGGCTGCCGCGCCGTTTATCGTCAGCGTCACGCCGCTTAATTCTATCGGCAGAGTGAAACTTCTGGACAGCGAACCGACTGCCGTTCGCGCGGCGACCGAATTATTGATGCCCGTGTCGTAATCAATCGTCACCAGCATTCCGGGCGAAACTCCCTGCACGGCGGCGGGCGTTTGCGGGGTCGGAGTCGGAGTCGGCGACGGCGTGGTAGTTGGTGTCGGAGTCGGGCTGGGGGTCGGCGTAACGGTCGGGTTGGGAGTCGGAACGGGCGACGCGGAGACGATCTGACGGCTGGCTCCGGTGAAAGTATTCACTCGAACCGCGCTCTGCGCCGTCGCCGTCGGCAGCAGAAAATAAAAAGCCTCGCTGCTCAAATCAGGGTTACCCGTGCCGATTTCCGTTGATCCCAGATTAAACGTCATGCGCCGCACCGAATTGCTCGGAATCGGCTGGGTCGAGGCGGGAAATAAAAGTGACGGCGGAAATTTAGTCAATCTTTTATACGTCGGCGTTTCACCGGCGGCGGTCGTCAGCGGAAAAGCGTAGATCTGCGTCGGACGTGCCGTGTTGGGATTTAATCCTTCATCATTGACCGCCGCGACTACTCCGTCGGATTTGATGTTCTGGCGCGTTTCAAAAACCAGTACGCTCTGCTGATTTCCCGAACTGTCCGTATCCGCCGTAAAGCCGCCGAAATGCGGAACTTCATTGCCGTTAACCGTCGAGTCGGCATTACTGCGCGGTCCGATGCGTCGAAACGGGTTGGTCGGCGGAGTGGTCGGCGGCACCGTCGCCGCGTCTATGTCATAAACATAAAGAGCAAATGAAGTGTAATTCGTGCCGCCGTTTTCGGTTTGCAGGTCGGCGTAAGAATCCAGAGAGATGTAACGCCCGTCGCGGCTCATTCTTCTGCCGAAATCGAAAATGTTAACGACATCGCCCGGATTAGTGCGCGTGGTGACCGTGATTTGCTTCTTTTTAGCACCGATTGCCGAACTGACTGCGCCGTTCGAGTCTAAATCGGTAAAGAAAACCTCGATATTGCGGTCGGTGTTGCTTTCGACGATGCCCGTCACCGGCTTGTCGGCGTTGCTTTGGAAGGCGACGCGCAGACCGTTGCCGGAAATGGACGGCGTGATATTGATAATCGGGGCGAAGATGGTTCCGCGCGGCGTGACCGTAATCTGATTAAGTTGATTGGCGAGTCGGGCGTAAGTGAAAATTTCGTCGTTGGCATCGTTCCCGGCGTTCCCGGCGGTCGAACTGGGGACGAGATCACGATTGGAGGTGAAAGCGATGTAATTGCCGTTGTTGCCGATGCTCGCGTCGCGGTTGTCGTCGGCGATAATCGGCGAACCGGTCGCCGAACCGGGAGACGGCACGCGGCTCGCGGCGGTATTGGTGATGCGCGTGAAAGTTCCGGCACTCAAATCGGTGACGGCGAGTTCGTCGCCCGCCGACAGGTTGGCGGCGGGTGTCGCCGGAATTTGATAAAGCCACATCTCGGTATTGCCGTCAGCCAGCAGAGGATTGGGGTTCGGTTCGGGTCCGCTCGGGTTCAGTAATTCGGCGTTGAAGTTTCCCGGATTGGTCGTGTTCGGCGTGGTCGAACCGGCAACGGCGGTCGTCGCGTTGGAGCCAAAAGCGATCCACCGCCCGTCGTTGCTGATAACCGGTCGCAAATTGATAATTAAAACTTTGATGTTGGTCAAATTGTAATTTCCGGTCGGATCATTTCGCAGACTTTTCGTGTCGGTGATTTGAAAGATGCGCCGCTGGGCGTAATCGAAAAGAAAAATCTCGCGGTTGCCGTCGGCGTTGCGCGGATTCTCGGTGGCGAGATTGCCGATTGATTCAAAGACGACGAATCGCCCGTCGCCGCTGATGCCGCCGGCGAACGATTCCGCCGGCGAATTGGTCAACTGCCCGATCACCGAATCAATCCGCGACTGCGAAGTGCCGTTGACCTGCGCCGAAACCGTGGTAAAACCGCTTGTTGCGGCGATCAGTGCCAATAAAAATAAAACGTGAAATTTCACAAGCTCCTCCAAAAAACTCTCGTGTAAAATAGACTGTTAAATTGAAAAACCGGACTTTCCGAATAGAAAATTGCCGATAACGCAAAAGACAGCATTTTAAAGGTTAAAGATGCGTCTGGCAAGCAACTGTTAAATTCGGGCGTGATGTTTAATCTGAAAACATCTGCTTTGATGCGCCGAACGCGCGAATCGGTTGGACTTGCCGGATTAAAATGCACGGTTTCAGGTTTCAGGTTTCAGGTTATAAACTAAATCCTGTTTCCGATTCGTTAAACTGAAACCTTGAAACTACCAGCCGTCTAGAAAAACGGAAATTCTCAATTACACATTTTTCATTCTAAATTTTTACGCGGAAAAATGAAGGATTGAGCATGTAAAATTGAGAATTTAAGCCGACTCGCGGATTTTTGAGCCAGCTTCCTGAAACCTGAAACCTGAAACCTGAAACCTGAAATCTGAAACCTACAAAATAATGCTGGTGGCGGGCGAAGCGTCGGGCGACGCGCACGCGGCGAAGCTCGTCGAGGCTCTGCGCGGGCAATCGCCGGAGACGCGCTTCGAGTTTTTCGGCGCGACGGGCGCGAAGATGCGGGCGGCGGGCGTGGAAACAATCGTCAACGCCGACGGTTTGGCGATTGTCGGTTTGCCGGAAATCGCCCGCGCTCTGCCGCTCTTCTGGAAGACTTTTCAAACGCTCAAAACAGCGGCGAATTCACGAAAACCCGACGCGGTGATTTTGATAGATTTTCCCGATTTCAATTTGAAGCTCGCCAAATCGCTCAGGCGGCGCGGCTTGAAAATCATTTATTACATCTCGCCGCAGCTTTGGGCGTGGCGCAAATATCGGGCGAAGACCGTTAAAAATTCGGTTGATTTGATGCTGACGATTCTGCCTTTTGAAAAAGATTGGTATGAAAAGCAGGGAATTTCGCACGTCGAATACGTCGGCAATCCGCTGGCGAAAGAGGTTCACTCGGAACTGACGAAAGACGAATTTTGCGCGAAATATAGTCTCGAGGCAAACCGTCCGATGATCTCGCTGCTCGCGGGCAGCCGTCACAAGGAAATCGTCAAAATCCTGCCGCCGCTGCTCGAAACCGCCGCGTTGATGGAGCGAAAAAATAAAGATTTGCAGTTCGTCGTCGCGCTCGCGCCGACGCGCCGGCGGGCGGAGATTGACGACGCAAAAAGCAAAGCTAAACTTACACCGAAAAATCTAACTATCGTGCATAACGAAACGCGCGAAGCCGTTTTCGCTTCGGATGTCGCCGCTGTTACGAGCGGCACGGCGACGCTGGAAACCGCCATTCTAGGAACGCCGATGGCGATTGTTTACAAAACTTCCGCGCTCAACTACACACTGCTGCGCCCTTTGATTACGGTCGAACACTTCGGCTTGATAAATTTAATTGCGCGGGAAAGATTGGCAAAGGAGTTGATTCAAAACGATTTTACGCCCGAAACTCTGAGCGCGGAACTTTTCAGATTATTAGAACCGGCGACGAACCGGCTGATGCGCGACAGATTAAAGCAAGTAACCGACACGCTCGGACACGGCGGCGCGGCGAAACGGGCGGCGGCGGCGATTCTGCGCGAATTAGAAGTTTAATTACCAAAAAGATCGGTTTGATTATCAACCTTCGTCTTCTGCGTCCGTTTAGTGACTTCTTCCATCAGCGGCAGATTCATCTTCACGCCGTCCTAAAACTTTTTAATGAGAAACAGCAGTTCTTTATTTTTATCTTGAATCTCGCGTGTCCAATCGTCAGTCCATCGCATTCCGCCAATCACGTTGCGTTTGTAGTTAACTTCAACGACTTCGACGAGTTTTCCGGCTTTGGCGATTGAGTGATTTAATTCTTCGGCGGTCGCTCTGCCGTCGGTGCTGTAGGACAAAATAATGTGCGCGGCGTTGGTCTGCTGCAACAGGCGTTCGATGGCTTCGACGGCGATGAATCTGCCCGCGTCGTTCTTTCTGAATTCTTCAAATTCGGACGCGCCGATTTTGTCGGACGAATCAATTCGACGTTTTACTTTAAAAACGAGTTTCGTTTTTGTTCTTCAATATCTTCTGCAATTCAACCATCGCGTTTTCATGCGCCCTTGAAGTGGCAAGCAAAGCGTGTGAAAAAAATTTAACCGGCACCGGATTCAGCGAATAATCTATCCAAACATCGGTTAAACTGTCGAAATACTGCAAAGCGTTTTTCGTGTGCATCCAAAAGCCGCGCTGTAAAGCGTTAGCAGTCGCGCCGCCGTAACGGACTTCACAGATATATTTATTTTGAATTTTGAGCTGTCAGCGAAAAGTGTTGAAAAATTATCACAAAGAAATTGACTGTTCAATAGACCTTGATTATCTCGTCGAAACGAAGGTCGGCGTGGTCAGCATCCATTCCCAAATATCAATAAGAGCCTGCTTCTCAAGCGCGGTCTTCGCCGCCGATGTTGTTGTCAATCTGATTGTCATTGCGCTTGGAATTAAACGACCGGAAATGAGGATTAAGGTCAATCATTTCGCTGCGGACGATCAAAACGAGCGGGAACGGCGTTCGATAGCCGTTTATGCTCCAGTAAACACCGGGATGAGCGGAACATTTTATTGATACAAATTTGGCAAAAGCAGGTAAATAAGCAGTCATCTAAAAGTTTTATGATATAATGGCAATATGAATATGCCGAACAAATTTGTCAAAGGTTTATCTGATAATGATTGTGAGAAATTGC